>JAKLKA010000032.1 GCA_023150915.1 Polyangiaceae bacterium
TGCGTCGCATCGCGTACACGCTGCTCTCGCTGTGGCGCAGCGTGACCTTCCCCGGTCACGCCACCCCGGTCACCGCCCCCGATGGCCGCGGCGTGATGCGCCCGTGGCGGCAAGAGACGGGCCTCGCGCCTCGACCCCGGTCCGGTCGCCTCGCGCCTGAGCCGGACGCTGCAGGTCGCCCTGACGAGAACCGATCGGGAGTGCGCCGGGCGGCGAACGCGTGCCGAGACCATGGCGCGCCGTGCTATAAGCGCGGCCGCCATGGACCTCTCGTTCAGCCCCGAAGAGCTCGCGTTTCGCGACGAAGTGCGCTCCTGGATCAAGAGCGCGCTGCCTCCGCACCTGGCCGCCAAGGCCGAGATGGACGCCGAGTTCACCCACGCCGAGGTGATGGAGTGGCACAAGATCCTGGCGGGCAAAGGCTGGGCCGCGCCGCACTGGCCGAAGGAAGTGGGCGGCGCCGGCTGGGACGCCGCGCGCCGCTTCTTGTTCAGCGAAGAGCTGGAGCTGGCAGGCACGCCGCGGCTGTCGCCGTTCGGCCTGGCGATGGTCGGCCCGCTCATGATCCAGTTCGGCAACGACGCGCAGAAGAAGCGCTACCTGCCCAAGATCCTGAGCGGTGAAGAGGTCTGGTGCCAGGGCTACTCCGAGCCGAACGCCGGCAGCGATCTGGCTTCGCTGGCGCTCCGGGCCGAAGACCGTGGCGACCACTTCATCCTGAACGGGCAGAAGACCTGGACGACCTACGCGCAGTACGCGGACTGGATCTTCGTGCTCGCGCGGACCAACGCCGAGGCCAAGAAGAAGCAAGAAGGCATCAGCTTCATCTTGTGCGACATGAAGTCGCCGGGCGTGACCGCCAAACCCTTCTTGACCACCGGTGGGACGCCGGCGTTCTGCGAAACCTGGTTCGAGAACGTGAGGGTTCCGAAAGAGAACCTGGTCGGGGAGCTGAACCAGGGCTGGACCTACGCCAAGGCGCTGCTCGGCCACGAGCGCACCCTGGTGGCGGGCATCGGCATCAGCGCCCGGGCGCTGCTGCGGGCCAAGCGCATCGCGCGGGACACCCTGGCCGGCGGTCGGCCGCTGCTCGACGATCCGGTGATCCGCACGCGCATCGCCACGCTGGAAGTCCGCCTCGATGCGCTGCGCATGGCGAACTACCGCGCGCTGGCCGGGGCCAAGCTCGGGCACGCCCCGGGGCCCGAGTCCAGCATCTTGAAGCTCCGCGGCACCGAGATCCAACAGGGCTGCATGGACCTGCTCATGTTCCTGATGGGCGACAATTCGCTGTCGTGGTTCAACGAGCCCGGCGTCGTCCCCCCGCGCGAGCAGTGGGTCGCGCCGGGGTTCAACTACCTGCGCGCCGCCACCATCTATGCCGGCTCGAACGAGATTCAGAAGAACATCATCGCCAAGATGATCCTGGGGCTGCCATGAACTTCGACCTCACCGAAGACCAAACCCTGCTCGTCGACACCGTCCGCGACTTCGTGAAGAAGGAATCGCCGGTCGAGCGCATGCGCAAGCTGCGCGACACCGAGCTCGGCTGGGACCGGGCCGTGTGGAAGAAGATGGGCGAGCTCGGTTGGCTGGGCGTGATGTTCCCCGAGGCCGTGGGCGGCGCCGGCATGACCTTCGTCGAGGCGGGCCTGATCGTGCAAGAGCTGGGCACCACCCTCGTGCCCGAGCCGCTCATCCCGCTGTTCGTGGCCGGCAGCGCCCTGGCCGAGGCGGGCAGCGCCGAGCAGCAGCAGCGCTTCCTGGCGCCGGCCCTCGCCGGTGAGCAGAGCCTGGCCTTCGCCTTCTTGGAAGAGCAGAGCCGCCACGATCCGCACAGCGTGCGGACCCATGCCCATCCGGCCGGCGCGGGCTATCGCCTGCGCGGCAAGAAGCGCTGGGTGCTGAACGGCCACGCCGCCGACCAGATCGTGGTCTCGGCCCGCAGCGACGGCGGCGAGGCCAGCGCCGACGGCCTGTCGCTGTTCGTGATCGATCGCAGCCTGCCCGGCGTGCGTGTCCAGCCGGTCAGCACCATGGACGGCCAAAAGGCCGCCATGATCGAGCTCGCGGACGTCGAGGTCGGGGCAGATCGGGTGCTCGGCGGCGTGGGCAAGGCCGGGCCACTGCTCGCGGCGCTGATGGATCTGGGCGCCGCCGCCACCGTGTGCGAGGCCAGCGGCATCTTGCAGACCGTGCTGTGGATGACGCGCAACTACCTGATGGAGCGCAAGCAGTTCAACGTGCCGATTGGCAGCTTTCAGGCCTTGCAGCACCGCACGGTGGACATGTTCGTCGAGGCCGAGCTGACCAAGAGCGTGGCCATGCTGGCCATGATCAAGGCCCAAGATCCCGATCCGAACGAGCGACAGCGCGCGATCAGCGCCGCCAAGGCCAGCGTGATCGAGAGCGGCGCGTTCGTCACGCGGCAGGGCATCCAGCTGCACGGCGGCATCGGCGTCACCGACGAGCACGACGTGGGGCTGTACTTCAAGCGGATGCACATCCTCGCGACGCTGTTCGGCGACGACGCCTTCCACCTCGCGCGTTACGCATCACTGCCGAGCTTCAGCGCAAACCTCTGAAGAACGGTGGCCCCCGCTCGGGCGTCGTCGACCCCGGCCAGCACGGCATCGGGGTCGAGGTTCTCGTCTCGCAAGATGGCCCTGCGCTCTTCCACGTAGGCCCGCATCACGGTGGCGTCGAACTCGGGGTGCGCCTGCACCCCGAAGGCGTGCTCGCCGAAGCGCACGAAGGCGTGGGGGTCGAGCGGCGTGCGACCAAGCACCTGCGCGCCGGGTGGCAGCTCGACCACCACGTCACGGTGTGAGGTGTTCACGCGAAACGGACGGCACGAGCAGTCGAGCAGCGGGTCGTCGCCGCTGAGCTGGGCTTCGACGGTGCCGATCTGACGGCCCCGGGGGTTCGGGGCCACGCGGCCGCCCAGCGCCTGCCCCAGCAGCTGGTGCCCGAAGCAGATGCCGAGCACCGGAGCGCCGGAGGCGACCCAGGCGGCGAGGCGCGCCTCGGTCTCGAGCATCCACGGCGCCCGCTCGGTCACGCTGGCGCTCGAGCCGGTGACGATCATCGCCGAAAGCGCCTGGCGCTCGGGCCAGGGGGCCGGGCTCCGAGCGTCCAGCTCGAGCCATGGGCCGGGAAAGGCATCGCCGACCGTCGCACGAATCATGTCCGCGAAGCTGCCCCGAGCCGACCGCGCCCTGGGAACGGGGTCCCCCGTGACCAAGATGGCAATCGGACGCATCGCTGCCCTACTCTAGTCGTCGTCCCGCATGCTCGCCATCACCCAGCTCCGTGCCGAGCCGCTCGACGTGGCCCTGACGACGCCCTTCGGCATCGCCGGGGGAACGCAAGCGACGGCCCAGAACGTGCTGGTGCGCGTGACGCTGGAAGGCGGGGCCTTGGGCTTGGGCGAGGCGGCGCCGTTCCCGGTGGTCAGCGGCGAGACGCAGGACCAGACCCTGGCCACGCTCGACAACCTGCGCGCGGTGCTGGTGGGGCAGGACGCACGCCGCTGGCGGCGAATCGCCGCCCAGCTGGCCGAAGCCGCGCCCAGCGCCCCCGCAGCGCGCTGCGCCGTGGAGACGGCCCTGCTCGACGCGCTCTGTCGCCGCGCCGGGCTCTCGCTCTGGACCTTCTTCGGCGGCGCCGAGACCAGCTTGACCACCGATCTCACGCTGGTCACCGGCACGGTCGACGCGGCCCGCGCTGCCGCCGCCCAGGCCGCGACCGACGGGTTTTCCACACTCAAGGTCAAGATCGGCGGCGGCAGCATCGCCGACGACGTGGCTCGCCTCGACGCGGTCCTCGACGCGGCGCCGCGCGCCAGGCTCATTCTGGACGCGAACGCCGCGCTGTCGGCCGACGACGCCCTCGCCGTGCTCGATGGGCTGGGCGCCCGGCGGACCCGGGTCGCGCTGTTCGAGCAGCCCACCGCAGCCGGCGACCTCGACGGCCTGCGCCGCGTGCGCGAGCAGGGGCGAGTGCCGGTGGCCGCCGACGAGAGCGCGAAGAACGCCCGCGCCGTGAGCGTGCTGGGGCGCGAGCGCGCCGCCGACGTGATCAACATCAAGCTGATGAAGTGCGGCATCGCCGAAGCGCTCGACATGGTGGGCGCCGCACGGGCCGCGGGCCTCGGGCTGATGGTGGGGGGCATGGTCGAGACCGAGCTCTGCATGACCACGTCGGCCTGCTTCGCCGCCGGGCTCGGCGGCTTCTCGTTCGTCGATCTGGATACTCCGCTCTTCATGGCCAGCCGGCCGCTGGTCGGCGGGTTCGAGCAGCGGGGCCCGCGGCTGGCGCTTGCCGGCATCGTCGCTGGCCACGGAGTGAGCCACACTTGAGCTAAGGTCGTAGCGTTGCCCTTGCACCCCAAACAGCTGCTCTTGCCCTTCCCCGGCATGCCCGCCGACGGTGGGCGAGGGCTTGGCATCGCGCGCGCCGATCGGGTGTCGGTGAACCGCAATCTGCGGCTCTCCGGCATCGAGTGGATCGGCTTCGACATGGACTACACGCTGGCCATCTACAACCAAGAGCAGATGGACGCGATCAGCATCGATCTGACCGCCGAGCGCATGGTCCGCCGGGGGTACCCCGCTTACTTGAAGCACTTGAGCTACGACGCGCGCTTCCCGATCCGCGGGCTCTTGGTCGACAAGAAGCTCGGGCACGTGCTGAAGATGGACCGCCACAAGGGCGTCTTGAAGGGCTATCACGGGCTGCGCCTGCTCGCGCAAGAAGAGCTGGACGAGCTCTATCACCACAAGCGCATCCGGCCGCACACGCCGCGCTATCACTGGATCGACACGCTCTTCGCCCTGTCGGAGGTCACGGCCTATTCCGCCATCGTGGACGTGCTCGAGCGTCGCGGCGAGCACGTCGACTACGCCAGCGTGTTCACCGACGTGCGCACATCGATCGACGAGGCCCACCGCGACGGTTCGGTGTACGCCCACGTGACCGCCGACTTCCCACGCTACATCGAGCGCGACCTCGACCTGGCGCGCACGTTGCACAAGGTCCGGTCGGCGGGGAAGAAGCTCTTCCTGCTCACCAACTCGCCCACCAGCTACACCGACCAGGTGATGAAGTACCTGCTGGGTGGCGCGCTGGCCGAGTACCCGAGCTGGCAGCACTACTTCGACATCGTGATCTGCGCCGCGCAGAAGCCCAACTGGTTCATGGAAGGCAAACCGTTCCTGGAGCGCGAAGGCGACGGCACGCGCCCCGCCAAGGGCTGGCTCGAACGCGGGCGCATCTACGAGAACGGCAATCTCGCCGACTTCGAGCGGCTGGTGAACGTCCGGGGGTCGAGCGTGCTCTATGTGGGCGACCACATCTACGGCGACATCTTGCGCTCCAAGAAAGAGACGTCGTGGCGCACCGCCATGATCATCCAAGAGCTGGATGCCGAAATCGCCGCCCTCGAGACCTGCTCGGCCGAGCTGTCGCGGATCCGCGACCTGTACGACCAGCGCGAGAAGATCGAGGACGAGCTGCGCTTCTTCCAGACGCAGTTCAAAGAGCTGGGAAAGGCGGGCAACGGCGACGGGGTGGACCGGGTGGCGGACAAGGCCCGGGTGAAGCGCGCCATCGACCGGCTGCGAGCCGAGCTGCGTCGCATCGAGCACGAGCACACCGTGCTCCACGAGCGGGTCGACCGAACCTTCCACCCCTACTGGGGCTCGCTCTTGAAAGAAGAGAACGAGATGAGCGGCTTCGGCCTGCAAGTGGCCACCTATGCCGACATCTACATGCGCCGGGTCTCGAACCTGCTCGCCTATTCCCCCCAGCAGTTCTTCCGTTCACCCCACGATCTGATGCCGCACGAGCTGTGACGCCCCCGCGCCCGCGCGATCTGGCATCAAAACTGCCGTTTTCACCTTTGGCTATGGCCCGAGCGGCGATCAGCACTAAAGATAGCGCCTGCTTCGCGCGTACAGCGCGCGTCCGAGGACAACCGTTATGAATCTCGTATCGTGGCTCCAGCGGCTGATGACCAACTTCGGAGCGGGTTGGGTCATGTGGCTCCTGATCGTCCTGAGTGTGCTCTCCGTCGCCGTGATGCTCGAACGCGCGTGGTTCTACTGGTCGCTGCGCGACGATCTGGCCAAGCTCGCCCACGACCTGCGGGACCGGCTCAGGGCGAACGACGTCGACGGCGCCCGCAAGCGCATGGAATCGTCGCCCAGCGCCGAGGCCGCCGTGGTCACCGCCGGGCTCTTGGAAGCCGATCGGGGCAGCAAGGCCGCCGAGCAGGCCATGCAGGGCGCGCAGGCGCTGCAGCGCATCAAGCTCGAGCGACGCCTGGCCTTCCTGGGCACCTTGGGCAACAACGCGCCGTTCATCGGGCTGTTCGGCACGGTGATCGGCGTGGTTCAGGCCTTCGAGGCGCTGAGCCGCCAGAACCAGACGGCGCAGACCACCGGTGCCATGGCCCCGCAAGAGGTGATGTTCGCCATCGCCGAGGCGCTGGTGGCAACGGCCGTGGGCCTCGCGGTCGCGATCCCCGCGGTGGTCATGTACAACGTGTTCCAGCGCCAGGCGAAGGCCATCTTGGCCAACACCGACGCGCTGACTCGCGTCTTGCTCTCTCACCTCGCCGCGGTCGAGTCGGGCAACGCCCCGGCCGTGTCGGGCGCTGGCTCGCGCAAGGGCGACCCCGAGGAAGAGGAGTGAGGCATGGCGGCCAGCGGCGGTGAGGACGACGACGGACTGATCAGCGGCATCAACGTGACGCCGCTGGTGGACGTCACGCTGGTCTTGCTGATCATCTTCATGGTCACGGCGAAGATCATCGTCTCTCAGGGCATGCCGATGGATCTGCCGAAGGCGGCCAGCGGAGAAGACATTCAGACCGTGTTCAGCGTCGAGCTGGCGGCCGACGGCAAGACGGTGGTCGACTCGAAGGGCGTGGGCAGCGACGACGACATCTCGAAGCTGGCCAAGGACGCCAAGGCCAAGAACAAGGACCTTCGTGCGGTGATCCGCGCCGACAAGAAAGTGGAGCACGGTCGAGTGATCCACGTGCTCGACTTGCTGAAGCGCGCCGGCGTGGCCAAGATTGCCTTCGCAGTGACGCCGTCCGGTGAGGGGGTTCCGGTCGACACGACCAAGCCGAAGTGACCATGACCGCCCTCGCCGAACCTGGCTCCCCGGTGTACGCGGACCGCGATCGCGACCCGCTCGGCCCGGTGCTGGCGCTGGGGGAAAGCGGCTTGCCCATGGGGGTCGCCCTGGGCCTGATCGGCGCCCTGCTGGTCCACGGCTTGGCCGCTTACAAGATGGCGTCGACGCTGTTCGAGGTCGCCACCTTCGCCCAGAACGTCCGCATGCTGGTGCTCGAGCGGCAGCAGGCGTCCATCGACATCGACGTCGCGAAAGAGCCCGAGCCGCCCGCCCCCCCGCTGCCCGCCGAGCCCGAAAAAGAGGCAGAGGTCGAGAAGCTGCCCGAGGCCAAACCCGAGGCCGCCCCGGATCAGAAGGCCGGCGAACCGCCGCCCGCAGCCGCCGAGGCCGGCAAGGTCCTCACCCAAGAGCCGGATCCGAACGAGCCCGTCGACATGACCGGCGAGGGCTTCGTGAGCGGGACCAGCGACCGCTTCGCCGGGGGCACCACCGCGGCCGCGGGCACGTCGAAGACCGCGGTGAAGGACCCGCGTGCAAAACCCGGCGGGGCCCCGGGCGGCAAGGGCGACAAGCCGGGTGCCGCGCCGCCACCCGCTGCGCCCGCCAAAGACGGCTCGCGCCCGGCCTCGCCCACCAGCCGCAGCTGGAACTGCGGCTTCCCTCCCGAGGCCGACTTCGAGCAGATCGACTACGCCACGGTGATGATCAGCGTGACGGTGGGCACGGACGGCCGAGCCAAGAGCGTGACCGTGCTCTCGGACCCGGGACACGGGTTCGGGCGTCTGGCGAAGAGCTGCGCGATGCGCATGCAGTACAACGTGGGCGTGGACAAAGACGGCCAGCCCCTGGTCAAGACCACGAGCCCGTTCCCGGTGCGCTTCACCCGCTGACGCCGCACGAGAGTCGCCCGCCCAGCGACCTTTGCGCTAGAGTCCGGGACCGGTGAGCGAGGACCGCGTCGAGCAACTGCGCAAAGTGGCGCTTTTTGCGGGCCTCAAGCCCCAGGCCCTGGAGCTGATCGCCAAGGTCGCCACCGAAGAGCGCCACACCACCGGGACCAAGATCTTTCAGCACGGCGACGCCGGGGACAAGCTGTACCTGATCCTCGAGGGCAAGGTGCGGATCAGCCGCGAGGTCCCGGGGATGGGCGAAGAAGCGCTCGCCGTCCTGGGGCCCGGAGAGGTCTTCGGCGAGATGGCCCTGCTCGACGAGTCCCCCCGCTCGGCCGACGCCCGCGTCCACGAGCGCTGTCGCCTGCTCGCGATCGCGAAAGACGGCTTCGATGACCTGCTCTTCCTGCACAAGGACCTGGCCTACGAGGTCCTCTGGAGCGTGGTGCGGATGCTGGTCGGCCGGCTGCGTGAGACGACCGACAAGCTCACCTTCCTCTCGGTCAGCGGGAAGTTCTGAGCGCGCGCACAGCGACAGGCGTGGCTGCTGCGCGCCCGCAGCGTGCCGGGCGCGCAGCGCGGCCGCGGGCGGGCCGGGCCGCCGGCGGGGTCGCCGCCCGAGAAAAGGCCGGTTTTTTCCGGGTGCTGTGGGAAAACTGTGTAGGACATTTGACGCCCGCACGGCCGTTCAGTAGCCTACCCCCACCATGCAAGGACTCACGAAGCGCCAAGAGCAGACGTTGGCCTTCATTCGTCACTCGATCGAGGAACGCGGCTATCCGCCCACCCTGCGCGAAATCGGGGAGCACATGGGCATCAAGTCGACGAACGGGGTGAACGATCACCTCCGGGCCCTCGAGCGCAAGGGCTACCTGCGCCGCGAGGACATGAAGAGCCGCGCGCTCAAGCTCGTCGAAGACCCCAAGAACAAGCCGGCCGCCCCCAGCGCGGACGACCTGATGGACGTGCCCATTTTGGGGCGCGTGGCCGCGGGCGCGCCGCTCTTGGCCGAAGAAAACGTGATCGACAACGTCCGCATCGACAAGATGCTGGTGCGGGGTGGGAAGGACGTTTTTGGCCTCAAAGTGACCGGCGACAGCATGATCGACGCCGGGATCTTCAGCGGCGACTACATCTTCGTGAAGAAGCAGGCCACGGCGGACCGTGGCGAGATCGTGGTGGCGCTGATCGGCGACGAAGCCACGGTGAAGTACTACTTCCCGGAGCGGGACTACGTCCGTTTCCAGCCGGCCAATGCGCAGATGGCACCGATCTTGGTCCGCGCCACGGACTTCAAGCCCACCATGCTGCTGGGCAAGGTCATCGGGGTCTTCCGGAAGATCTGAGGGCCGCCACGGCCCCGTTCCCCGCTCGGTCCCTCGCCCCGGTGCTCCCCGCGCCCGGGCCGCGGCACGACCCGATGACGCCGATCTCCGCTCCAATCCGGACTCACCGTCCAGTGCTTATTGACGCCTCAATCCGTCGGTTGGTAGCGTCCCCGTAGCGAATTTCGGCTGTCCAGCCGAGGGCAACGGATGACCAGGGAACTGAGCTTCGGTCGGGGAAGTTTGCGAGCGATCGCATGCGCCGGGTTGGTGGGGCTTGGCGCGTCGCTCGGCGGCTGCGGGCACACGCTCTACGTGTTTCAGGCGAACTCGGCGGCAAGCCGCCTCGAAGAGGCGCGCGAGCTCGGTGCCGAGAAGCTGGCGCCGTACGAGTTCTTCTACGCGCAGCAGCACTTGGAGAAGGCGCAAGAAGAGGCGGCGTCGGCCGACTACAGCGATGCGTCCAATCTCGCCGAGGTCGCAGAAGAATACGCCGACAAGGCCATCCGCCTGTCGCGCGAAGCACATCGTGGAGGTGGGCGATGAGTCGCGCACTGGTTTGGGCGCTGGCGCTCGCGGTGCCCGCTGGCCTGATGGCAGCCTGTGCCGCGGGCCCCAAGCTGCGCGGTCAGATCGAGGGCCTGTCGAAGGTCGCCGATCAGGCCGAGCGCAACGGCGCCGTGCGCTGCGCCCCGCGCGAGCTGGCCACCGCGCAGAGCCACCTGAAGTTCGCGGCAATGGAGCTCGACCAGGGCTTCATCTCGAAGGCCAAGCGCCACCTCTGGGTGGCTGAGCCGAACGCCCACGCGGCCGTCTTCCTCTCGCCTCCGCAATATTGCGCCGAGCGTGGTTTCGTCGAAATGAAGCCGAAGCCCAAGCCCGCGCCGGGCGATCGCGACGGGGACGGCTTCCTCGACCCGGCCGACGCGTGCCCGGACGAGCCCGAGAATTTCAACGCTTTCAAGGACGAAGACGGCTGCCCCGACGACCCGGACACCGACGGCGACGGCATGACCGATTCGGTCGATGCCTGCGTGCTCGAGCCCGAAGACAAAGATCAGTACCTGGACGAAGACGGCTGCCCCGAGGTCGACAACGACCTCGATGGCATCCTCGACCCGAAGGACAAGTGCATCAACGATCCGGAAGACCCGGACGGCTACGAAGACGAAGACGGCTGCCCCGATCCCGACAACGACAAGGACACCGTCCCCGACCTGAAGGACCAGTGTCCGAACGAGATCGGCTCGGCGACGCAAGAGCCGCTCGGTTGCCCGGCGAAGCCGGCGCTAGTCGTGGTCACGGACTGCGAGGTGAAGATCACCCAGCAGATCCACTTCGAGTACAACAAGGCGGTCATCCGGAAAGAGAGCCACCCCGTGCTCGACGCGGTGGTCGAAGTGCTCGCCAAGAACCCCGACATCAAGCTCGAGGTCCAGGGTCACACCGACAACCGCGGCGGCGCCAAGTACAACAAGACGCTGAGCGACAAGCGCGCCGGCGCCGTGATGAAGTACCTGGTGTCCCGCGGCACCAGCGCCAGCCGGCTCACCTCGCACGGCTACGGCTTCGAGCGGCCGCTGGTCCCGAACAACTCCGACCAGAACATGGCGCTGAACCGCCGCGTTCAGTTCGTGCGCACCGAGGGCACCAAAGAAGGCTGCCCGAAGACCCAGAATAACTGATGTCCGCGCCGCCCGGCCCCGGCCGCCCCTGAGCGGCTTCGATGGCGCCCCCGCCCGGGGCACCGGGAGCACCGCCCCGGCGAAAGCCCAGCTTCGATCGACCCCGAACACCCTACGGAGAGAACAGCCCCGTGTATCGCCGACCGCTCCTGAAGCTCATCACCGCCGCCCTCGTGGCGCTCGCCGCAGCCACCGCCACCGCGGCCCCGCGGGACGCGGCCGCGACCAAGAAGATCGACGAGGCGATCAACGTCCACTACCTGGCCACGGACTTCGACAAGGCCGAGGCCACGCTCACCGGCACGATCAACGCCTGCGGCGACAAGTGCAGCGGCAGCGTGATTGCCAAGGCGTGGATGTACGTCGGCATCGTGCGCGGCAGCGGCAAGAACGACCTCAAGGGGGCGAAGGAAGCGTTCCAGAAGGCGGTCGCGGCCGACGCGAAGGTCGGGCTGGACGACGCGCTGGCGACCCCCGAGACCAAGAAGGTCTTCGCCGAGGTGCAGTCGGGCGGCGCCAGCGGCGCCGGCGGCGAAGGCGGCAAGGGCGGCGAAGGCGGCAAGGGCGGCGAGGGCGGCGAGGGCGGCAAGAAGCCCCCGAAGTCCGACGCCTCGGGCGGCATGGAGTGCGAGCCCAAGGTGACCGAGGTCCAGACCCGGCGCCCGGTTCCGATCTCGTGCACGTCGGAAGAAGAGGCCACCAAGGCCGAGCTGAAATACAAAGAGTTCGGCGGCGAGCAGTGGAAGACGGTCAAGATGAGCAAGAAGGGGGACGCCTTCCAGGCAGAGATCCCCTGCTCGGCCACCCAGCTCGCGGGAACGCTGCGCTTCTACATCCGAGCCATGGACGCCTCGGGCGAGGCTGTCGACACCTTCGGCACCAAGAGCAAGCCGGTCGAGGTGGCCGTGGTCGCCCAGACCGACCAGGACGCGCCGGCCTTCCCCGACAAAGATCCGCCCGCGCGCTGCGCCGAGCAAGAAGAGTGTCCGCCCGACTTCCCCGGCTGCAAGAAGGGCGGCGGGGGCACCAAGGGCTGGGGCTCGAGCTGCGCTTCCACCGACGAGTGCCAGTCGGGCCTGTCGTGTAACAACGGCACCTGCGAGCAGGGGCAGACCTGCGACGTGGATGCCGACTGCCCCAGCGGCGCGAAGTGCTCTGGCGGCAAGTGCGACACCAGCGGCCCCAGCGGTCCCTTCAAGAAGAACTGGCTCGGCATCCACGCGGCCTACGATCTGGCGATCGTGGGCGGTGACAACGTGTGCTCCAAAGACAGCCAGGACAACGAGGGCTTCGCCTGCTTCGCCACCGGCACCGAAGACCAGTACAATGGCCTGCCCCAGCAGGGCATCGCCAACAAGATTTCGACCGGCGTCGCTCCGGCCACGGCGCGCATCATGCTGTCGTTCGACCGCGTGCTGGGCAGCAACATCACCGTCGGCGGCCGCCTCGGCTACGCGTTCAACGGCGGCCCCGCCGCAGGCGAGAACAAGGACGTGAAGTTCCTGCCGTTCCACGCCGAAGCGCGGGTGAAGTACTGGCTCGGCAAAGACGTGTTCGCGAAGAAGGGCCTTCGGCCGTACGTCGGCGCCGGCGGCGGCGTGGCGCAGATCGACGCCAAGCTGCCGGTGACGGTCTGGGACTGCTCGGCCGCCGCCAACCCGCAGACGTGTGCCACCACCCCCGCACCGGCCAAGGGCGCCGGCGGCCGCGAGCTGAAGCTCGACGCCTACAAGAAGCTCGGCCAGAGCTTCATCGGCCTCAACGGCGGCGCCGTCTTCGCGCTGACCCCGAACAGCGGGCTGCAGCTCAATCTCAACCTGATGTACATGCTCCCGACCACCGGTCAGGTCGTCGAGCCGAGCCTCGGCTACGTGATGGGGCTCTAGCCTTCGGCTCGAGGGCTCATGGGCCCGAGGCACCTTCCGGAACTGCTCGAGCAACGCGCTCGCGCCAGCGGTGACGCCGTCGCGCTGCGCAGCAAGAAGTCCGGCCGCTGGAGCGCCGAGAGCTGGCGCGAGTGGCACGACGCCAGCCGGGCGCTATCCGTCGCGCTGATCGCGGCCGGGCTCGAAAAGGGCGACCGCGTGCTGCTTCTGTCGAGCACCCGCGAAGAGTGGTGCCTCATCGACTTCGGCATCCTGGGTGCCGGCGCCGTCACCGTGCCGGTCTACCCTGCCGCGACCGCGGAACAGATCGGCGTGATCCTCGACAACTCGGGGGCGCGCCGGGCCTTCGTCGAGACCGCGGCGCAGCTCGCCGAGCTCGGCCGCGCGGGTGCGGCGCTCGGCACCCTGGAAGACGTGGTGGTGATCGATCCCTCCGCGCCGCTCGACCCGATCCCGCGCGAGGGCGCGCCCCCCATCCCGGTGAGGCGCTGGCTGGAAGCTCTGCGCGAGGCAGGCGCCGCCGCCGCCGCCACAGAGGCCGGCGCCGAGCTCGACCGCCGCCGGGCGAGCCTTTGCCCCGACGATCTGGCCACCATCGTCTACACCTCGGGGACCACCGGCGTTCCCCGGGGCGCCATGCTCACCCACGGCGCGCTGCTCGCCGAGGTCGAAGCCCTGCTCGAGGCGATCCCGGTCGGCCCGGAAGACGAGCAGCTGCTGTTCCTGCCGCTGGCGCACATCTTGGCGCGGGTGGTGATGTTCGCGTGCGTCGCGGGCGGTGCACGGACCGCGTTCGCCGACGGCATGCATCGTGTGATCGAGAGCTTCCGGGAGGTTCGCCCGACCTTCTTCGCCTCGGTGCCCCGGCTCTTCGAGAAGGTGTTCAGCGTGGCCACCGAGAACGCCGGCGCCGAGGGTGCGGTGAAAGAGCGGCTCTGGCGCTGGGCGGTGGGCATTGGGCTGTCCACCTCGCGTGTGCTCCAGCGCGGCGATTCGCCCTCCGGCCTCTTGGCTGCTCGCCAGCGCTACGCCGACAAGATCGCGCTCTCGAAGGTCCGCGACCGCTTCGGCGGGCGCCTGCGCTTTGCGGTGAGCGGCGGGGCGCCGCTCTCGAAGGAGCTGGCCGAGTGGTTTCACGCCATGGGCATCTTGGTGCTCGAGGGCTATGGCCTGACGGAGATGTGCGGCTGCACCCACGTGAACCGCCGTGAGCATTACCGCTTCGGCAGCGTGGGCACGCCGCTCAGCGGCGTTCAGACCCGGATCGAGAGAGACGGCGAGATCCTGCTGCGCGGCCCCGGCCTGATGCGCGGTTTCTTCGGTCAGCCCGAGGCCTCGGCCGAGGTGATCGACGCCGAGGGTTGGCTGCACACCGGCGACGTCGGCCGGGTGGACGGCGACGGCTTCTTGACCATCGTCGACCGCAAGAAAGACCTGCTGGTCACCGCCGGCGGCTCGAACGTCGCTCCGCAGAACCTCGAGCGCCTCTTGAACCGCTCACCCTGGCTCAGCCAGGCCGTGGTGATCGGCGATCGCGAGCGGTATCTGGTGGCGCTGGTGACCTTGGACATGGCCACCGTGAAGCCCTGGGCCGTGGACCACCGCCGAGGCACGGATCCCGGCGGGCTGTCGCGCGACCCCGAGCTCAGGGCGCTGATCCAGCTCGACATCGACGACGTGAACCGAAGGCTCTCGCGCTTCGAGCAGATCCGCCGCTTCACCATCTTGCCGCGCGAGCTCAGCGTGGCCGAAGGCGAGCTCACCGAGACGCTGAAGCCTCGGCGCGATCGCATCCGCGAGCGCTACGCCAGCGTGATCCGCGAGATGTACGACGTTTCGGCGGTCAACCACCCGAAGCCGTGACCGGCGGAGTGGGCTCGTCACCCCGGGCTGCCAGCACCAGGGCCGCCCCCACGGGGTAAGAGAGCACCAGGCCCGTGGCCAGCCGCACCCAGCCGGAAGGCGGGCGCATCGCCAGCCCTTCGGTCGCCACGTCCAAGAGCATGGCGACCGCGCCAAACGCGACCCAGATCCGCAGCGGCCACACGTCGAGCCGCGGCCTGAGGATCAGCGCCCCCAGGCCCAGCCCCAGATAGATGCCGAAGCAGCGCGAGCAGACCGGCATCGCCTGCCCGAACAGCAAGAACGTGCGCCCGACCTCGCGGTGGCACTGCCAGGCGAACCAGGTCTCGAAGGGCCAGGCCAGGTGACGCAGCACGGGCACCCGACCGACGAAGGGCAGAACGATGGTCGAAAACCCCAAGGTGACCAGCAGCGTGCGCACCACGCGCTCGAGCCGCTTCCCGGCAAGGCGTTCGAGCGACGGCGCCATCACTTCTTGGGTGGGGGCAGCGCCCGACCCATCTGTCGCAGCACTGCCTGCAGATCGGTCCACACCTCGCGCTTGGCGCTGGGCGTTCGAAGCAGGTAGGCAGGGTGGAAGGTCGGCATCACCGCGATGCGGCCCTTGTAGAGCTTCCACTTGCCGCGCAGCCGAGTGATGCCCTCGGTGGTGCCGAGCAGCCCCTGCACTGCCGTCGCGCCCAGCGCCACGATCACCTCGGGGTTCAAGATTGCCAGCTGTCGCTCGAGGAAGTGCACGCAAGCGGCCATCTCGTCGGGGGAAGGCTTGCGGTTGTTGGGTGGGCGACACTTCACGATGTTCGCGACGTAGACCTCGTCGCGAGTCAGCCCCATCGCCTCGATCATCTTGTCGAGCAGCTGGCCCGCCGCACCCACGAACGGCAGGCCCTGCGCGTCTTCTTCCGCGCCGGGGCCCTCGCCGACGAAACACAGCCCCGCGGCGCCCGACCCGCGCGCAAACACCGTCTGCGTGCGGGTCGAGTGCAAGCCGCACGCGACGCACTCGCTGACCTCTGCCGCGATCACCGCCAGCTGACGCGCGCGCTCGGTGGGCTCGATCACCGGACCCGGCAGCACTGCCGCCGGCTTCGGCGGCGCCGCCGGCCGGGTGGACACCGGCGCCGCGGCCGCGGGGGCACCCGTCGCCACCGGCGCCGAGACCTCCGTGCCCCGCCGCGACCGCGCCAGCTCGGCCGTGGCTGCGGGCAGGCCGCTGGCACCGGTGACCTGCTGCCACTCGGCGTGCGCGGCGAGCGCCGCCGCCAGCTCGCGCAGCTCGTCGTGCGGATCCGGCTCGGGGGGCAGGGTCATCAGTGGTCGTTCGCCTGAAGCCAGCGCTCCGCGTCCAGCGCCGCCATGCAACCGGTGCCCGCGGCGGTGACGGCCTGGCGATAAGTCCAGTCGGCGACGTCGCCCGCGGCGAATACTCCCGAGACGTTGGTCCGGGTGCTCCCCGGCTCGACCTTCAAGTAGCCGTTCGGCTGAAGCTCGAGCTGCCCCTTGAAAAGCTCGGTCATGGGGGTGTGCCCGATGGCGACGAACAGCGCGCCGATCTCGATGCTGCGAACCTCGCCGGTCTTGACGCTCTTCACCCGCACGGCGGTGACCTTGTCGGCTGACACGTCGAGCACGTCGTCCACCACGTGGCTGTAGAGGATCTCGATCTTCGGGTTCGCGGTCACCCGCTGCTGCATGGCCTTCGACGCCCGGAACTCGTCGCGGCGATGGATCAGCGTGACCTTCGAACACAGGCCGGCGAGGTAGCTCGCCTCTTCCATCGCCGTGTCACCGCCGCCCACCACGGCCACGGCCTGATTGCGGTAGAGCGCGCCGTCACACACGGCACAGGCACTGACGCCCTTGTTCTTCAGCTTCTCTTCGTTCGGGAGCCCCACATAGTTGGCGCGGGCGCCGGTCGCGATGATCACCGTCTTGGCCAGGTGCAGCTCGTTCTCGTCCTCGCCCACCCAGATCTTGAAAGGGCGGGACGAGAAGTCGACCTTCTGAACGTCGGCCGTCACGATCTCGGTGCCCTGCCGCTCCGCCTGCTCGCGGAACTTCGCCATCATCTCTTGACCGGTCACCCCCTCGGGGAACCCGGGGTAGTTCTCGACGTCGGTGGTGAACATCAACTGCCCGCCAGGGATGAGCCCGCCGGCATTGAAACCTTCGACGCAGAAGGGCTTCAGGTTGGCGCGCGCCGCGTAGATCGACGCGGTGAGCCCCGCCGGGCCAGAGCCGATGATGAGGACGTTGTGAAGTCGCGGTTCGGACATGGGTCCGAGTGTCCTAGCAAAGCGCAGCGCCGGCCCCAAGGCCTGCGTCAGGCATGCGCAAACAGCGTGATCTCGTCTCGATCGTGGTAGAGCTGCCGCGTTCGGACGCCTTTCCAGCCGCCACCCTGGACGATGCCACAGGCCTCGGCCACGGCGGCGACACGCTTCTTCATCGGCAGCTTGAGGTTGGACAGCACGAGCCGCGCCATGCCCTCGCGCCCCCAGCGCGCGAGCAGCTTCGCCACCTGGGCGGGCCGCTCGACCATGTCGCAGAGCAGCCAGTCCGCCGGCTCGTCGGGCCGGTACTCGAAGGCGTTGCCGCGAACGTGACGCAGGCGTCGGTCCTTGGCGATGGCCGGCGCCATGGCGGCACGGTCCACGGCGATCACCCTCGCGCGCCGGGCGAGCAGCGCGAAGGTCCACCCGCCGGGGGCGGCGCCCAGATCGACGCACACCTCGCCGGGGCCCGGGCCGTGGCCCACCCAGGTCAGTGCTTCCAGAAGCTTGGCGGTGGCGCGTGACGGGGCGCCGGGCGGAAGCTTCATGCGTGCCCGCCCGCCGGGCCACGTCGACGCCACCTCGCTCACCGCCGAAGCGCCGATGAAGGCCTGGTCCTCTGCCGTGACGGCGATCTGCACCAGTGGCTCACCGGGTGCCAAACGGTCGGCGCGCCGCTCGCGAGCGGCGGCGTCTCCCAGGCCCGTGCGCAGCTCGCGCCCGATGCGATCGGCCAGACCCGTCAGGGCGTTGCCGGCGTCGCTGTCGGGGACCCACACGTGAAGCGCGAAGCTGCCGTCTCCGGCAAGCTCGCGCACCCGGGGCAGGCACTGCTCGACGCGGGCGCGGGTCTCGGCGAAGATCGGCAGCCCTTGTCGGCCGAAGGTCGGCAGCGTGCCCGGCTTTTCGCGGCCGCGGCACAGCGCCGGCGCGATCACTCGCCCGCCGGCCAGCTCTTCGGCTAGGTCCGGCTCGAACCCCGCGCGACACGTCCAGATCGAGTCGGTGGCCATCGCCCGGGCACGCTCAGAAGCGCAGCGTGGCCCCGGCCGAGAACACGTTCACGCTCTGGCGAAAGCGCCCGCTGTTGATGCCATACGGCGAGCGATAGGGCGGGTTGGCGTTGGCGTCACCGCTGACCACCAGCAGCTTGCCCCGGTCCCCGTTGTCGATCTCGCTGAAGAACACGTGCATGTAGCCGACCTCGATGTCGACCATCGACAGGCGATACGTTCCGCCCACCGACAGCCCGATGCGCTGGCTGGCCAAGAACGATACGTTGGCGTACTCGTCGTTCTGGACGTTGGGCTCCCAGAAGCCGCCAGCACGAACCGCCAGCCGCGCGGGCATGACCACATAGTCGCCCCCCAGGCGGACGCCCACGCTGTCGCGCTTCACCCTGAACTCCATGTCGTTGTTCTCGGGGACGACCGCGCCGTTGGCGGTGCCCTTCACCGGTACGGCGGGTGACGCGGGAAAGCGCAGCTGCGCGCGGTCGTAGTCGCTGTTCTTGGTGTACGACACGTCCAGCTCGACGTCGAAGACGTCGTCCGCGAGGGGGTCGCGAACGCCCGTCGCGCTCTCGCGCTGGCGCCGCGGCTGGTGGAAGCGCGCGCCGATGCGCGCCTCGAGGGGGTTGGCGACGCGAAAGTGCCCGAGGCCCTTCTCGACCTGGCTCGACTCGGTCAGATCCGGGTCATCGGCGGTGCCGTTGTTGGTCCAGTAGTTGGCCTTCAGGGTCAGATCGCCGTGGGCGTCGAAGGCGTCTTGCATCAGCACGTTCACGCCCAGGTCCAGGTTGCGGCTCGGCGAGTACAGCATCCCGAAGGTCGCCCCCGGGATGAACCAATCGGCGACGTCGAGCTCGGCGCGAACGTCCTCGGTCACCGGATCCTGGTAGACCCCATTCACCGCCGACGGCGACAGGCTCATGTTGGCGTTGGCCAGCTTGTAGCTGGCGAACCCCCACACGAAGCCCAGCCCCACCCGGAAGCCCTTGGCAGGCTCGAAGCCCGCCGAGAGCGTGGTGTTGAGCGCCAGGCCGTCTTGCTCGATCAGCATGTAGCGCTGGGGTGAAGGCAGCTCGGGCTTTGCGCCCTGGTCGTTGCGGATCCGCACCGTCTCAGGGAAGCGCAGCGCGCCGTACACGTTCGGCGGCGCGACCGAGAGCCCGAGGCCCAGCCGCTCGGTGGCGCGAAACACGCCCGCCACCGCGGGCAGCGGTGTGGGGGTGCCTTGGTTGTCGTTGCAGACCTCGGGGTATCGAAGCCCGTTCTGACCCACACGGATCCGCTCGCCGTCGCCCTGGCGCTGGAAGCACACCTTGTTCAGGACCAGATGAACGTTGGCCAGCACGCCCGACTTCTGACCGGCCAGCCCGGCCGGGTTCTGCAAGGTGGCGAGCGGGCTGGACGCCCGGGCCACCCAGGCCCCGGCGCGACCGAGCGGCTCGGTACCGGTATCGGGAAAGTCTTGCACGTCCGTGGCGTGCGCAGCGTGACTGGCGCCGAACACCGCCGCAGCGCTCAGCCAGGCCCGTGCGCGTCGCGTGCTCATGCTTTGATGGGGCTCGCCTTGAGCGCAGCCTTGCCGTCCTTGATGTAGACGCTGAACTTCACCTTGGCCGCGCCGTGGCGCTGCACCAACGCATCGCGGTTCTTCTTCAGGGTCTGCTCGAACTTCTCGTAGGTGAAGCCCTCGGTGTTCTCGCCGCACTGTTGCTTGAGCGCCACGAACTCTTCGTACACCGCCAGCCAGTCGGCGGCCTCGCTCTGCCCCGAGCTGGGGACCGCCTCGGGGGTGGACGCCGCGCTCGGCGCCGACGGCTGAGGCCGCGGGGGCGGCGGGGCGCCGCCGTGCCGCGGCGGCGGCTTGGGCAAGCGCGGCTGCGACGGAGCCGAGGGCAGCGTGGGCTCGAGGCTCACGGGTGCCGACGCAATCGGGGTGGACGGCTGCGCGTCGCCCGGGAACGAGAACGCGCTCATCTGGGGCTCTGCGGGCAGATCACCCAGCACCTGGGTCAAATCCGCGGCGCGGCGGGGCACGCCGCCCTTGGCGGCGACCTTGTCGACGCCGTCGTTCAGGTCCGAGGCAATCTTGCGGTAGATGCCGCGGAACTTGCTGGGCGCGAGCTGGTCGACCTCGCCCTTGGCCATCTTCGCGGCTTCGCGACGGAAGATCGCCAAAGGACGTGAGTGCTCGAAGATGGAGAAGAGCAGGCCCAGGAACATCGCACCGATCACGATGCCCGCCACCAGCGGCACCGGCACGCCCTTCTTGTCCTTGTCGTCGGCCTGCTTGAAGAAGCCCAAGGGTCCGTTCACGCGGGCCGGCAGCCGCCCCACGGCAAACCCCGCGCCCAACTCCCACGCCTCACCGGGCAAGCGCGAGTACTGCACCCCGAGCCCCAACCCGCCGATGGTGCGGATGCCGCTGCGACCCTTCTCGGTGTAGTCGGCGTCGCTCTCGATGGTGCCCAGGTCGCTCACGATCTGATCGAGCTGGGCCTTGTCGAAGCCTTCGGGGGCGCCCGCGGCCACGCGCTGCCCCTTGGTGTAGAACGCGACGGCGGCGCCCGTGCGGCTCGACAGCTCGCGCGCGAACTTGTCGTCGATGATCCGCGCGCCGACGATGGCGCCAGCCGGGAAGCCCCCGGCCTCGACCTCGACGGGGCGCGTCACCACGCGATAGATGCGGTCGAGCACCAGGGTGTCGTCGCGGATGAAGCCGTGAAGCGCGTCGGCCACCACCGGGTACCCGCCGAGCTCGAAGTCTTCCATCCCGGCGGCCTGTTCGTACCCCACGTGGGCCACCACCCGGCCATGTTGATCGACGGCGAACACCGCGTCGAAGCCGAACTCGGCCTGGACCTGGGCGTTCACCTTGCGCAGCGCGGCGCCCACCTTGTCGCGCGCCTCTTCCGGGACCTTCGCGTCCGAGTCGCTGGATTTTTGCAGGAATTTCCCGACGTCGGGGTCGAGTGCGAAGGCGATCAGCTGGGCTGAGCGCTGACGCGCGTCGTTGCCCAGGTACCACGACACGACCTGCGAGTCGCTCGACAGGGCCTCGCCCATCGCGCGGGACCCGACGCGGTTGTACATGCCAGCGGCCAAGAACAGCACGAACGCCGCCACCCCGAGCAAGAGCCCGAGCACGACGTACCAGAAGCGAGACAGCAGCATTACTTGCCTTTGTCCTTTTCCTTGTCCTTGTCGTCCGCCTTCTTCTCCGCCTTCTTCTCCTCGGCGACCTTCAGCGCTTCCTTCAGCTCGAAGTCGCCGGCCTTGACCTCGATGGGCATGGCGGGCCCGACCTTCTTGCCGGCGAAGTACGCCTGCACGGTGTACTTGCCCTCGGCGGGGATGGTCAGAGAAAACTCACCCTTCAGATTCGGATAGGCGATGGCGGCGACGTTGGGCTCCGCGATCACCCACATGCGCAGGCTGGGTGCCGCCTCGTCGCGGATCTCGAACGAGCCGGCAGCGGAGGCCGTCCAGTCGCGACGAGCACCCTTGATGGTGTCGCCGGGCTGGAACGTCGCCACGTTGACGCCGAACAGGCGGTGCTTGAACGGGTCGGTGTTGTGGAACTGCAGCTGCTGACCTGGCGGAACCACGATCGTGACCGGCGTGGTGCGCCCGCCGCCGACCCGGATCAGAATCGCGGTCTTCTGCGGGGACTGCTTCTCCTCGGCCAGCGCCACGATGCACAGCTCTTTGGGAATGTGCGGATAGAGGTGCCGGTACTCGGGCTTCACCGTGGGGACGATCTCGCGGAACGAGTACCCGCGCTTCTTGGGATCGCGGGCCTCTTCCCAGACCGGGTTGAGCAACGCGCGGAAGCCCGCGACCTTGCCTTTTACCTTGGCGGCCTCTGCGACCCCGGCCGAACCGAGCACCGCAAGGCCGACCCCCAGGAGCAGGGCGACACGCCCGACCGTGGAAATCATCGGGGCCGACGGTAGTTCAGGCCACGACCGGACGGAAGGCCCCGGATAGGCGAACGGGCCGACTTTTCAGCCAGCCCGTTCATGGGTTCCTTACCGCCTGAGCCGTGAGTTTGGTTGCGTAGCCCGAACCCCTAGCACCGCTAGGTGGGACATTCGTCGGGGCTTCCGGCTTCCCGGTGAGAAAGTCCGGGCCTGCACTCCACCCGCGAAATCACGTCCCGGGTTCGTATGCTTGTCAGGAGTTCGTTACTGCGCTCCTCTCGTACTCCGCAGAGGGAACCACTCTCAGGTTATTTATCGGCACCCCCGTCGTCAACCGCAGCGCGCGGCTTTTCTCCGAGAAAATCCCGATCATTTCGCGCTGCGCCACCCCCCTTGCCGCTTGACATCGGAGGCGCGCGGACGGGGGCGCGCCGGAAACTGGGCCGAACGAGCGCACCTGGGTCATCCCTGCCGGCATGACGTGGGCGACTTCGACCAATGACCAGCCATCGGGGACCTCGGGCGAGGTGCGCTTCGTGGACGGCTCCGAGCGCGCGGACCTGGAGGCGATGGCGACGCGCGCGGGGCTCTTGCTCGTGCCGATCGAGCCGCCGCGGCCCGCGCTGCGCGGGCGCCTGGCCCTGCTGATCGAGTCGGCGGTCGAAGAGCAGCTGGAGCGGAAGGGCGCGCCCCCCCCCGGCGTGGGCGCCTCGAGCGACCTCGACGCCTCGCTCAGCGACCAGCTCTACCGGGCACGCCTGGTAGGCAACTCGGGGCTCGCGATCTCGCTCTACAGCCTGGAGGGCATCGCCAACCTCGCCGGGTCCGTCGACGCCGAGGACAGCGCGGTTCTGCGCTGGTGGCTCGCGGCAGCCCGCGAGCGACCGGTGCACCTGTATCTGGCGGCCAGCGATCGCGGCGTGGGCGTCTACGGCGAGCCCGTGGCGCTCGCCTCTCTCCTGGCGAGCGGCGCAACCGTCGCTGAGCCGATGAGCTCACCTAGCGCTGCCCCGGAGGTCCGACAGAGCGCCGAGACCATGGATCTGTCCGAGGTCCCCCCGGCCGTGGCCGAGGTCGCGGCGCGCATCGTGGTTCACGACGAGACCGACCCCACGCCTTCGCCGGGCCCAGTGACGTGCGAACCGGTGAACGATGCCGAGGCGCTGATGCAAGCCATGGCGGCCATCTTCGCCGACGAAACCACACCGTCCGAGCCGCTTCCCCGCGTCGAGGCGTCAGACGCCGAGCGGGTCGAGGCAGCACTCTCGTTCGAGCCCGACGCCGAGGCCGCGCCGTCGCCGTCGATGGCGCCGCCGGCGGTCGAGCCGTTCTGCTCGCCGCCCACCCCCCAGGTGGTCGAGGCCGCCGTGGAGCCCGAGCCCGCGCAGACGCTTCCGCCGAGCGAGGCCGTGACAATCGACCCGCCGGCCAAGAAGACCCACCCGCCGCTGGCGCCCAACGCCGCCAGCGAGTGGCGCCGCTGGGTCGGCGAGCTCGAGAGCACCCGCGGGCCCAAGCCGCTGGCCGTGATCGAGCGCACCTTCGTCTCGGCTTACGTGCCGCTGACCGACGCGCTCGCGCGCGGCGTGGCCGGCGAAGAGGCCGAGCCCGTGGCCCAGGCCTGGGCCAAGAGCTTCGCCAAGAGCTACAGCGAGGCCTTCGACGCCCTGCGGGTGCGCGGCAAGCGCCCCACCATGGTGCTCGACGTGCCGGATCTGGCGCTTCGCATCGGCCGCCTGCACGGGGCGCGCTCCGCGCAGCTGGTGCTGGTCGACGGCATGCGGTTCGATCTCGGCGTACGGGTGAACGAGCGCCTGAAGTCGCTCTTGGGGCAGCATGCCGCCCTGACCGAGCGCTTGTTGCTCTGGTCGGCACTGCCCTCGACCACCGCGATGCAGCTCGAGTTGATCGGACGGGGCGCCCAGGGCCTGAAAGAAGTGACCGAGCAGACCGACAGCGAAATTCCCGTCGCGCGCGGACGCTCGGCGGCCACCCTGCGTCGCATCCGCGCGGGTCAGCGCGAGGTGCTCAAGCTGGATCTGGTCGAGAGCGCCATGAGCGTTCCCGGTGGCCCGCTCGCCGAGCGGCTCGACGACCTGGCAGACGAGGCCGCGGAAGCCCTGGCAGCGCACCTGTTGCGTCTGCCGCCGCGCACGCTGGCAGTGGTGTTCGGCGACCACGGCTTCACCCTCGATCAGGTCGGCGGCGGCACCAGCGCCGGGCACTCGGGGGGCGCGTCCCCGGAAGAGGTGCTCGTCCCCGCCTTCGCCTGGCTGGTCGGCGCCGTGCACTGAACGCGGTTTTCCCGCCGCTCGGCGCCGGCGCATGACGGCGCGCCCGCGGCGTTGTAGCTGAGAACCATGACCATGGTCCACGGCGGGCGCCTCGTCGCCCAGGCGCTCAAGCGGCACGGCATCGATCACGTCTTCACGCTCTGCGGCGGTCACATTCAGGCGATCTACGACGGCTGCCTCGACGAAGGCATCCGCGTGGTCGACACCCGCCACGAGCAGACCTCGGGGCACTGCGCCGACGGCTACGCCCGAGTCACCGGCAAGCCCGGCGTGTGCCTGGTCACCGCGGGGCCCGGCATCACCGACGTGGTGACCGCCGTCGCCAACGCGCAGCGCGCCGGCGTCCCGATGATCTGCATCGGCGGGGCTGGCCCCAAGGCGCTGTGCGACATGGGGTCGCTGCAGGACATGGACTCGGTCACCCTGATGCGCCCCATCTCCAAGTGGAGCGTTCAGGTCCCCGAGATCCGGCGGGTGAAGGAGTACATCGACAGCGCGTTCCGCATCGCGCAGTCGAACCTGCCGGGCCCGGTCTACCTCGAGATGCCGCTCGATCTGCTCATGAACTGGCACGAGGACGAGGACCCGATCACCGCCCCCATGCCCCCGCCACGCCCGAGCGGCGACCCCCAGAGCATCGAGCGCGCGGTCGCCCTCTTGAAGCAGGCCGAGCGTCCCAGCTTCATCATCGGCGCCCAGCTCCGCTGGTCGGAAGATCGGGAGATCGTCCGCCGCTTCGCCGACAAGGTGCGGGCTCCGTTCTTCTTGAACGGAATGGCGCGCGGCGCCCTGCCCCATGCCCACGAGTGCTCGTTCACTCGCTCGCGCAAGCAGGCTCTTGCCGAGAGCGACCTGATCTTCGTGTTCGGCACCCCCTTCGACTTCCGGGTCGACTACGGCCGCCCCGGCACCTGGAATCCGGCGGCGAAGATCGTCCAGGTCGACCTGGACGGCGCAGAGCTCGGGCGCAACCGCGCCATCGACGTCGGCATCCACGGGGACAGTGGACTGGTGCTCGCCCAGCTGCTCGACGCCGTCGGCCAGAAAGAGGTGCCGGCTTGGCTCAGCGGGCTGCGCGCCGCCGAGGACAAACGCCGCGGGAAGATGAAGGCAGAGATCGAGAGCGACTCCGATCCGCCGAACCCGCTGCGGGTCTGTCACGAAGTGGGCAAGCGGCTCGGCAAGCGCGACGTGGTGATCGGTGACGGCGGCGACTTCGTGGCAACCGCCGCCTACGTGATCCCGCTCGAGTGGCCCCAGCTCTGGATGGACCCGGGTCCCCTCGGCACGCTGGGCATTGGGCCGGGCTACGCCATGGCAGCAGCCCTGGCACGCCCCGACGCGCGCACCGTGATCATGTACGGCGACGGCTCGTTCGGGCTCAACGGCATGGAGTTCGAGGCCATGGCCCGCCAGAAGCTGCCGGTGGTCGCAGTGATCGGCAACGACGCCAGCTGGACCCAGATCCGGCGCGGCCAGGTGGCGATGTACGGCGAGGAGCGCGCGATCGCCACCAAGCTCGAGTACACGCGCTACGACCAGGTGGTCGAGGCACTGGGCGGAAGAGGCTTCTGGGTCGAGCGCAGCGCCGATCTGGGCCCGGCCCTCGACGCGGCTTTCGCCGCCGGCGTGCCCGCGTGCGTCAACGTGAAGATCGCCGGGAGCGACTTCCGCAAAGACGCCATCAGCGTGTGACGATCTCCAGGTCGAAGCGATTGCCCCCGAACTGCTCGACCGGCTCGTAGAGCGGCGGCGCGATGTCGTACGCGCCGCTCGAGTAACCCGGGCTTCCGAGATCGGACCAACGAAACGCCTGGTCCAGGTTCACCCGCAGCGAAAGCGTCCCGGTGGCGCCGGCGGGCACCTGCAGGTCGATCGGGAAGTACACGGCCCAGCGTCCGCTCTCGTCGAACGCTTCGGCCTCGGCCGTGCTCGAGTGCTTGGGAACGGGGAAGGCGCCCTCCCACGACCGGTCGGCGCCCGCCCCGACGAAGACGTGGCGGAAGTGCCCCTGCTTCAGCGTCTGGCCGTCGACCTGCGCCGCGTCGCTGGTGGCCATCAGCGCACGAAGCCGGCCCGGCGTCGCGGTCGAGGCCTGGTGGAGCGTCGCATCGACCTCGAAGCGCGACCAGTCCTGGACGAGACGCGCCTTCACGTAGTGCCCCGGTCGGACCTGGGACGGACCGATGATCGCGAGGGTGGTCGGCTGGGCGTCGGTGTAGCTCACGCTCACGTTCGCTGGCGACGCGTCCAGCACGGTCCAGACGCCGCCGGCGTCGTCGATCAGCTCCAGCGAGCGCACGCCCGCGCTGACCTCCCGGGCCGTCTGACCGGTGAGACCGTCTTGGTGCGGATAAGCGTCGTACGCTCCGACCATGCTGACCCGCAGCTCCGTTGCGGGGCTGGTCGCCTCCCCGTCCGAGCCACCGCAGCCACTCACCAACGCCAAGAGACCCACCACGCAACCCAGCTTCCACATCGCGGGACCCCGAGAGCACGGACCATGCCACGGGCCCGGGTGCGGCATCCTGCGGTTCGACGCGCGGAACGTGATCTTCGGTTCTCGGCCGCTCCACGCCGTGCGTTCACACGCCGATTACCGCAGGAAAGGCCAGTTTCGTTGCGTGTGTGGAGAAACGCGGCTACGGTCCGCGCCGTCACAGCGTTTTCGGTCCCGCCTGCCTGCCTCTCGTCCCTGAGATCGCGGAAAGTCGATTCCCCGACAGCGATCCTGTGGTGGCAGCAACCGCTGCCTCCGGCGTCTCAGGGTGCGGTTTTCCTGGTTCGTCGGCCACGAGCGCGACCCCCGCGCGAAAAAAACCGCGAATCAGAGGACAAGCAGATGAGCAACCGACTTTACGTAGGCAATTTGGCATTTCACACCACCGAGGACGTCCTTCAGAACGCGTTCGCCAAGTGCGGCACCGTCACCGAGGCCAAGCTGATCATCGACCGTGAAACCGGTCGGTCGCGCGGCTTCGCATTCGTGACGATGGGCTCGTCGGATGACGCTCAGCGCGCCATCTCGGAGCTGAACGGCGCGGATCTCGACGGGCGCGCGCTCAAGGTCAACGAGGCCGAAGAGCGTCGCCCGAAGAGCGGCGGCGGCGGTGGCCGTTCGTTCGGCGGCGGCGGCGGCGGCGGCGGCCGGGGCGGCTGGGGCCGTTCCTGATGACCGAACCCCGCGATCGCGGCGGCGCGGCGAGCGCTGCGCCGCCGCCCGCGGACCCCGATGGGCCGAGGCTGCGCGATGCCGTCGATCGAGAGGTCGACGCCATCGGGCGAGCCTGGGCCGACAGCGCCATTGCCGCGTTTCGGAGCGAAGGACGCTCGATCACCGGCGGTTGGCCTGGAACCATGAGTGAGGCCCGCGCCCGCGTGAGCGGTTGCGGTCGTGGCGCGAGTCGGCGAGCAGAGCCGGATCGCGAAGCCTTGGCGCGGCGCGCCTACGTGGTAGCAAAGGCCACGTGGCTCCGGCGGACCGCGCCGGACGGCGATGATTGAAGACGGAGGCTGCGATGGCTGGAAACCCGAGCGCAAAGAAGCGGCAGAAGGAAGCCGCACGACGCGAGCACCAGAAAGACAAGGCGGAACGACGCGAGCAACGCAAGGCCGAGAAGGGCCCGCGCGGAGACGCGAGCGGTGAGGACCCGGACTTGGCCGGGATCATCCCCGGGCCACAGCCGTTGCCGCCCTCGGACGACCCCGCTTGAGGCTCACGCCTTGGCGCCAGGCCGAGCAGGACCGAGCTTCGAACGCGCCGCCAAGAAGTCGATCAGATCCATCTTCGTGACGAGGGCCTGAACCCGCCGCTCGTCGTCGACCACCAGCGCGACCTCGCCGCGCTCGAAGATCCGCGGCAACGCGCCGGCGCCCTCGTGCGGGGCCACGGTGGAAATCTTTCGCACCATCACCTCGGCCAGTGGGGTCGAGCGCTCACGCCCCTGCACCAGCAGCCCGAGCACGTCGGTCTCGGTGATGATACCGGTCAGCCGCCCCTGGCTGGTGCACGGCAGCTGCGAGATCCCGTGCTCCTTGAGGGTCGTGACCGCGTCGCCCAGCGTGCGGTCGTCTTCGATGCAAATCACCTGCTTGGTCGGCAAGGCGCGAACGATGTCGCCAATGCTGCCCATCTCCCAGTCGAGATCGAGGAAGCCGTGCTGGCGCATCCACGAGTCGTCGACGAACTTGGAGAGATAGTTGCGGATCGAGTCGGGCAAGAGCACCACGATGCGCGAGCCCTTGGGGAAGTCTTTTGCCACCTGCATGGCGGCCCAGACCGCAGCGCCGCTCGAGCCGCCGACCAAGAGCCCCTCTTGCCGGATCAGCTGGCGCGCGGTGCGGAAGCTGTCGCGGTCGTTGCTCTTCACCCACCGATCGACCAGCTTGGTGTCGAGCACGTCGGGGATGAAGTCGTAACCGATGCCCTCGACCTTGTAGCTCTTGATCTCGCCGGGGCCGGCCAGAATCGAGCCCTCGGGGTCGACGCCGACGACCTGGCAGCCGGGCAGCTCGCGCTTGATCACCCGAGCCACACCGCTGATGGTGCCGCCGGTGCCCGCGGTGAGCACCACCGCGTCGAGCTTTCCCCCGCATTGGTCGATGATCTCGCGCCCCGTCCCCAGCTCGTGTGCCCTGGGGTTATCCGGGTTGCCATACTGATCCAGGATGTGCGAGTTCGGGATCACCTCGTGCAGGCGCTTGGCGACGCCAATGTGCGAGTCCGGTGCATCCCAGGCGGCCTCGGTGGGCGTGCGGATGATCTCGGCGCCCAGCGCCTCGAGCACCACCTGCTTCTCGCGGCTCATCTTCTCGGGCATGGTGATGATCATCCGGTAGCCCTTCACCGCCGCCGCCATCGCCAGGCCGATGCCCGTGTTGCCGCTGGTGGGTTCGATCAGGGTGTCACCGGGCTTGATGCGCCCGCTCTTCTCGGCCTCGATCAGCATGCGCACCCCAATGCGGTCTTTGACCGAGCCACCGGGGTTCATGAACTCGAGCTTCGCCAGAAGCTCGCACGGCAGGTCACGACCGAGGCGCGACAGCCGAACCAGCGGCGTGCCACCCACGGCATCGAGCACGGAGTCCAAGATGGGCATGGCCGGGAAGGGACCTCCGCGCCCATCGCGCGTCAAGTCGGATGAGATCACTGCACGAGCGTCAACTCGAGCATCAGGTCGACCTCTTCGGTACCACGCACCACGCGGACCTTGACCTTGTCGCCGGGCTTCTTGCCGTCGAGCGCGTTGTACAGGTCGTCGTAGCTCTTGACCCGCGCCTCGCCGACCTTGACGATCACGTCCCCCAGGGTGATCCCCTCTTCGTTCTGCGTGAGGCCACGGAGCCCGGACTTCTCGGCAGGTGTGCCCGGAAGGACCTCGAGCACGACCACGCCAGCAATGCGATAGCGGCGCTCGAGCCGCTGCATGGGGTCGATACGGATGCCAAATCCCACTTGGTCCACCTTACCCTTTGCCACCAGCTCCGGCACGATGCGCCGGATGGTCTCGACCGGGACCGCGAAGCCGATGCCGGCCCACGCCCCGCTCTTGGAGAAGATCATGGTGTTCATGCCGATCAAGAAGCCGCGGCTGTCGAGCAGCGGCCCGCCGGAGTTGCCCGGGTTGATCGCGGCATCGGTCTGGATCATGTCGCGGATGCTGACCCCGCCGGCGCCGTCCACCGTGCGGCCGAGGGCGCTGACCACCCCGGTGGTCAGGGTGTGATCGAGACCGAAGGGGTTGCCGATCGCGATGACCTTCTGCCCCACGTCGAGCCGATCGCTGCTCGGCGGCAAGCTGATGGCCCGCAAGACGTCTCGCGGCGCATCGATCTTCAGCACCGAGATGTCCTTGCGTGGCTCGCTGCCGACGACCCGCGCCGGATAGGCCTTCTGGTTCTGGAGCGTGACCGTCAGCGCGCGGGCGTCGCGCACCACGTGAAAATTCGTCACCACGTGACCCTTGTCGTCCCACAAGAAGCCGGTGCCGGCGCCGGACGGCACCTCCATGGCCTTGCCCTGAAGCCAGTCCACGACCACCTGCTTCTGCGTGACGAACACCACGCTCGGCGCAGCGCGCTGGAACACCTCGATGGTGTTCCGCTCGTCCTCGATCTTCCCCTCTTTCGACACCGGTGTCACCGGCGGGGGCATGCCCAGCGTCGGCGGCGGCTTCACGCTGGCGGTCGCGCTCGGTGGCGGCGGCGCGGGCCCCACCGGCGGCCGTGCGGGTTCGCGGTGACACGCCCCGAGCGCAACGAGCGCGAGCACCCAGATCACGAATCGCCGTGGCGCCACGACCCTCACTCCTTCTCGACCGGTGTACCGCCGGCGCCGCTGGGCATCGGGTTCTGCTCTTTCTCGAGATAGCGAAAGATGGTGCGCGGGTCCACGCCCAGGTCCCGCGCGGTCTGCGTGCGGTTGCCGTTGTTGCGCTCGAGCACCTCGAGCACGTAGCGCCGCTGGAAGTCCTCTTTCGCCTTCTCGAGCGGCACGATGGCCTCCATCGCCTCGGGACCGAGATCCATGTCCTCGGGGCCGAGCAGCGACTTGTCGCACAGCACCAGCGCCTTCTTGATGCGGTTCTCGAGCTGCCGAATGTTGCCGGGCCAGGTGTAGCGCTTGATGGCCGCCAGGGCCTGGGGTGAATAGCCGCGCACCGGGCTCTTGAGCTCGTCGGCGTATTTGCTGAGCAGCGCCTTGGCGATGATGAAGATGTCGTCGGCGCGCTCGCGCAACGGCGGCAGCCAGATGTTCACCACGTTGAGCCGATAGTAGAGGTCCTCGCGGAACTCCCCGGTCTTGATCATCTCTTCCAGGTTGCGGTTGGTCGCGGCGATGATGCGGATGTCGCACTTCTCGGGCCGGCTGTCGCCCACGCGGAACACCACGCGCTCTTGAATTGCGCGCAAGAGCTTGACCTGCAGCTGCAGCGTGAGCTCACCCACCTCGTCCAGGAAGAGCGTCCCGGCGTCGGCCTGCTGGAACTTGCCCGGCCGGCTGGCCACCGCCCCCGTGAAGGCGCCCTTCACGTGGCCGAACATCTCGCTCTCCATCAGGTTCTCGGGGATGGCCCCGCAGTTGACCGTGATGAACGGCCCCTTCTCGCGGTTGCTGCGACGATGAAGCTCTCGGGCGATCAGCTCTTTGCCGGTGCCCGTCTCGCCGGTGATCATCACGCTGATGTCGGTGGCTGCCACTTTTTGCAGCTTGCGAAACACCTCCATCATGCTGGCGCAGCTGCCGATGATCTCGCCGAAGCGTTTGTCGTGCAGCTCGGTCTTCAGCTTCTCTTTGTCCGCGCGCAGCGCGCTGACCAGCATGGCGTTCTGCAAGATCAGCGACGCCTGTGAGCCGAACACGTTGAGCAGGTCGAGCTGGGTGCGGTCGAACAGGTGCTTGATCTCGTCGTTGCCCACATAGAGCGCGCCGATCACCTCACCCTGGGCCAGAAGCGGCACGCACATGACGCTGGACAACCGCAGAGCGATCACGCTCTCGCTCTTGCCGAAGGTGGTGTCGGTCAGCGCGTCGCTGACGATCACCGGACGTTTGCTCTCGATCACCTGGCGCACGATGCTGTCGCTGATGGCGCCAGACGGGTCCTGAATGGCCTCGCGCTGCACGTTCCGGCTGGCACGCACGGTGGGGTGCCGATCACCCGCGTCACCCGGCTCGACCAAGAGCACGATGCCGCGCGACGCCCCGGTCAGCTCGATCACGTCGTCGAGCAGGGTCTCGAGCAGGTCGTCCACCGAGCGCGAGGTCATCAGCCGCTCGCTGAACGACTGCAAGCGCCTGAGGCCCCGAAGCTCGTTCGAGGCCCCACCGCCCGCTTCGTGCTCGTCGGCCACCGCGGGCGCCGAGAGCTCGCTGAACATGCTGAAGCCGAGCTGCGCCCGCCCCAGCGTCAGGCGGTCACCGTTGACCAACCGGGCGCGGCGCTTCTTCTTGCCGTTGATCAGGATCTCGGCGGTGCGGTCGATTTCTTCCAGCTGGAAATCACGCCCGTCGAACACGATTTGGGCATGGTGCTCGGCCGCGCTCGGGTCCGGCAACCGGACGTCGTTGTCCAGCGCGCGGCCCAGGGTGGTGACCGGTTTGTGGATGGGCGTGAGCACCGGCGCGCCGTCGGACGGGTAGTAGCGAACCAGGGCCATTTGCGGGACAGGCTAGAGCGAATCTCGCCGTGAGACGAGCTGAAGTTGACGGCCCAGTCCAGACCGGCAGATTTCGTCCGGCAGCGTCGGCTCGGCGCGCCCAGCGACGTCCACGCGATCTCGCGACGGGCCGTCAGTAGAGCAGCCCGCCGACCGAAACCCCGGCGCCGCCGGGGATCGCCATCGGCCCCACGGTCGTGATGCTCGCGAAGCGGTTGCCCAGCGGCGCGTCGTCGCGCTTGCCGATCTCGTACTCGTCGATCTCACCGGACCCGAAGATCGCGCCGGCGGCGATGCCCAGCGTCGTGGCCGTGCCCATGAACAAGAAGCCACGCTTCGCCGGCGGCGAGTCCTCGCCGGCGTAGAACAAGAACACCGGCAGCGAGGCGGCCACGCCGATGCCGGCACCGGCCCACATCCACCCGACCTGCTCGTAGCTCGGGACGTAGATCGCGCTGGTCGCCGCGCCAGCAGCCAGCAAGATGTTGTAGCCGAGCAGGCCGCCGAGCGATGCGCTGTCGTTGGCGGCGCCCCAATCGGCGTCGGCCTCGGACCCGCCGTAGCCGAACATGGTGCCGATGGCCGAGCCCCACACCACGGCGCTCGAGGTCAGAAGCGAGCTCTTCGGTGATGGCTCGAGGTAATAGCCGGTGGCGAAGCCGGCCACGCCGCCCACCGTGGCGCCGAGCGTGGTGGCTCGCGCCAGCCCCTTGAAGCCCCAGGCCTCGCTCTCGTCGGTGGTGACGAACTGGTAGCTCCAGATGCCGATGCCCTCGCCCGCGCCGATCACCAACCCCGAGGCAATGGCGGCGGGCATGCCGCGGTCCATCTCGGGGTCGTCGAGGAAGTACGCGCCCACGGGCGCGGCCACGCCGAGCAGGGCGGGTGGGATCAAGAAGATCCCGGGGTCGGAGATGCCCACCTCGGTGGAAAACCACACGCCGGTGCCGACGCCGTAGAGCGCCGCGGTGGTGTATAGCAGGCCCATCTCGACGTCGTCGCGCTTGTTCGACCGCTGCGCCGGGCCCGGCGGCTGCTGGCCGTAGCCCGGCTGACCGTACCCCGGCGGCTGGCCGTACCCCGGTTGCGGTTGTCCGTACCCCGGTTGCGGTTGCCCGTACCCCGGTTGCGGTTGCCCGTACCCCGGTTGCGGCTGCCCGTACCCGGGTTGCGGCTGCCCGTACCCCGGTTGCGGCTGCCCGTACCCCGGCTGTGGCCGGCCGTACTGCGCACCGGCGCTCGCCGAAATCAGCGTGGCGGCCAGCGCGACGGCGGGCGCTCGGAGGAACATCTGCGCGCTCACGGTGGAAAGCTCATCCGACCGACCCGGTGGGGTCAAGTGTCCGACGCACTTCGGCCTGGGTGCATTCAGCCCCACTCGCGCTTGAGCGGCCGGGTCAGGACGTCCCGCACTGCCAAAAGTGGCTGCTTGCCCTCGTACAGCACGCGGTACACCTCGTTGCAGATGGGCAGCTCGACGTCGAGGGCTCGGGCCAGCTGGTAGGCGCTTTTCGCGGTCTTGACGCCCTCGGCCACATGACCGAGGCCCGCAAGCACGTCGTCGAGCGAACGGCCGCGCCCCATCTCGAAGCCCACGGTGCGGTTCCGGCTCAGCTCTCCGGTGCAGGTCAGTACCAGATCGCCCATGCCCGCGAGCCCGGCCAGCGTCAGGACGTTGCCGCTCTTGGCGATGGCAATGCGCGCTATCTCTGCCAGCCCTCGGGTGATCAGCGCGGCGCGGGTGTTGTGCCCGAACCCCAGGCCGTCGCATGCCCCCGCAGCGATGGCGATCACGTTCTTCAGCGCGCCGCCGACCTCGACGCCGACGGGGTCGTCACTGGAGTAGACGCGGAACCGATCGGTGGCGAACCGCTGCTGGACCTCGACCGACCGGTCGTGGTCGAAACCTGCCACCACCACGTTGGTCGGGCTCCCCTGGGCGACCTCTTTCGCGAAGCTGGGGCCGGACAAGAACGTCGAGACTTGACGGGCCTCGGGGCCGAGCACGTCGACCAGGATCTCGCTCATCAGCATCAAGCTGTCGTTCTCGATGCCCTTGGTCGCGCTCACCAGCGGCACGCCGGGCGGCACATGGCTTCGCATGCGCACCAGCGTGGCGCGAAACGCGTCCGAGGGAACCACCAGCACGATCATGCTGGCGCCGCCGGCGGCTTCGCCCAGGTCCGAGGTGACGGCCACCGAGCCTGGCAGGGCGAAGCCCGGGAAGAACGCACGGTTCTCGCGGTCCCGGCGCAGGGCATCGCAGTGCTCCTTCTGCCAGGTCCAGAGAACGACCTGCTCGCCCTTCTGCGCGAGCAAGATCGACAGCGCCGTGCCCCAAGCTCCGGCTCCGATGACCGCGACGTGGTCCGACTTCGCCATGACGGGCGGGATACTACTCCGGCAAAGGTCGAGTATGCTCGCGCCATGCGCCGCGCCCGGCTCTTCATCCTCCTCTCCACCGCGCTCCTGGGCACCTCGGGGTGCCCCAAGAAAGAGACCCTCGGCGCGGCGTCGATGTCGGTCTTGGGCCCCGGGGTGATCAACAACCCCAAGAACAAGTCGTTGCGCTTCGACATCCTGAAGTTCGGTTTGGAGCGCTTCTGCTTCGAGATGACGCGCCGCGGGGCACCGCTCAAGCTGTCCGACGATCAGCCCGTGGCCGGTCGGTTCTTTGCCGACACCTGCAGCCAAACGGTGCTGGACGACGAGCACCGCAAGAGCATCATCGTGCAGTACACCGGCAAGGGCTACGGCTGGACCAACGTCACGGGTCGCATCGGATTCACCGCGGCCGGCTTGGTGGAATACGCGCCGGACTTCCAGCTACACGACAACGGGTCGATGTACATCTACTTCCGCCCGCGCAAGATCGACTCGACCCAGTTCACCACGCTCATGGTCGAGAGCGGCGTCGCCCGGGGCGGCATGGGTCTGCTCAACGTGAACCCCGACCAGATCGGCCGACAGATCGTCGACGGCCAATTGCAGCGCGGCTTCACGGTGATCCGCTACAACGACAAGGGCGAGACCGACTTCGCGCTGGGCTACGTGCCCAAGGGTCGCCGGCCGTTCAAGCCCTTCGTGGTGGACAGCGCCGACAAGGTCACACTGAGCAACGAGCGCACCGAGGTCCACACCGGCCAGATGGACTTCATCGGTGGGTTCGAGCTCACCGACGGCGATCAGGCGCTCTACCTGACCGCGAGCATCGATGGCGCGGCGGGGGTGGACGCCTTCCTGGTACCGAAATTCCTGGGCGACCAGATGATCGAGCGCTACGTGAAGACCGCGGGCGCCGCCGGCTTGCCCCAGCCGCCGCTCCTCGACGAAGCCCTTGCCCAGGGCCAGGTCTGGAAGCGCTTCGTGCCCGCGCCGAAGGGGGTCTACTACCTGGTGATCGACAACTCGAATCAGGTGGGTCGCACCGCGCCGCAGGCCCAGGTCGGCGACGATCGCGCCGCGAAGGTGGACTACGTCGTCCAATCGGGTGAGCGCCCATGACCGGCATTTGCCGAAAGTTGTCGCCGGGGCTCGGAGGGTGATTTAGAAAGCCCCGACTCGGCCCGACCCGTGCAACCTCAAAAGCTTCCGCGCACCCTGTTCTGGGCCGTCTGGTTCGTCCTGGTCCCGCTGGCGCTCGCAGCGCTGACGGTCTGGGCGCTCAAGCCGGGCGCGGGCGAGGTCGCGACCTCGGGTTTTGGCAAGCTGCGTTTCATCGTGCAGGACCAACCGGTGCCGAGCGGCATCGTGCTGTTCACCCTGTACGAGATGCTGCTCTATCACTTCCGGTACTACCTGCCGTTCGCGGCGAACGTGGGTCTCGGGGGCCGCTCCGACGTGCCGCCCGAGCTTCGTCGCGGCTACGAGCAGGCGGCGCACCTGCTCGACGAGGTCGAGCGCCTGCGCGACCGAAACGCCAAGGCCATCGAGCGCAACGTGCCGCGCAGCGCCCGTGACAAGTTGGACGAAGGCCTCGAGGCCCTCAAGGCCACGATGGACGAGAAAGAGTTCGACCCCGAAGCGTTCGAGGCCGCTCACGAGTCGGCCTCGAAGCTGGTCGAACGGCACCTGGGCCGCTGGCGCAAGGGCGAGCTGCGCGAATACGCCGAATCGATCGGCGTCGCGGTGGGCGTGGCGCTCCTCTTGCGCGCCTTCGTGGTCGAGGCGTTCAAGATCCCCAGCGGGTCGATGCTGCCCACGCTGCAGATCCAGGACCACATCTTCGTCAACAAGTTCTCCTACGGCCCGACCGTTCCGTTCACCAAGAACCGGGTGCTCTCGCGCCTGCCGCCGAAATACGGGGACGTGATGGTCTTCGAGTTCCCCGACCCCAACCCGCAGAACCCGCGCCAGGACTTCATCAAGCGCGCCATCGCGCTGCCGGGCGACACCCTGAGCGTCGAGGCGGGGCACCCGATCATCAACGGCTGGCGCGTGCCCAACTGCTTCGTCGGGGCCTACGAGTTCCACGAGGGTGACGAGACCAACACCAAGCGTGGCGACCTGTTCGTCGAGTTCTTGGGCGAGTACAGCTACCTGACCTTGTTCGAGGACGATCGCTTCGACGGGCGCCAGGGGCCGTATCAGGTCGAGCCCGGTGAAGTCTGGGTCCTGGGCGACAACCGCAACAACTCCAGCGACTCGCGCGCGTGGTTCGGCGGGCGCGGTGGCGGCGTGCCCTTCGCCAACATCAAGGGCCGCGCGCTGTTCGTCTGGATGAGCTTCGGGGCGGATGGTGGCATCACCTGGGACCGCCTGTTGGTCAACGTGATGGGTCAGCCGCGGCTGCCGAAAGAGGCCCCCCAGGCGCTGGTCGCCGGCATCCACAAGTGCCTTGCGTCACGCCCGCCAGTCTCGGAAACCACCCCGCCGCGCCCCAAAAACTAGGAGCGCGTCTTCGGCACGGGGAAGCCAGCGTCGCTTGCCCTCGACGCCGCGTCATCGGGTTTGCTACCGTCGCCCCTCCACGGAGGAGGAACGGATGCGCATGCACGACAAGTGGACGATCACGGCTTCGGCCGCCCTGCTGATGGGGGCGCTCTTCGCCTGCAAGAAGAAAGAGGAGCCGCCGCCCGCACCGACGCCTCCGCCGGCGCCGACGCCCACTGCCAGCGCCGAGCCGCCGAAGGAAGAGAAGAAGAAGGACGACGACGTCAAACGCTACGGCGACAAGGAGAAGGAAGAGAGCGGCACGGTGATGGTGCTGCTTCCGAACGCCAAGGTCTACAAAGAGGCCGACGACAGCACCACGCACATCGCCACGCTGTCGAAAGGGACGCTGGTCAACCGCAAGGTCCGCTACAGCAACTGGATGCTGGTGGACTGGCCGAGCGGCGTGGGGCAGCTCTCACCCGGCTGGATCGTCACCAAGCACCTGGACGACAAGATCCTCAAGATCGACCTGGACAAGGTCAAGAACCAGGACGCGGGCGTGGTGATCTCGGACGCCGGCGCCAAGCCCGCCGACGCGTCGACGGCCACTCCCGATGCCGGCGCCACGACCCCGGACGCTTCCGCCACCACTCCCGACGCCGGGGCAACGCCGTCCAAGCCCGACGCGGCGGTCGTGCCGCCCGCCAAGCCCGACGCGGGCCGCCTGAAGGGGCTCCCGGTCATCATCCCGAAGTAGTCGGCGCGCCTGCAATCGAGCCGCCGTGGCCGTCGCTGACGCGCCGCGGCGGCTTTCGTTTTGGGCAACACACCGCTCGACCGCCATCGCCGACGGTCGTATGAGTTCCGCGCATGACCGAGACGATGCGCGCCCTGGTTTACGACCGAGAGAGGGACCCTTGGGACGCCAGCCGCGGGCTTCGGCTGGCGGAAATTCCCAAGGTCACTCTGGACGAGAAGCGCGACTATCACGACCGCTCGCGGGTGCTGATCAAGCCGAAGTTCGTCGGCTTCTGTGGCAGCGACCGCGGGATCTGGTTCCGCCGCGCCTTCAAGGACATGATCTGCGGCTCGCTCGACAAAGAGGGGCAGCAGCAGCGCCAGACTCGCAACCAGCGCGTGATCGGCCACGAGCTGTTCGGCGAGATCGTCGCCGTCGGAAGCGACGCCAAGCGCAGCCACGGCCTTGAGATCGGCGACATGGTAGCCGCCGAGAGCCACATCTTCTGCGGGGTCTGCTACCAGTGCCGCAACGGCGACGCGCACGTCTGCGCCGACGATCTGATCATCGGCATCAGCTACGACGGCGCCTTCGCCGACTACGTGAAGCTGCCGGCACAGGTCATCTGGCGAACCGACACCCACAAGATCCGCCCAGAGGTGGCTGCCATCCAAGAGCCGTTCGGCAACGCCGTGCACGCCTGTACCAAGGTGAACCTGCGCGGCAAGCGCGTGGCCATCGTCGGCTGCGGCACCATCGGTTTGTTTGCGGTGGCCATTGCCCGGGCGCTGGGCGCGCAGACCATCATCGGCATCGAGCCGGTGGAAAGCCACGCCGCCATGGCCAAGAAGCTGGGCGCCGATCACGTGCTCTCGCCGGGGAACATCGGTCCCAGCGACTATGCCCACGACAAAGACCTGGTGGCCGAGGTGCGCAAACTGACCGACGGCGTGGGCGTGGACGTGGCGCTCGAGATGAGCGGGCTCAATTCGAGCGTGAACAACGCCATCCACGCGGCGCGGCGCGGGGGGGACGTGATCTTGTTCGGGCTGAAGAGCGGCGACGCCGTGATCGAGAGCTTCGACCGGCTGATCGTCGACGGCATCGCGCTGCACAGCGTTATCGGGCGCCGCGTTTGGGAAACCTGGCACATCACGCGCCACCTGCTCGAGTCGCGCGATCCGAACATTCACGACCTGATCTTCGAGGTGATTTTGAACCGCGGGGATGGCCCCATCGTGGATTTCGGCAAATACGACAAAGACACCTTCGAAGATCGGATCAAGACCTTCCCCAAGGTCGTCCTCAGGTTCTGACCGGGAGCGCCGCCATGTACGATCGCGCCCAAGCCATTTACGCGGCCGAGCTCGCGGCCATTCGCGAAGCGGGCCTGTACAAAGACGAGCGCGTCATCACCACGCCCCAGGGCGCGCGCATCGCCTCGAACGGAAAGCAGGTCCTGAACTTCTGCGCCAACAACTACCTGGGCCTGTCGAGCCACCCGCGGGTGATCGAGGGTGCCAAGCGTGCCCTCGACACCCATGGCTTCGGCATGTCGAGCGTGCGTTTCATCTGCGGCACCCAAGACCTGCACAAGCAGCTCGAGGCGCGCATCAGCCGGTTCTTCGGCACCGAAGACGCCATTCTGTACTCGTCGTGCTTCGATGCCAACGGCGGGCTGTTCGAGACGTTGCTCGGGGCGGACGACGCCATCATCAGCGACGCGCTCAACCACGCCAGCATCATCGACGGCATCCGCCTGTGCAAGGCCGAACGGCTGCGCTATCCGAACGGCGATCTGGCGGCGCTCGAAGCCGCCCTGAAGCAGTCCGCCGGCCGCCGTCTGCGCATGATCGCCACCGACGGCGTCTTCAGCATGGATGGCTTCTTGGCCAAGCTGGGCCCGATCTGCGACCTGGCCGAGCGCTACGACGCCATGGTGATGGTGGACGACTCACACGCCACCGGCTTCATCGGGCCCACGGGGCGCGGCACGCCAGAGCACTGCGGCGTGCTCGATCGCATCGACGTGATCACTAGCACCCTGGGCAAGGCGCTGGGCGGCGCCAGCGGGGGCTTCACCACCGGCAAGCGCGAGATCGTCGAGCTGCTCAGGCAACGTTCGCGCCCCTACTTGTTCTCGAACACGCTGGCGCCGGCCGTGGCGGGGGCCAGCCTCTCGGTGTTCGACCTGCTCGACGAGAGCGCCGAGCTGCGCGAGCGGGTGATGGCGAACGCGGCCCACTTCCGCCAGGGCATGCAGGCGGCAGGTTTCGAAATCAAGCCCGGCATTCATCCCATCGTTCCGGTGATGATCGGGGATGCCAAGCTGGCCCAGAGCATGGCCCGCCAACTGCTCAGCGAGGGGATCTACGTGATCGGCTTCTCGTACCCGGTCGTGCCCAAGGGCGAGGCCCGGATCCGGGTCCAGCTCTCGGCCCAGCACGAGCGGGCGCAGGTGGACCAGGCCGTCGCAGCCTTCACCAAGGTCGGCCGCGAGCTCGGCGTGGTCGGGCCCGGCTAGAGCCCGGGGCCAGTGGGCTCGAACGGCGGGTCTTCGGGTCCGAGCCCGTCCTCGCCCACGCGATAGACACCGCTCTCGCAGCGCACCCGCGGCCGGCGCTCGGAGGCCGCCTCATCCTCCTCCGCTTGGAGGAGCCCCGCCAGCAAGATGCCCAGCGTGGTCGAGAGGCGTTCGCGCTCAGTCATGGACGCCCCTCTTTACGCCCGCCCCGGCAGAGTCCTTCCTCTCAGCCCTTCTCGGCTTCCGGGGCGGGCTTGGGCAAGAGCTGCAGACCCAGCCTTTCCTGCAACTTCTCGGCTCGGTGGGCCTGCACCCACACCGTCACCAGAAGCACCACCCAGGCCACGAAGAGCGCGCCCCCGCCCACTCGGATGACGGGCCAGGGCACCCCGACGCGGGGCCCCCCGAGCTGGAGCAGATAGTCGACCGCCAGCTTGGCGAAGCAGCCCAGGCTGCCCAGGTTGTAGGCGCCCAGGGCCATGGCCTTCCACCGCTCGAACTCTGCCGGGTCGACGCCGGGGTGATCGGCTGCTTCCCGCCGCCGCACGTCCAGCTTGCGGACCGTCAGCCAGATGCCGAACACCAGGGCGAGGACGTCGAACAGCATCAGAACTGACCCAGGAAGCGCGGCGGAAGGCCGATCGCGTCGTGTACGTCGATGGCTGTGGCCTCGCCGACGCGCCCGCCGTCTTCGACCGTGAATCGGTGCACCGCCGTGCGCCCCGCGTCGCTCGCAAAGCACGCCCCACACGCCGCCCCGCAGCGCACGTCCCCCAGGGTGAACGCTTCGCCCTGAGACTCGAGCAGCGTCCGCCGCTCGAGCCCCGGCAGCGCGATCTCGACCACGCTGTCGGGAAGCGCCGAAGCGCTGCTCGAGGCCAGGCGGCCGAAGGTGTTGGCCACCAGCGTGCTGCCGCTGGCCCAGGCCACGCCAAACGCGAACGGCGCGCCGGCCACGGCTGGCGCGCGGGTCACCTCGACCAGCTTCGGCCCCACGGCCACCACCACCACCGCCGACTCGCCCACGCTGGGTTCGGACCCGCCCAGGAACCGCCCCGAGCACGAGACCGCCACACGCTGCCCGTCCGGCGAGGGCGCCAGACCGTTGCACTCGTACAGCCCGTCGAGCACCAGCACGTCCTCGATCGACCCCGTGCTCGGATCGAACGCCACCAGGCGCGAGGCCACGGCTTCGGAGTGGTCGGCCGTCTTTCCCAAGAGCGTGACCACGACTCGAGCGCCGACCTTGGCCATCCGGTGCGGGCTCGCGTGGAACTTCGCCGGGGCGCCGGCCATGGCCGGCGTCAGATCGATGCTGCCGACCACCGAGGGGCCGCTCGGGTCGACCACCAGCACGTCGTCACCGCGGTCCGGGGCCACCGCGCTCGAGTCGGGGTTCCGGTGAAAACGGGTGATCAGCGCGCGCGTCTCGCTCAGCGCCAGATAGTCATGCGGGTTGGCGTCGAACCCCGAACGAACGCTGAGCTGCCCGGTGACCTGGGCCGTCGCCACGTCTACCCAGGTGATCACCGACGCCGGATAGCGGTCGAGCAACACCAGCGCGTTGCCGGCGTGGGGCTCCGTGGGCAGCATCACGTCGCCGGTCAACTTGGCCGAGAGCTTGGCGCCGGCAGTCGCGCTGGAGATGAACGACGGTGACAGCACGCTGCCGTCCCAACCCAGCAGCGACACGTTGGTGGACTGATAGTCCGTGTGGACCACGCCCACGCCGCGTCCGCAGGCGCCGGGGGTCACCTGGGTGCCCCCGGTGGACCCCGGCGGCGAGGGCGCACCGCAGCCGACCATCAGCGTGGCAAAACAGGCACTGGCGAGAGCTCTCATCGGGATGCGGGAGACAAGCACGACCGGGGGCGTCGGGCAAACCCATCCCCGCCCGGAAGTCGGGCCGGACGGATGCGAAAAGGGACGCGTCGTCCATCAGTCGAGGCGTGGCGCGTGTCCTGCCCGGGCGTGCCCGTGACCACCACTCGGTCGCCGCCCGCGCACACTGCGTCGATCGCCGAGGGGTTGGCCTGTGCGCGCATGACGTCGAGCGCTCACTCGGTTTCGCGCGCGCGACGACTTCCGACGCGGAGGACAACGCCGAGCAAGTCCTCGCCGAACCGCGCGGCAAGTCCAAGCGGCAGATCGAGGAGCTGATTGCTCGGTGGTATCCGCGGCCGGACGTGGCGACGACCATCACCACGGTGGCGCCCGTGCCGGAGCAGACGGAGTTATCAACATGGTCCGGGACAGGTGACCCCGGACCCGCGCCGACCCCCGCCCCTCGCGCACGCCTCGAGCCGCTGTCGCCGGTGAGCGTTCGCTTGGAGCTCACCGCGCGGGCCGCGTTCCGCGACAAGCTCGAGCAGGCCCAGGCTCTGCTCAGCCACAAGGTGCCGAGCGGCGACCTCGCCACCCTCCTCGAACTCGGGCTGGACCTGCTCATCGCGGAAGAGACGAAGCGCCGCTCCGGCGCGGGTAAGCCGCGCAAGCGCCGCGAGACCAAGCCGGGCTCGCGGCATGTGCCGGTCAACGTCCAGCGCGCGGTGCGAAAGCGGGACGGCGACCAGTACACCTTCACGGATGCCGAAGGCGGACAACTGCTGCTTGCTGTGTACGGGTCACAATGCCTTCCGAGCGCGCCAGGTCTTCGGCGAGGAGCACATCCAGAACAAGATCGCCGAGGCTCGCGCTCGCCACCCAGTGCGCGCAGCGCCCCCGGAGTCGCCGGCGCCAGCGGCCGCCTCCACCTCCGACGTCTTCGAGAGGGTTCGCGCGGGCCTGGTGCGTCTGGGGTTCAAGCGAGCCCAGGCCGAGCAAGCCGTCCGGCACGTGCGCGCGCGTGGAGTGGAGCCTCGACCCGAGCCGCTGCTCCGCGCCGCAATCGCGGTGCTCACACCCTGAGACGCTTCGAGCCCACCCCCACACAAAGGGGGTGGGCCGGAGTGCCGTCAGTCGCCTCGGCAGCGTCAGCGGCCCCGGTACAACTGCGATGACCGGCTCGGGCGCGTGCGCGCGAGCAGAACCCACGCGCGACCGTCGCGCACCGGGCTCTCGCCGGCCGAGTTCCTGGCGTGGGAGGCGAGCCAGCCCGAGCGCCACGAGTACTACGGTGGCGAGGTCTTCGCGATGGCAGCCCGCGTCACAGCGCCCTGGCGATGAACGTGGGCGCGCTGCTGGTCGCCGGGCTCCGCGACAAGGGCTGCACCGTCCTCTCGTCGGACCAGAAACTCGGGCTTGGGCAGGGCAACCGATACGTGTACGCAGACGTGACAGTGGTGTGCGGACCGTTGGGCTTGCAGCCGGGAACGGACGACGTGCTCGAGAATCCGAGCATCGTGGTCGCGGTGCTCTCGCACACGACCGAGCAATACGACCGCGGCCTGAAGTGGGACGGCTGTTCGAGTGAAGCGGGCTACGCAGCGCGAACGGGCGGCGCCGCGTACTGGTTGAGCCAGCACGTCGATCCCAGCGAGTTCTGGCAAGCGAAACCCGGCATGCTTTCTGCAACTGGTTGAACCACATGAACCATCTGGTCAGCCTCTCGGGGGCCCACCACCTGCTCATTCGCCTGCCCGCAGCGGCCATCCCGCTGGCAGGTCTCACGCCGGCCGAGCGCGCCGTGGTCGAGGGCGCCCTGGCGGGAAAGTCCAACGCGGTGATGGCCGGCGAGCGCCACACCACCACCCGCACCATCGCCAATCAGCTCTCGGCAGCTTATCGCAAGCTGGGCGTCCGCAGCCGGGGCGAGCTGGCCAAGAAGCTCTGGCCGCCGAGCAGCCCGCCGAGCCCGGCGGTTCGCGAGCTCTTGAGCGGCAGCTGGACGCTGGTCGAGCGCGTCGACTCGGGCGAGCGGCGCTGGGCCATTGCGCGCCCGCGCAAGGCGCCGCTCACCGAAGAAGAAATGGCGGCGCTGCGCTCCCGGGCGCGCGGGGCATCGCTCTCGATCATCGCTCGCGAGCTGGGGATTAGCGAGCCCACGGCGTCGCGCCGAGTGAAGCGCGGCATGCAGAAGCTCGGCGTGGCGTCCGTGGCCGAGCTGGTGCGCGTGCTGGCCCAATGCGCGTGAGTCAGGGCTTGCGCTCGTCGGCGCCGAGGTCCGGGGCACCCTGATCGTGGGCCTGCCCGTCGATGTCCACGCCTGCGCCGGTCACGGTTGCACCCTTGTCGATGGCGTTGGCGGCGCCGGCGGTCAGGTGAAAGTCTTTGCCGGCGTTCACCAAGTAGGCGAGCGGCGTGCTCTGCAGGTTGTGGTCCACGGTGCCCTGCGCGCCGTCGCGCTGGGTGATCTTGTGGGTCAGGTTGTTCTGGATCACGGCAAAGGTCTCGCCAAACCGATAGTCGATCGAGCTGAAGAACTTGGTGGCACCGCTGCCGTGCAGCACCGTGTTGTGAAACACCTGGGGCTGCTTGGCGATGTGAAGCTCGATGCCGGTGTCGTAATACGCGTGATTGGCCCAGATCACGTTGTTGCGGATCACGCCGTCGTAATGGGCGAGCTTGGCGCCGCCATGGGGCTTGTCGGCATACACCCGGTCGCCGAGGCCGCCGCCCAGCCCGAAGCCGATGCCGCGCGCGCAGTCGACGATGGTGTTGTTCTCGACCAGCGTGTCGCGGGCACCCTTCCAGAAATGAATGGCGTGCTCGGCCAGCCCGCCCGTGTCGCAATAGATGCCCTCGAAGCGGTTGTTCCGCACCACCCACTTCCAGCCCGCGTGCACGTCGATGCCGCCGGTGTAGCAGCCTCCGCAGCAGCTCTCGACCTTGGGCCGCCCCGCGGCGGTCATCACGAATTCGGAGCACTCGACCCGGCCTTCGTCGATGTAGCCGGGCGTGGACCCATTCGGGTTCACCTTGATGAACTGCTCGCCGTTGTCCACCAGCCGCGCGCCGTACACCACCAGGTTCTTCACGTCCTGGCCCGCCCCGGGCGGATAGGCGTGGATGGCGTGGTCCACGGCGTGGGTCAGGGTCAGGTGCGCGATGGTGACGTTGCTCGCGCTCACGGCCACCAGCTCGTTCACGGCGTACTTTCCGTCGATGATCACCTTCTGGGCGTCGTTCGACGCCGAGCGCAGGCTCACCCCCGCCTTCGCGAGCTGAAGCGTCGAGGTGATGGCGTACGTCCCGTCGGCGAGCAGAATGGTCGAGCCCGCTGCGGCCCCCATCACCAGCGAGTGCAGGCTGCCGGCGTCCGACGGCTTGGCGTTGATCACCGCGCCGGTGGCAGCGGGCAACGCAGGGCACGCGAGGCTGGTGCCTCCGCCCCCGCCGCCGGTGCCGCCGCCGCCGGTGGCGCCACTGCCACCCGTGCCCCCGCCGGTGCCGCCGCCGCTGCTGCCCCCAGCGCCCCCGCTGCCCCCGGTGGCGCTGCCCGCGCTGCCGGCGCTGCCACCGGTGGCAGCACCGCCGCTCGCCGAGCTTCCGCCGCTGCTCGAACCGCCGGTCGACGAGCTCGAGCCCGAGTCGTCGTCCGAACCGCACGCCGCAAGCCCAAGAACCAAGCACCCCGCCGCGATCACGCTCCGCATGCGCTCAGGTTACGAGACAAACGCGGCCCGGAACAGATCCGGCTGGAGCCGCGCGTCACTTCGTGCAGGAAGCGCCGGTGTGCACGAACGTCTCGCTTTTCGACGCGGCGCATGGCCAGCGGGTGGTGGTCAGCCTCGAGAAGAAGCAGTCCAGAAAGGGCTGCGTCCAGCCCGCGTGGCTCTTGGCCGGCTTGGCAAGGGCAACGCAGCCGTGTTCGTCGAAGGAGAGCGTGAACCCGGAGCAGCCGGCGTTTTCGCCGATGGGGCAGGGCAGCACCAGTCCTTGCTGGAGCAGCGCGGTCAGCGAGCCTGCATCGGCGCCAGCACACCCGTCTTGGAGCGCGCCGCACTGCGCTTCGGAGAGGGAGAAGGGCATGGGCCCCAACTCCTTGATCAGGGCAGCCGCGTCGGCCGGATCCAGCCCAGTGTCTGGCGTCGGCGGGCCGCCGCCTTGCCCGGCGGTCGCGTCCGCGAAACCGGCCGCGCCGCCTGACGGCAAGTCACGATCCGACATCGTCTGACCGCCGCAACGCGCGCAGAGCAGCAGCGCGGCACTCGACACGACTTTCGAAGCGAGGCGGCGCATCCTCGACGAAGGCTAGCGGCTGCGGCCGAGGCGGGCAACGCGCGCCGCGACCAAGACGACGGTGCGCGATTGCAGCGTCCACCGGGTGAGGGCACGCTCGTGCCGTGGCCAGTCCCGCTCGAACTCACGCGACCTACGCGGATCTCCTGGCCGTGCCCCCGGGCAAAGTTGCCCAGCTCATCGGCGGAGTGCTCCACACCCATCCGCGACCGGCCGCGCGACACACCAACGCAGCATCCGTCTTGGGCGAAGAGCTCGGTCCGCCGTTTCGGCGCGGTCGCGGCGGTCCCGGCGGTTGGGTCATCCTGGATGGGCCGGAGCTGCATCTCGGCGCCGACATCTTGGTTCCCGATCTTTCGGGCTGGCGCCGCGCGCGCATGCCAGAGATCCCCGACGCGGCGTTCTTCACCCTGCCACCCGATTGGGTGTGCGAGGTCCTTTCTCCGTCCACCGAGGCGATGGATCGCGACGAGAAGCTACCGGTCTACGCGCGCGAATGCGTAGCGCACGTCTGGCTCGTCGACCCCATCGCGAAGACGCTGGAAGTGCTGCGGCTCGACGGGGACACCTACCGCGTGATTGCCACGTGGCGGGAGTCCGCTCGGGTGCACGCCGAGCCCTTCGACGCGATCGAGCTCGACTTGTCGCTGCTCTGGCAACTGTGAGGTCCCGGCGCGGCGCCGCTCGGGACGCGGTCCTCTCGTACCTCGAGGCGCGCCGCCGCCGCGACGTCGATGCGCGCATCCGCGCTGCCTACTCGGGAGGCGAACGGGATCTCCTGACGGACGTCGAGGAGATGCTCGAAGGACAGGCATGGCCCGAGAAGTGAGCCGTGGCGAGATCCGCCTCTACACATTTCGCTCACCGGACAAGCGCAGGCCGGTGCTGGTTCTCAGCCGGCAGGTCCTCCTCGACGTGTTGCAGACGGCAACGGTCGTGCCGATCACATCGTCCATGCACGGTTCACCCTCGGAGGTCGAGTTGGGCGTAGCCGAGGGGCTCGAGTCACCATCGTGTGCGAACCTGGCGAACGTGCAGACCGTACGACAGAAGGATCTGTCGCGGATCGTAGGGAGCGCTGGTCCCGAGAAGCTCGAGGAGATCTGCCGCGCGCTCGCCGTGGCCACCGGCTGCGACTGAATGCGGATCCGCACTCCCGCGGTGCACGGCAAGGGCCGGGGGCGCGCAGGCCCGGTGCGGCGTCACGGTTTGGCTCACTTGGGCACGCGCCACACCGCAGCGTGAGCCGCGCCCGGCACCGCACCGATCCAGTAGACATGCGTCGCGTCCGCCGCGACCGCGAAGACCGTGGTGTCCTTGGCGAGCGTGTGACGCGCGCCGGTCGACTTCGAGAAGGCGACGAGGTCAGAAGACAGTCCGACGTAGAGCGCGGTCGCGTCCATCGCGAGCGCCGGGCTCAGCAACCCTTGCGCGTACACGGCGCGCTCCACCAGAGCGTGGTCAGTGCGGAAGACCTTGTGCAACTTCTGGTTATCGCGCGCCAAGAAGTAGGCGCCGCTCGCGTCGACTGCGCTGTCACCCGGGTACCCCCCGGCGGCCAAGAGTTGCGTCCCGCCTTCGCTGCTGCAGTCGATTCGGCGGCGCATGACGAAGCCGGCGGGCGCTGCATACACGTAGTCCTCCCAGAGCGAGAGCCCGAGCGTCAGCTGCCCGACCACACCGATCTCGCGCACGCCGCCCGTCCACTCGTAGAGGCGCCCCGGCGCTGAGCCCCAGTCGCCCGGAACCACATCGGTCGACCACAGCACGCGCCCTTGACCGACGACCAGATCCCTGGGCGCGCCTTCCCGCGCGGCCAGTAGCTGCGGTGCGCCCTCGCGCCACCGGTACACCGCGCCCTCCCCCGGGTGTCCCGGCCCGCCTCCCCCACCGAGCGACGGAGCACTCAGCACTACGGCCCAGTGTGGCATTCCGTTCACGGTGTCGAGCGCCGCGACGAAGGGCAGTCCATCCGCGAGGACCACCGGCGGACCGCCGGACTTGTGCCACGCGACGACGCGCCCGGGCACACCGGCTCCCGGATCGCCCGACTCGGACCAGTACACCCGACTCGAGTCGACCGCGATCCGGGCGGCAAGCTCGTCCAGGTGCACGAGGGCGTTGTCCAGCTGTGCGATCATCTCGGGAGTACAAACGCCCGGCGTCTCGCAGCCGTTCGCCGGATCGCCGTCGCAGCTCGACCAGCCGTCCTCGCAGTGGACGCTGCACACTCCGAGCGCACAGGCGGGCACTTCGTGCGCCCCTGTCGCGCCACACGCCTGGCCGCAACCTCCGCAGCTTTCCACGTCGAGCAGTGGCTCGGCGCACTGTCCACCACAGAGAGCCGCCCCGGAGCAGAGGCATGCTCCGGCGACACACGCCTCGCCCGCGCCGGGACAGCGCGCGAAGTCGTCGACCCTGCCGTTGCAGTCGTTGTCCCGCCCGTCGCACTCCTCCTGTCCCGACCATTCACACGAGCAGAAGTCGTCGTCGCCCGCGAAGCCGCGGCTGCACGACCACTCCGGACCGGGCCCGCAGTCTAGGTTTTCGTAGCACCGCTTCGTGCACACACCGTGGCACGCCATCCCGAGCGCGCAGTCGCCGCTTTTCCGACAAACCGACGGGCACTCGGGACCGTCGGCGACCGCCCAACCCGACGGCCCAGTCACAGCGACGCGCTCGCGCTCACCCTCGCTGCACGCCGACGCGAGCAGCAACGCAGCCGCCAACGCCGGCGCCAGCGCGACAGCGCTGGTCCGCGACCGCAATCCGCCCGCCCGACGCATGTTGCCAGTGTGACACGACGAAGGGGCCATCGGGCGCCGCAGCGGCCGCGGCTGCCCCTTGCCCCCGCTTGCCGGCAGCGTGGCGGCGAGGCACCGGTCGTCGCCAGGCTCGACCGGCGCGAATCCGCTATGCGCTCAGCGTTTCGTAGGCGACAATCTGCCCGTGGGGTTCGGTGCCCGCGCCGCGAGTCTGGTGTGTTGTGTCGGCGCGTTGGCGTGTGGCCAGGTCACGATCGAGGAGCAGGCTGCGCCCAGCGCCCCTGCCGAGGGTTGGGTGCGAACCTGGTCGGGCAGCGGTCAGACGGAGCTGCACGCGCTTGCGGTGGGCAGCGAACGAGTTTGGGTGGGCGGGCAGTTCACAGGAACGACGGACTTCGATCCCGGGCCGACCGCCCTGGAGCTGGTCGGCGCAGACGCCTCCGAGCCCAGCGGGTACCTGTCCTGGTTTGCTGTGGATGGCACATGGCTCGGGGCTCGCACCTCGTTCATCCCCGAGAGCATCGCCGCCGATCCCGAAGGCGGCGCCTACCTCATCGGAATGCAGGGGAGCACGCTCGGCAACGGCGAGGTCTTCCTGCAGCGCGTCGGCGCAGACGGGCACGAGCTCTGGACGCACAGCTGGGACTGGGCGGCCGTCTCCTTCAGCGGGGCGGTGACGGTGGTTCCCGACGGTGGTGTCGTCGCGTCGTTCACGTACCACGTCCCGACGGACCTCGACCCCGGGCCCGCCGAATGGACGGTGGAGACCCAGGGCGGCGAGGACGTCGCCATCGTGGCATTCGCTCCCGATGGAGGCTTTCGTTGGGGGTCGACGTTCGGGGGCCCGGGGGACGACTCAGGCGGAGCCTCGGCATCGATGGCCGACGGGGGGGTAATCGTCTCGGGGAGCGTCGCAGACCCTTCTGCGCCGGGCAGCTTCGGAGCCGATCACGCCTGGCTTGCGCGTCTTGACGCTCACGGGGCGAAGCTGTGGTCGCGAGAATGGGGTGGAGATCACCACGCCAGCGCCGGTGGCGTGGCGGTGGACCAGAACGGGACGATCTACCTCTTCCAGCATCTCGGCATCGCCGATGGGGGCAGCGCGTCCATCGACCTCGATCCCGGGCCGGGCACCCACTTCGTCACGGTCTACAGCAAGGAGCTGTTTCTTTCGCGGTTCGACGCGGAAGGTGGCTTCCGCTGGGCCGAGCCGAATCTCGGAGGCTCGCTCTGGGCACGCGGGGACTCGGTCATGATCGCGGGGTGGTGCGGCGCGATCGTGGATCTCGATCCCGGCCCGGCGCTGGACCCGTGCGTTGGGATGTTCGGCATGACGGTCAGCGCTGAAGGTGAGTACCTGGGCACGAAGCAGCGTCCCGCTGACTCCAGCGGGAACTGGGCCTATTCAGCCATCGGGTCTCGTGACGCCAGCACGCTCTTCGTCGCCGGCCAGTACTTCGAACCCGCGAAACAGCCGAACCCGTTCGGTCCGCCGTTCGCACCGGTGCCAGGCAACGGATCGTTCCTGGCACTCGCGCCCTTGGACTGAAGCGCCAACCCTGCCGCCCGTTCCCCCGCGGTGCCGCCGCTGCTGGAACCGAATCGTAATGCAGATCCGCGCTCGCCCTCTCTGCTCGGCAAGCAGCGTCAGCCACTGACGCTCGTCCGTCGGCGGGATGCGGTTTGAATACACCTGGACGCGGCGCGTGCCCCCGTCGGGCACAAGAAGGTTGCGACAGCCGGTGACGGACGCGGCCGCCAGTTCGTCAAGGCGGTGGCTTGCCCTTCGTGACGCGGCGGCTCTCGATGCGAAGCCCCTGCGCTCCACGCGGCGCGAAGCGGATGGTCTCGGACCAGGAGTGCGTCGGACCGGTCGGACCGGCCGTGTGCACGACGGCGTAGTCCACCACGACGCGGTCGCCGTCGCGCTCCAGACGGAGCTCGTCGAAAGCGGACTGGGAGAAGGCCGTGGTGGGGATCTGGGCACAGCGCGACGGCGCATCGTCGCCCAGCCAGCCCAAGATGAACGCCCTGTGCTTCGCGCCGCACTGCTCACCCAGCCCCAGCGCGTCCGTCAGCTCGCAGCGCATCTTGCCCGCTCCTCCGTCCGGGCTTGGAGCCGACGTCCAGGTGCAGTCGGTGCCGACCGTGGTCGAGAGGTAACCGACCGCCGCTCGCTCGGCGTCGCTCAGCCGCCCGATTGCGGGGCGGTCGAGCGTCAGGGCCCATCCGGCTTCTTCGCCCTGACGCCAGAGCAGCCTCCGCGGGCCAGGAGTCGGCGGCTGCGGCAGGGGGGCCGGGGCAGGTCGCGCCGCGACGGCGGGTGCGCTCGGCTCAGCCGCCCCCGGTCGCACGTTCGAACCTTCGCACGCCGCCAGCAGCGCCAGGATGAACGTCAGCGATACGCCGCGGGCTGGCGCGACGAAGCGACTGCGCGCACCCGGCCGGAAAACTTCCGACACTGCGGCAGCCAAAATGAAGCGTCCCCCCCGAATCGCGCAAAGCGCGATTCTTGGGGGGGACCGGCGCCGCGCAGCGGCGACGAGGGGGGGCAGCCTCATTTCTCGTAGAGCTGCGCCGCCGCGATGCCCGAGCCGCCAGCGACCTCGAGCACCATCTTGACCGGGACGGCCATCGGGAACGCGTTCTTGTAGCAGTTCGGCTTCTTGCCGAGCACCGCTTGCGCGCCCGTGTCCTGATCGTTCGCCAGCACCATGGCCGAGCCCGGGATGGGCGTGACCGCGACGAACTTCACGTTGACCTCGGTGACCGCGGGCAGACCCGACGCGACGACCGTGTAGCACTTGCCGGGCTGCAGCTGGATCTGCGACTCGAGGACCTGGCCTTGCTGGAAGTTCCCAGCGAGGGCCGAGCCCACCGGCTTGCTGCCGGGGACCGCGTGCTGCGTGGCCATCTGGTTCAGCACCTGCGTGGCCGCGCCGGCCAGCATTGGATCGACCGGCTGCGCCTGACCGCCACCCGCCGGAGCCGCCGTGGGCGCCGCCGTGGGCTGAGCCGTGGGCTGACCGGTGGGCTGACCCGCCGGGTACCCACCGGGCTGCTGCTGGTAGCCGCCGGGCTGCTGCTGATAACCACCCGGCTGCTGCTGATAGCCGCCGGGCTGCTGCTGATAGCCACCCGGCTGCTGCTGGTAGCCCGCCGTCTGGGCGTCGCTGTCCTTCTTCTTGCAACCCACGACGCCGCTCAGAACGACCGCGCCGACAACACCAAGGATGAACCCGTTTCGCATGACAACTCCTCGCTCGCGCCTCTCGTGCCGTCTTCGCACGCGCGGCGACTCGAGCCGCGGAAGGCTACAATTAGACGGGCAGCGGGGTAAAGCTCGTCACGCGGGGCGCCAAAACCCGCGAAGGCCGCCGGAAGGACACGGGAAACCGAGCAGGCTCAGGGCAGGCCGACCGTGCCCGGGGCCCGATCGACGCCCCCGCTGTGCTCGGTCTTGGGCGCGCCGGCCGTGGGTTCGAACACGTGCAGGCTCCAGCTGGCGCCGTCGGCAGCCGCCGGAGCCCCACCGGGAAGCGAGTACGTGTCGGTGCCTTCCGCGTCGACGAAGATGCCGTAGGTCGGCATGTCGTCGCGGCTGGTGTACGGCCCGCCGTGTCCCAGGGACGCGCAGCCGTAGGTGTTGTTTCCGGCGGGCGTGTACTGGTCGTTGCCGCCGACGTTGATCGAGCCGCCCGCGCCCTGCGAGTTGCCGCAGCCCAGCGAGAGCCCCGGCGCAGTGTACTGGTCGTCACCGCCCAGATCGACGTGCAGCGCACCGGAGAAGTCGTGACCCACGCCGATGCTGGTGGCGCGGATCGGGAAGCTGGGGTTGTACAGATCGTTTCCGGCGCGATCGAAGTGCGCGCCGAGCGCGAAGTGCGCGCTGGCCCCCTGCACGTACCAGAGGCCCTTGTAGGTGTCGTCGCCGGCCTTGTCGGTGAGCAGGCCGAAGCCCAGCCAGTACCCCGAGCCCTGCGCGAACACGCTGGCGGTGTAGCTGTCTTTGCCCGCGCGGTCGTAGAGCACGCCGTGCCCACCCGCCATGTACAGGCCCTTGGTGTCGTCGCGGCGACCGAAGCCGGCGCCCTGACACATGCTGGTGTTGCCCTCTTTCGGCAGCTGCGCCGAGGGGTAGAGCGAGTCGCCGCCCACCTTGGGATCGCCCGGATCGGCGAACCACGTGTCGTCGCCGCCACCGTCCACCGCCACGCCCACGCCGTGCACGTAGCCGAAGCCCTGCGAGGCATAGAAGGTGCGGTACTCGTCGTTGCCGGCAGCGTCGATCAGCGCGCCGATGCCCCACATGGCCGAGCCCTGGCTGGTGTTCTCGGCGACGTACTTGTCCGCGCCGCCCTGATCGAACAGCGCACCCACGCCCAGCGCGCCCGCGCCCTGAGACAGCGCCAGCGAGGCGTACACGTCGTCGGCCACGCCGAGATCCCACGCGAGGCCCACCCCCAGAATTCCGCTGCCCTGACGGCCGACGCGGGACAAGGTCTGACCCATGGCGCCGCCGAAGCCATAGCGCCCCGCCGAGTCCGACGGTGGGCGAGTGGGCGTGTCCAGCGAGTCGGGCACGATGGCGTAGCCGTAGTGATCTTTGCCGGCCAGATCGATGGCCACGCCCACGGGCAGCTCGCGACGACCGGACCCGACCGGCACCTCGTAAGTGTCGTCGCCGCCCAGCTCGAGCAAGAGCGCGCTCTTCTCGGCCAGGTGACCCGCCGTGTAACTGTCGGCGTTCGGGCCGCCGATCACCACTGCGCCGAGCGGGGTGTCGACGGCCAGCGGCGACGACGCCTTGCCGGCGAACTTGCCCAGGTCCGCCGCCTCGACCGCGCGCGCCACCAGCGCCGCCGCCGTGGCGATGCGCTTCTCGTCCACCTTCTTCAGGTACCCCACGCTGGTCTTGTCGACCGTGAAGGGATCGGTGGGGATGATCACGAAGCTGTAGACGCGGCTCAAGAAGTCGAGCTCGTCGGACACCTCGGTGCCCACTGCCGCGCGCACCTCGCCGGCGGCCCATGCCAGGGTGGCGAGCACCGGCACCAAGGCTTGCTGCAGATCGAGGGGCACGCCCTGGGTCGCTGCAGCGAGCGCCGCGGCGTCGCCCGCGCCGAGCTTGGCCAGCGCGGCGGCCAGCGGTGAGGCCGCTGCCAGCGCCGCCTCCCAGCCGCCCAGCTCGGCACACGCGTCCAGGGTGTGGCCTTTGCGCACCGATGCGGCGAGCAGCACGCTGGACACGGTCTGCTTCCCGTCGAGCGCCGCATCCAGATACCCCTCGGTCTCGAGCGCGAAGGCGGGGATCCGCAGCAGCCCTTGGTGCAGCGGGCGGAAGCTGGGCAGCTGATACGCGTCGTCGGCGAAGATCGGCTTCCAGATCGCCATGGTCGCGTCCGAAAACCCGTAGCCGCAGCGGTCGATGCCGGCCTTGCCCAGCGCGTCGTCGAGCGCGTCGGCCGCGGCGGGCTTCTTCGCCGGGCAGGCGGCGTCACCGGCGGGCGGGGCCACCGCGGGGGACTTCACGCACACCGCGGCCAGCGGCTGCACCACGTCCCCGGCCTCGCCGGCGGTGCCACCCGTTCCGCCGGCGTCCGAGCCGCCGCTGCCACCGGTGGATGCCGACCCGCCGCCGTCGTCGTCACCGCTGCACGCCGCCAGCGCCACACCCGACAGAACCGCGACCAGGCCCAGCCCCGAGAGCACCCGCATGAGGCGGCGAGCTTAGCGTGGAACCAAGGCTCGTCCAGCGCTACCTTCGCCGGCGTGCGCTTCGCCCTGTTCAGCGATCAACACTTCGGGCCCAAGGCCTTCTTCGCGGGCAAGCTGCGCAAGCTGAGCCACGAAGCGGGCGCGCTGACCCGGGCTTTCGTCGAGCGGATGAACACCGTGGAGCGGCCCGAGCTGGTGGTGAACCTGGGGGACGTGCTGGAAGACGACAGCCCCGAGCGCGATCGCGCTCGCTACGGCCAGTTCTTGGACATCGTGTCCGCGCTGAACGCGCCGCTGATTCACGTGGCCGGCAATCACGACCAGATCCAGCTCACCGAGGACGACCTGCGCGCGCTGTGGGGGCACACCGGGCCGCTTCACTACAGCCGCGACGTGGGCGGGGTGCACTTCGTGGTGCTGAACACCCTCGAGACGAAAGACGTGTGCGTGCGGCTGCCCCAGGCGCAACTCGAGTGGCTGGCGCTCGACCTGGCCGCGGCCACCAGCCCCGTGGTGGTGCTGATGCACCACCCTGCGAGCGAGCAAGATCTGACGGGCAACCGCTGGTTCGAGAAGGCCCCGCACATTTGCCGGCTGGCCGAGCGGCGCGAGCTTCGGCGCGTGCTCGAACAGAGCGGCAAGGTGGTGGCGGTGTTCAACGGTCACGCGCACTGGAACCACCTGGACGTGATCGCGGGCATTCCCTATCTCACGTTGCAGAGCCTGATCGAGAACCTGGACGACGACGCGCCGGGCCGGCCGGCGGCGTGCTTCGCCGTGGTCGATCTCGAACCGCGGCGGCTCTGCGTGCGCGTCGAGGGCGCAGAGCCGGCGCGCTATCAGCTCGAGCTTGGCTGAGGCTTCTTCTTCTTTGCCTTCGGCTTGGGCGCCGGGGGCGGCTCGGATGCTTCTTCGGGTTCGGCCCCGCCGTCCGAGTCGTCTGCCTCGGGCGCGGCGCCGGGCCCCAGGCTCATGGCGGCCGCGGGGTGCTGCTTCCCGGCTTCGTCCAGCGTGTACCAGGCGACCCCGGCGGCCACGCCGGTGAAGAGGCCAATCCACTGCGAGGTGGAGAGCTGGGTGGACGCCGCCTGGGCGAAGCTGGCGGGCCTCAGCGCAAGGTACAACGCCACCGGCGGGACCAGCGCCAAGGCGTCGGTCGCCCAGCGCAGGTTCGGCGGGCGAACGCTGCGCGACGGGCCATAGATGTAGGCGGCAGCGAAGATCAAGAGCGCCGCGGGCAGGTACACGTGCGTGCCGACGAACGGCCCGAGCTCGCCGCGCTCGGCGTCGTCGCGCAAGATCTCGACCGCGAAGCGCAAGTAGCCGTACCCCAGCGTGAACGCCAGGAACACCTGGCCGCGGAAACGGCGGTGCTTTCGCACCAGGAACACCAGCCCGAGCAGCACCGCGCCGGCCAGCATCTCGTACAGCTGCGTCGGGTGCACGGGCAGCGAGGCGGTGGCATCGGGTGAGAGGCCGCGCTGGTTCACGTGCTGGATCCAGGCCGGCGAGCCCGAGCCCTCGAGCAGCGTGCCCTCGGTCCAGCGCGGGAAGGTGCCCAGCCGCCTGAGCCAGGCCGGCGCGCCCTCACCCAGCGGCGTGCCGAAGTCGCAGCCGAACAGGTAGCAGCCCAGGCGCGTGATCAGAAGGCCGCTGGCCAGGCTGGGGACGGCCACGTCGGCCCAGGGCAAGAGGCGGATCTTCTGGCTGCGCAGGTAGGCGAACGACCCGATGAAGCCACCGATGAACCCGCCATACGCCACCAGACCGCCGCGCCGGAACGCGAACAGGTCGCGGAAGACGTCGAACTCTTGCGGGTTGGTGACGAAGTACAAGAGCCGCGCGCCGATCAGCGCCGACGCCGCGGTTACGAAGTAGCAGTTCGCCATCTTGTGGCGCGGCAGGCCATCGCGCTCGGCCAACCCCAGCGTCAGGAACCAACCGACCACGATGCTGACGCAGAGCATGGCGCCGTAGCTGTAGATGGGCAGCGGCGAGAGCGTGGTGACCTGACCGCGATAGCTGAACGCGCTGAGCCCGGCCGCTGCGGCCAGCACCAGCCCGATCACCAGCAGGTCGCCCGCGCGCTTCTGGTAGCCGAAGAGCGCGAGCAGCGCGCCCAGCGCGGCCAAGACCACGAGCGCGGGGAACAGTGGAATGGTCCACGCAGGCAGCGGCAGCTGGAACAGAACGGGATGCATCGCGCGGCCTTCCCATACCGCGCAAAACGTCGCGCCACAAAGCCCGGGCGAAGGTGCTAGCATGCAGAGCCGTGACGCGCCTCGCTTCGTTCATCGTGCTCTCGACGCTGGCCATCGCCTGCGTTCCGACCGACGACCCGCCCGCACCGGCACAAACCGCCGTGGCGGCGCAGCCCGCACCGCCGCCGCCGGCCCCCGCGCCGCAAGCCACGGGTCGCCTGGATCCGAACCGCCCGCTGCCTTCGGCGCTGCCCTCTGCGAATCCCTTTGCCCAGAACGCCGAGGCCGGCCCGCGCCGGCCGTCGGGCTCGGCGCGGCTCACTGCCCCGGCGCTGCGCGATCCAGACATCGCGCCCTCGATGGCGCCGGCCCCCGCC
>JAKLKA010000228.1 GCA_023150915.1 Polyangiaceae bacterium
CCCACACGCGCTGGGCCTGGGGCCCCTGGGGCACCGGGCGATCGAGGAGCACCGTGAGCCAGCCCAGGGCACGCGCCGCCGCGGCGGCCTGGTCCGGCTTCTCTTCGGGGTGAATGCCGGCCTCTGCGTCGCGCTCGCGCCGGCACGAGGCCGTGCTCTCGGCCTGCGCGCGCATGGTCCGCGAAAACCGCGAGCTCGAGCCGGGCGAAGAGCTGGCGGTCCCGATCGGCTCCCGGGTCGGGGCGTATCCCGCGGTTTTGGCCGAAGGCGACGCCGAGCGCTACTCGGCGACCCCCGCCGAGGGCGGCATCGAGCTCTCGGCGCTGGGCCCAGCCATCGATCCCGCCGAGCGCTGGGCCTTGGCCTCGGCGCCCGGCGCGCGCGACCCCGAGCGGATTGCGCCCAACACCTATCGCGCGCTGTTCAGCTCGCGGTTCGCCCTGGCCTATCCGAGCGACGTGGTCGCCGACGTGCCGTGCACCGCCGCGGGCGTGGTGCCGCACTCGATCGAGGTGCGGCGGCCGCGATCCGATCCGGGCTTCGTGATCCTGACCGCGGGCCTGGGGCGCATGGCCCAGGCGGGCGGCGACGCGGTGGGCTTCCCGCACGTGGAGCTGGCTGCCTGGGTCGACGATCATTCGTTCGAGCTGGTGACCTGGGTGGGGCGCCTGGCGCGCACGCTGCACGAGCGCGGTCCGACGGCCAAACCGTGGAAGGTCGGCGACACCTTGCGGGCGCCGATTGCCGAGCTGGGGATCGGCGGTTTCGTGCTGGCCGAGGGGGGCTTCGTGGTGATGCCCAAGGGGCAGCCGGTGACGGTGCTGTCGCTGGTGCCGCTTTCCCCTGCCGAGTACGAAGAAGCCGCGGGCGCCGGCACGGCGTGGCTCGAGCGCCACTGGCACGATCCCGAGGTGCGGTCGCGGGTGCGGGCGCGCTGGAAGCGACCCGCGTCGTAGTCGAAGTGCTAGCGTTCCGCCCATGGCCTATCGCGACGCCGGCTCGCAGCTCTTGTCACGCATCCTCGAGCTGGAAGCGACGCTCGACGGCCTGCGGCCCCGGATCGACGCGCTCGAGGCCACGGTCAGCCGGCTGGAGGTGAACGTGGCGATGGCGCCGGCGGCCGCCGGCGTGGAAGCCGGCGGCGACGTCTCGGCGGCGCTGGCGCAGAACAGCCTGCGGGACAAGCACGTGGCCGAGCAGGTCGGGCACCTGGCGATGCGGTTGAAAGCGGTGGAGGCACGGCTGGCGATCGAGCCGCCCCCGGCCCGCGACCACGACGACGTGCGCGCGCTGGTGGAGCAAGAGCTGCCGCCGCGCCGGCGCTAGCCGTACTTCTCGCGGTCCATCCGGGCCCCGAGCACGCTCTGGTCGTAGAGATCGGTGGCCACCGTCTCGATCACGTCGCGCAACTCGACCTCTTCGAGCCAGCGGGCCGGCAGCGCACCGGTGCCGTGCATTGCGCCGAGCAGGTTGCCCACCAGGCTGCCGGTGCTGTCGCTGTCGCCCCCATGGGCCACGGCGCGCCACAGCGTTGCCGGCAGCGTGTCGCTGGACAGCACGCAGGAAAGCGCGATGCCCAGCGCGCTCTCGCCGGTCCAACCGCCGCCCAGGGCCTCGAGCGCCGCGGCGCTGGGCGGCCCGCTCAGGGACAGCTCTTTGGCCAGGGCGACGGCGCTCTGGGTCTCGGCCGCGCCGAACTCGCAGGCCAGCAGGCCATCGGCGGCGGTCATGGCCTCGCGCAGATCGCCGCCGCGTGACAGATCGTGGATCAGCGCGGCGAAGTACCCGGCCGAGAGGTAGCCACTGGGGTGGCCGTGGGTCAGCACCCCGGCGTCCCGCCCCAGCTCGAAGGCGATCTCGCGCGACGCGGCCGCCAGCCCGATGGGCGCCGAGCGCATGATGGCGCCGCAGCCCTTGCTGTCGTTCGGCACCGCGCTCACGCTGGGCTGGTGAGGGTGCTGCCGTTGAGCGAGCAGCGCCGACAGGCAGGTGTTGCCCGGAGCGCGTCGCGCATGCAGCCGCTCGACGCCCAAGAGCCAGCCGCCCGCCGCGGGGCTGCCGGTCTGCGTCGCCAACCAGCGCAGATAGGCGGCCTGGATGCGATCGATGACCTGCCGAGGCTCGTCGCAGGCGATCAACCCTTCCGCGGTGAACAGGGTCATCTGGGTGTCGTCCGAGATGATCGCGGGCGGCACGTCGGCGTAGGCCAGCGGCTGGGGGGCGCTCTGGCCCCAGCGGGTGACGATCGAGTGCGCGTTGTCGAACTCGATGGGGTAGCCCAGGGCGTCGCCGACGGCGCCGCCCAAGAGGCAGCCCGCGAAGCGGTCGAAGCGCACCGGCAGATCCGGGCGATCGGCCCGGGGGAAGGCGCGAACCGCGCGCGCCTGGGCTTCGGTCTCGACGGCGCCGGGGCGCACGCGCCGCACCTCGGCGATGGCGTGCTCGGCTTCGAGCCCGCGGGCGCAGAGCACGGCGGCCACGGTCATGCCGCTTCGACCCAGGCCCCCGCGGCAGTGCACGACCACGTTGCGTCCGGCTGCGGCGGCGTCGACGATCGAACGCACCAGGGCCTCGAGCTCGGCGGGCGAGTCGGCCGCCGAGCCGTCGACCACCGGGAGCTCTAGAAACTCGAGGCCCAGCGCCGTGGCGCGCTCGGGCAGGGCTTGCATGCCCAACGCCTGGCGCTCGTCGGGCTGCATCAACGACACCAACAGGTCGGTCCGGTGCGCTTCACGAAGTCGATTCAGATCGTCGTCCAGGTCGCGCTGCCAGCGGTCGTCGCGCTTGCCGGGGCCGATGGTGATGCCGATGCGTCCCGGCAGCCCGGTCAGGTGACCGGGCACGAACGCGACGCGGATCGGGCTCTGGGTCGAAGTGACCCCCATGCTGCGAAGTGTGCCACACTCCGCGCGTGTTCGGTCGCGTGGTTCGAGCGGTGCTGCCGCTCTGGGTGGTGGTGGCCAGCTGTCAGAAGAAGCGTGTCGAGCCGCCACCCCCCGAGCCCAGCGCCGCGAGCGCCTCGGGCGACGCCGCCGCCGTGGCGGTGGCACCCAGCGCCGAGCCCCCCTCGGCCCCCGCACCGAAGTTGCCGTGCCCCGAGGGCATGGCGCTGATCGCCGGGCGATTCTGCATCGATCGCTGGGAAGCGACCACGCGCGAGGCCGACGGCCAGCCGCACTCGCCGCACCACGCCGTGGGGCCCAAGAAGGTCAAGGCCGAGGCGCGCGCGGGCGTTCTGCCGCAGGCGTACATCTCGGCCGAAGAGGGCGACGCGGCGTGCCGTCGCGCCGGCAAGCACCTGTGCACCACCCAAGAGTGGCAGGACGCCTGCATGGGAACCGAGCGCCCGTACCGTGTTTACCCCTACGGCATGCAGTACGAGAAGGGCGCGTGCAACGTCGAGCGGCGCCTGCACCCGGTGGTGCGTGTCCACGGCAAGTACGTCCACGACTCGGTGGTGCTCAACGATCCGAAGCTGAACCAGCTGGACGAGACGGTGGCCAAGACCGGCGAGTTCTCGGCGTGCGCCACGCCCGAGGGGGTGTTCGACCTGCAAGGCAACCTGCTGGAATGGACGCAGGGCGACAAGAAGGCGCTCTTGATGGGCGGGCACTATGTCGAGGCCAAGCTCCACGGCAAGGGGTGCCGCTATGTGACCGCCGGGCACGGCGCCGAGTACCACGACTTCACCACCGGCTTTCGCTGCTGCGCCAAGCCGGATCGGGAGGCCGTGAAGGCCCTGGTCGAGTCGCCCGCGCCCGCGCCGGCTCCGACGGTGCCCGTACCGGCGGGGAGCACGCCCGGCGACCCGCCCGGCATGCGCGGCTTCGCCAGCAACACCGGCAAGCTGCCCAAGCTCTCGCCGCCCCCCTACGACCCGGCGGGTGCCGCGTGCCCGGTGGACATGGTGCACGTGGCGGGGCTGCGCTGCGCCGAGCCGAAGCAGCTCTGCAAGCGCTGGCTGCCACGGCTGAGCGTGGGCCAGAAGATCGCCTGCGCCGAGTTCGCCGAGCCCAGCGAGTGCGTCGGGGCGCGGCGCACGCTGGACTATTGCATCGACCAGTACGAGTTCACGCCGCCAGGCTACAGCCACCCGCTGACCCACGTGAACTGGGGCGAGGCGGGCAACCTGTGCGCCGCGATGGGCAAGCGGCTGTGCTTCGAAGACGAATGGGAGTTCGCCTGCGAGGGGCCCGACGCGCTGCCTTATCCCTATGGCTTCGTGCGCGACGGCCAGCGCTGCAACCACGACTTCCCGGAAGAGCAGCTGGTCACGGGCCCCGATCAGTTCATCGATCGGCGGGTGCCGCGCGATGCGTTGCCCGGCTGCAAGAGCCCATTCGGCGTGTTCAACCTGGTGGGCAACGTGGACGAGTGGACGACGCGGTACAACCAACCCAAGGGGCGGCGCGCCATCTTGCGCGGGGGCTGGTGGCTGATCGGCCGGAACCGCTGCCGCGCCGCCACCGACAATCACGGCGAGCAGTACGCCGGGGTGCAGACCGGCTTTCGCTGCTGCAAGGCCAGCCGTGGTAAGCTGGGCGCGCGATGAGCCGGCTGCCGGTCAGCGTGGTGGTGAACGTGCGAGGCAAAGACGTGCCCCTCGACCAGGTGCGCGATCCCGCGGTGGTGCGCGCCTTTCGCCAGCTGGCCGACGACGTGGGGCTGAAGCTCGGCGCCGTGAAGTGCCCGACCCACCAGCAGGGCCCGACCCTGGTGCGGCTCGCGGTCGACAAGGCCGGCAACGCCGATCTGCGTTACGAGTCGTGCTGCCTGGCGCTCCGCGACGCGGTCGGCAAGAAGCTGGGGTGAGTATCAGTGCGGCTTGCGGGGCGCGCGGTTCGGCCGCTGGCGCTCACCGCGGGCCGGCCACGCGGTGACCAGCTGGGCGGGCGAGGTGCTGCGGTCGTCCTGGAACTGCGAGTACCAGTAGGCATTCTCTTGCCCCCACCACTTCAAGCTCAGGTGAATGTGGTGGTGGTGGTACGGCCAGCCACTGCCCGAGGCGATGTGCCCGGAGAGCCCCGAGACCTCGGCCGCGGTCAGCTTCTTCGGGTCGCCGTCGGGCAGCGCACCCAGATCTTTTCCCGCCTGGATGATCAGCGGGGCGAGTACCTGGTCGACGCCGATCACCCGGGCGCGGGGGCTCGAGTTCAGCTTGGCCATGAAGAACGCCTGCCGCGGCAGGTCGACGATGTGCTTGGTCTTGGCGGCGTCGGAGCAGAAGCCGTCGGCGTGGGTCGAGCCGTCACCGCACACGATCCGGGCGCTGTTGTCCGAGCCGGTCTGGAAGTAAGCGAGGTCCTGGTTGCCGCCCTGATCGTGGGTGCTCTCGGGGTGGCGCGGGTCGTCCACGTCGTAGCCCGGCGTGATGCCGTCGATCTGACAGGTGTCGATCAGCCCCAGGGGCTTGGTGCCGGGGAAGGCCTTCCCCGTCTCGGCCAGCGCCCAGCGCACCAGCATGACCAGCTCGCGGCGCGCGAAGCGGTAGTTCGAGTAGGTGTCCCACATGTAGTTGTCTTCGCCCTTTCCGCTCTTCGTGTCGGGGAAGGGGAAGGGCATCAGGCCGGTGCCGCCGGCTGCCTGCCCGATGCACTGCGCCGCCGAGAAGACGCTCTCGCAGTCCTTGCCGTCTTGATAGGCGTACTCGTCGACGTGCAGGCTGTACTTGTTCTCGGAGCCCATATAGCCGGTCACGCGCACGAAGTATTTGTCGCCGCCGGCCTCGGACCACAGGCCGTAGTACTCGGTGTCGGTCTCGGCGGTGCGATCGCTGTACGGATAGCTGTCGCCGGTGCGCGAGCCCACGATCTTGCCCGCGGCGTCGTAGACCACCAGATCCAGGTCGCCGGCGGCGTTCGCGAACTCGATGCCCACGCGCAGCACCTTGCCCTTGGGCACCGTCACGCTCCACCAGTCGTCGTCGCCCTTGCAGGTGACCAGGCCCTCGGTCACCCCGGCGGGGGCCGGCTTGGCGGTGGCCTGCGAGTCGTTGTCTTCTTGCGGGTCGTCCTTTCCGCCGCAAGAAAACACCTCTTTGCTGCACTTGCCCTGATCGCACCAGCTGTCTTTCGGGCACCAGCCGTCGGGCTTCTTGGGCGAGCAGCCGACGTCGTCGGGCACGCAGCCGGTGCTGCCCATGCACACCA
>JAKLKA010000033.1 GCA_023150915.1 Polyangiaceae bacterium
TGGTGGCGCCGCACGCGGCTGCCACCCCCAGCGATGCGACCACGCACACCGCAAGCGCATGCTTGCCCAGCCGCCGCAGCTGATCCAACAGAATGCGTCCGTCGCCCCGCGTCATGGTTCAACGCTAGCCGAGCGTGGTCGTCTGCGCCAGGACAACTCCGACCGCGGACCACCCGGCCGGCTCTGCTACGATGACGCCCGCATGGCGACGGCGCGGGCCCGCAAGACCTCCCCCTCGAAGCCGCGGCGCCAGCGCGCGCCCGCCAAGCCGATTGCGCGCCCGGGTGCCCAGGTGCTGGCCATGTTCGAGCTTCTGTGCCGCCAGCACCCCGATGCCCACTGCGAGCTCGATCACGCCGACGCGTTCCAACTGCTGGTGGCCACGGTGCTGAGCGCGCAAGCGACCGACGTGGCCGTGAACAAGGTGACGCCCGAGCTGTTTCGCCGCTGGCCGAACGCCGCCGCGCTGGCCCGGGCGAAACCCGCCGAGGTCGAGAAGGTGATCGGCAGCCTGGGCTTCTTCCGCCAGAAGACCAAGAGCATCACCGGGCTCGCGACCCGGCTGGTCGAAGAGCATGGGGGCAAGGTGCCGCGCACCTTGGACGAGCTCACGAAGCTGCCGGGGGTGGGTCGCAAGACGGCCAACGTGGTGCTCGGCGTCGCCTTCGGGGCGCCTGAGGGCGTGGTGGTCGACACGCACGTCCTCAGGCTGGCGCAGCGCCTGGGCTTCAGCCAGCACGACAGCCCCGAGAAGGTCGAAGCGGATCTGATGCGCGTGCTCCCGAAAGAGCATTGGGATCGCGTGTCGCACACGCTCATCTTCCACGGCCGACGGGTGTGCTCGGCGCGGAAGCCCGCGTGCGCGGCCTGCAGTGCGAGCGAGCTCTGTCCCAGCGCGTTCAAGGCAGAGCAGGTCGGGCGCAAGCCGCCGCGGGTGCGCACCGCCCCCCCGGCGAAGCCCCCGCGGAAGAAGTGAGCCTGCTCACCGGGGCGACGACGGCTGGATGGGGAAGAACATCTGGAACGACGTGCCGACGGCCTCGGTGCTCTGCACTTCGATCCAGCCGTGGTGGGCGGTGGCGCAGCGGTAGGCCTGACTGAGCCCCAACCCGGTCCCCTTGCCCGGCTCTTTGGTGGTGAAGAACGGCTCGAACACCCGCCCCAGATGATCGGCGGGGATACCGGGCCCGTTGTCGCTCACCCGCAGCCAGGCATGGTCACCGGGGGCGGCGCTCTCGGGCGCATAGGGCGGAGGCTCGGCGATTCGCTGCGTGCCGGTTGCCAGCGTGATGAACCCGCCCCGGGGCGCGACCGCGTCGCGCGCGTTCAGGCACAGGTTGAGCAACGCCTGTTGCACCTCGTCCGGATCGAGCGGCGCCTCGGGCTCGTGGGGGTCCAGGGCCAGCCGGACCTCGACTTGCTCGGGCAGCGACGGCGCGAGCAGCGAAGCGGTCCGAGCCACGACCGCGTTGATGGCAGTCGGGCGAAGCCGAGGCTTGGGCGGGCGGCCCAGGTCCATCAACTGCGCGCTGAGGCGAAGCGCCTGGGCGGTGGCCTCTTGGGCGTCGGGCACGAGCACCGAGGCGGTGGGGGGCAGGTCGTCCAGGCAGCAGCTGACCACCATCAGATAGTTCCTGAGGTCGTGGGCCACGCCGCCTGCCAACGCGCCGAGGGCGTGCATGCGCTCGGCCTGAATCAGGCGTGACTGCAGGCGCGAGCGCTCGCGCTCTTCGGCCTCGAGCCGGCTCCGCATGCGCTCCAGCTCTTCGGTGCGACGCGAGACCAGCGCGTCCAGCTTGACCCGCTGCTGCTGCTCCTCGGACAGGCCCTCGGCCAGCGAGTCTTTGCTCGACTTGAGCTCGAAGATCACGGCCGTGAGCAGGCGTGACTTCACCTCGGCCAGGTAGGCCGCGCAGTGCATCGTGAGCGCGCGCTCGGTCAGCTGCCGGCCCGTCCCCCGCGCCTCGCCCACCTGCGAGCGCCCGAGGTCCAAGAGCCGCTCACGCACCGGGCGAACCCCAAAGGTCCGAGCCGCAGCGCAGGGCTTTCAGGTGCTCGATGGCCTGGGCCACCTGCGGCCCCTCGAGAATCGAGCCATGCTGCGGGCAGATGCGCTCGAAGTTGCGCTTCGAAAGCCCCGTCATGCACGGCGCGAGCAGCGCATTCGACGGCATGTACAGCTGGTGGAAGGCGGTCATCGCGTCGAGGAAACCCGCCCCGGCGAACAGCTCCCAGCTCTTCGAGAGGCCGCCGAACAGGTCCGAGGTGAACGCGGTGCGCGTCTTCACGTCGCAGGTGATCATCGCGCCCGGCGAGTGCAGGAAGGGCGTGGGGATGAACTCGAGCTCGCGCCCGCTGTTCAAGACCAGGCGGTGGCCGTTCTCTTCGACGTCGTAGAACGGCGACCGCACCCCCAGCGAGCGGATCAACCGGATGGTGTTCGGCGTCGCCACCACCTTGATGTCGGTGCGCAGCACCTCTTCCACCACCGCGAGGTTGCCGCACACGTCCGGATCCTGATGGCTGGCAACCACCAGCGTGACCTCGCTGGCGTCGACCACGTCGAGCACCTTGCGCATCACCACGTGAAAGTCGGGGATCGACCCGGGGTCGATCAGCACCACGTCTCGCTCGTCGACGAGCAGGTAGGCGTTACAGTGCAGCGCCGTCTCGGGATCGTGCCTCCCGACCCAGAACACGTCACGGGTCACCGCCACGGCGGTATCGAGCTCGCGAGACATCCACCCCTCTTCTTGCTAATCATCGCCCCTCCCCGCGCCCTCGAGCAAGCACCATGAGCACCGTCGCCCGCATCGAGCTCTTCCACGTCGCTGTACCCCTTCCAGCCACTTTTCGTCCGAGCTGGATCCCGGGCTTTCCCCAGAACGAGAACCGCTTCACGCTGATCAAGCTGACCACCAGCGATGGCATCGAGGGGTACAGCGCCGGCCCCTGCATGGGGCACGAGCGGGCGGGCCTGGGCGAGCTGGTGGGGCCCTACCTGATCGGCGCCGACGCCACGGACATCGGCCTGGCGCAGCAGCGCCTGCGCGAGATGGGCTACCTGGGCTGGCGCAACTGGTGGATCGAGCCTGCGTTCTGGGACATCAAAGGGAAGCGCGAGGGCCGCCCGGTGTACGAGCTCTTGGGCGGTGAGGCGCGGGACGTGTCGCTCTATGCCTCGACCGGCGAGGTGAAGCTGCCCGGCGCGCGAATCGAAGAGGCCGAGGCCCGGCTGGCCGAGGGGTTTTCGGCCATCAAGCTCCGGGTGCACGACTTCGATCCGGCCGTGGACGAGCGTCAGGTGGTCGAGACGGCCCGGGCCATGGGTGGGCGGATGAAGCTGGGCGTGGACGTGAACCAGGCCTGGCGCGTCACTGCCATCGGTCCGGCGCCGCTGTGGGATCTGGCTCGGGCCAAGCGCTTCTCGGATGTGTGTGCCGATGCGGGCTTCTCGTGGGTCGAGGAGCCGTTGCCGATGGACGGCTACGACGATCTGGCGGAGCTGACGCGCGTGAGCCGCGTGCCGATCAGCGGCGCCGAGCTGCACACCGGCGGGCTGCCGGAGCTCCGGATGATGATCGAGCGCCGCTGCTATTCGATCTTCCAGCCCGACGCGATCTTCACCGGCGGCATCGCGCAGACGCTCGAGGTGGCACGCCTGGCGAAGCAGGCCGGCCTGATCTACACGCCGCACACCTGGACCAACGGCATCGGGTTCGCGGTGAACCTCCAGCTCTATCTCGCGACCGACTCGCAGAAAGAGCTCGAGTATCCGCTGAACCCCCCGGGCTGGGTGCCCGAGGCGCGGGACGGTCTGCTCGAGACGCCGTTCCATCACCGCCGCGGCAAGCTGGCTGCGCCCACGCTGCCGGGCCTGGGCTTCCGCATCGACCCGAAGGCGCTGGCGCGCTACGGCAAGCGCTTCTTCGTGATGGACAAGAAGCGACTGGTTTGGTTCTCGCTCAAGACTCGCGGGCTCAAGGCGTCGCTCGAGATCGATCGCGCGCGGAAGGCGGCTCGCCCCTGACGTCTTGTGCCGGCTCGAGCGGGCCCAGGCCGAGCTGCCAGTGCGCGTTCAAGCACGCCAGCGCCGCGGCAACCCGCGGCGCCGCCGACGGCCCGATGGGCGTCCTTTCCGCGACCAGGTCCACCATCACGAACCCCCCGGCGGGGCTCGGGCCGTAGCGCGCCACCGCGTCGGGCTCGCAGCCGTCGGGCATGACCTCGAAGTGGTCGCCGCGCCACCCCAGAACGGCCGCCTGCCCTTCGCTCGGCGCACGCGGCACCACTGCCATGCCACCGCCCGCGCGATGGGCGTCCACGTGCGCCAGCACCGCGGCTTCCAGCTCACGCGCGCGGAAGTCGGCCCGGACGCCCTCCACCACCGCTGCGTTGAAGAGCGGGATCGAGAGCGGAAGGCCCGCGGTCATGATGTACAGCGCCGCGCCGACCCGGGGATTCAGCTCGGTCGGCAAGAACCCGTCGCGGCTCAGGACGCCATCGATGGTGAACGCACCCCGATAGCCCACGCTCGCGCGCAAGTGCTCACCGGTGCGCCGGGCCACGGCCCGCATGGCGTCACGGTCCACCGCCGGCGGGTCCCAGAACGACGCGGCCCGCGCGTAGTGCAGCGTGCTCTCACCCGGCTTCTGCAGAACGACCATCTCGCAGGGGCGCAGGGCCAGCACGTAATCGTCGAAGACGACCCCGTGGATGCTACAGGGAATTCCCTCGAGGAAGGGCATCACGCGCACTCGATGGCAGTGCGCGCCAAAGAACTCGCTGGCCTGCTCGGCGTGCGCGGCGGTGCGCACCCAGCGCACGTAGCTGGCTCCGCCGTTGAACCCCTCGCGGTTGTCGCCGCTCCAGACCGTGCCCTCGCCCCGATCGAGCTCGGCCGCGGCGGCTTCGAGCTCCGAGAGCCGGGCCGGCACCACGCGCGCCGGCGCGTGGCTCACGCCGGCAGCCCGCCAGAAGGCGTCGATCACCGTCTTGTCTTCCAGGCGCTGCCAGGGCTCGGGCCGCGCGCCGAACTTCCGGCGGCCGGCGACGTCTCTGCCGTCGTCGAAGATGGTGCCCAGCACCCGAGCCTGCCGCTCCGGATCGAACGCATCGACCCGAGCCACGGCGTCGCCGGGCAGCGCAGCCAGCGCCTGCAGCGAGAGCCGGACTCCGCTCATCATGTCCGGCGCCTCGACCCCGAGCACGATGGGGTCGGGTGAAAATTCCGTGTCCGGCATCGGGCCCGTGCCGCGCGAGCCCGCGACGCACAGGCACGAGGTCGCACCCAGCTCGCGCAGGGCGTGCACGGTCTGGGTCGCAGCCGCCAGCACGTCCACCGCCAAGATCCACCTCTTGCCGCCATAGATGCGGGCAAGAAGCTCCCGGTGATGATCGAGGGTCACGGGGCGCATGCTACGCGCTCTCGCGCCCGCCGGCGTCGTCGGCGAATCGCCGCGAGGGTGAGTGCGCTGAAGAACCAGGTGCATCCGAACGCCGGCAGCGCGGCCGAGGCGCGGCAACCGCAGCCACCCACCGGCTCGAGGGGCACCCGCCGCGTGTCGTCCGTCGCGCTGCCGCCCTGGCCTGCCGCACCGTCGGGGCCCGCGGCGTCGGCGATAGCGGCGTCGGCGTCGGCATCGCTCCCGGCATCGGGGAGCTCCGCGAAGTTCAGCGTGCGCGCGCGGACCCGGGACGACCGGAACTCTGCCGCGCCGTCGTAGCGCGCGTAGGTGAGCAGCGAAGTGCCGGTGGCCGTCGCCGCAACGCGAACCTGGTCCGGCTTCGCGCCAGGGGGTGAGACCACGAAACCGTCGTCCCGATCGCCCCCACACGCCGGGAGCGCCAGAAGTGCGAACCACGCCCACCCGCGCATGCGTCGATGGTCCACGGTTTCTGCCACTTGGCAAGGCCGCCTTGGCCGCTCGTCAACGGATCGTCAGAGTCACGCGGTCGGCGGCCAGCGCCACGCGCAGGGTCGCATCCGCCAGCTTGGGCCGACGCGCGATCTCGACCGCCACAGGCGTCATGACCAGCTCCTCGATCACCCGCTTCAGGGGCCGGGCGCCGTACTTCGGGTGATAGCCGAGGCCGGCCAGGCGCTCCTTCACCGCCGGCTCGACCACCAGGCGCAGGTTGCGGCGGGTCAGGCCCTCGCGGGCCGCGGCGGCGTCGAGCTCGAGCTCGACGATCTGCCGCAGCGACCCGGAGGAGAGCGCCTCGAAGGGCACGATCTCGTCGAGCCGGTTCACCAGCTCCGGGCGGAAGTGCGCGAGCACCGCGGCGCGGGCGTCCCGCGCGTCGGTCTCGGGCGCGCCGAAGCCCACGTGCACGGCGTCGGCGCCCAGGTTGCTGGTCATCACGATCAGCGTCATGCGCAGATCCACCAGGCGCCCGCTGGCCGTGGTCAGGCGCCCCTCGCCCAGGGCGCCCAGCAGCACGTCGAACGCCGCGGGGTGCGCCTTCTCGATCTCGTCGAGCAAGATCAGGCTGAGTGGCTCCCGGCTGACGCGCTGCGCGAGGCTGTCGGCGCCACGCTCGTCCGCGAGCAGGCGCGCGGCAGAGTGCGCGAGCATGTACTCGCTCATGTCCAGACGCACCATGCGCGACGGGCTCCCGAACAAGAAGCGCGCGATCTCTTTGGCGAGCTCGGTCTTGCCCACGCCCGTGGGTCCGACGAACAGCAAGTTGCCGAGGGGCTTTTCCGGGTCTTGAATGCCGGCCTTGAAGCGCGAGAGCACGCGGGCGGCGGCGGCGCACGCGGCGGGCTGGCCCACGACCCGTGCCGCCAGCACCTCGGCGATGGCGTCCGCGTCGCCGCGCACATCGTCGCTGACGATGCGCTCGGGCAGCCCCGACCAGCGGCAGAACTGCCGATCCACGTCCGGCAGCTGGAGCTCGCGCGGCGCGCTCGGGCGCTCCGCGTCGAGCCAGCCGAGGAACGCGAAGGCCTTGCCCGGGAAGGCGTGATCGCGCCGGAACAGGGTCAGGTGGCGGAGCAGGCGGCGCGTCGCCTCGTCGCCGATCCGCCACGGGGTCTGGGTGCGGGCGGCGCGCTCCTGGATCATCTTCGCGAGCGCTTCCGGGGCCGGCGGCGCAAGGTGGACTTGCTGGAAGCAGGCAAGGAGGCGCGGCGCGCGGGCGCCGAGCTCGCCGAGCTCGCTCTCCGTGGCCTCGCCGAGAAGCTGGAGCTCACCCGCTTCGAGCGCGGGCAGGAGCAGATCGGCGATGGACGAGGCGTTGGTGCGCGTGCGCGTCAGCCCGATCAGGTGATCGACATGCAGGTAGTGCCCCTCGCCGGCCAGCTCTGCGACCAGATCCAGGCAGCGCTGCTCCCACATGCCGAGGTACTGCATGCCGGCCATGATGCGGTCCGCGCTGGTGGACCAGACGCGCGGCTCCCAGCGCGGGTCGTCGCCGCGCGGCGCGCGACGGGAGAGCTCGCGGACCCAGGCTGTCTTGCCCACGCCCGCGGGGCCGACCAGCAGCAGCGACGGCTTCCGCTCGCGGGCGAACAGCGCGTCCATGGTTGCGCTCGGCACCTGCCCGTAGTGCGCGCCGAGCTTCCCGGCACGGGCGAGCTCCGTCCAGTCCTCGGCCACCGCGGAGAGCGTGTCGAAGCAGCCCTCGAGCGGGTCGACCCGAGCGTTCTTGCGCGCGAGCTTCTTCGGCGTCCACGCCAGCACGCGCTCGTCCTTCACCTCGCGGAAGTCGAACACCGAGCGCGCGCTCTCGCCGGCCAAATCCGTGCTCAGGGTCTGGCGCAACACCTCGGCGGCCATGCCGAGATCCTCCAGCACGAAGGACCAGCCGAAGCGCGGCACACCGACGAAGTAGCCCGCCCCGTCGCCGCCGAGCTCGGCAAAGGCGTAGCTGAAAGTGATGGGGATGCGCTCCTTGCCGATCACGGGGCGCTTGCCGGCCATGGTCTGCGGCCGCACCTCGACCACGACCTGTCCGGTGCGAAGCTCCTCCGTCCACTCGAAGGGTTGAAGCGCGTCCGCGTCGGCCTCCACGGCGCGCAGGATCAGGGACTCGAGCTCGTCGAGGGCGGCGTCCTCGCTCGTCGCCGAGACGGCGAAGCGGACGAAAGTCGCGCCGCGCGCGATGAGCTGCGCCGTGACCAGGCCTCCGCGGTCCACCGAGAGCCAGACACGCAGCGAGCGTTTCACGGCCGCACCCCCGCCATGCCGAGCAGCCAGAGCTCGCGGAGCGCGTCGCCGAGCTCGCGCACCCGGCCGCTCACCACCTGCGCGAGCCGGTAGTCGATGACGCTGGCGAGGCTCGGTCGACCCTCGAGCGGCGTCCAGGTCACGCTGCGCACGATCGGCAGGATGGACTCCGGGTTCTCGGGCAGCGGGCCGTCGCCTTCGAGGGCCTGCTCGAACGCGCGGGCACGCCCGGCGTGACGGGCCAGGTGCTCGCACGGCGCGTCGCCGCCGGGGACGACGTCGACTCGCACGATCTCGGGTCCCACGCCCTCGGCGCGGCGCACGTGGCAACCCGTCTCGCCAGCGAAGAAGTCGCTCACGCCGGGTCCGACCAGGCGCAGCGAGAGCAGACGCGGTCGCGCCTCGAGCAGCTCGTCGAGGCCGGTCTTGCTCGTGGCGCTCTTCACGCCGTCGTCGATGGCCGCGACCTCGAGCGCGCCGCGCGCCGAGGCGTAGGCGCGCCCGAGCCACTCGAGCAGGCCGGGGTTGCCGCGCGAGAAGCGGCGGCTCTCGTGGCTCGCCGCCAGGCGCACCAGATCGATGCGAACCACGTGGCGGTCCGCCTGCCCGCGGCTCTCGAGCACGCGCTCCAGGAAGCCGAGCTCGGCGAGGTCGGCGAGCAGCTGCGCGCGTTGGCGGGCGACGGGAATGGTCTGCCGCGGCGCGAGGCGCTCGCGCCGTGAGCGGTCCTCGCGCAGCCTACCAAAGGCGTCGGCCAGAGTGGTGTAGTCCTCGCCGCTGAGCTCCTCACCGGCGCGGCGCTTCTCGAGGCGCGACGCAGCTTGCAGGGCCGCGTCGCCGGCGACGCGGCGTTCGAGCCGCTGGATCAAACGCGCGACGTGGACGGCGAGGGCGTCCAGGTTGAAGATCTGATCGGCGCGCGAGCCGTCGCCCAGTCGCAAATCGTGGAGCTCGCGACTCACGTCCGCGTGGAGCTCGGCGAGCTGCCCGGAGCTCTGGATCTCGCGCAACTCGGGCAGCGCAGCGGCGAGCCGCTCCGTCAGGTCCGCGCCGAACAGGCTCTCGATGAAGCCCGCGGCAAGCTCGACCGGCTCCGCCTCGCGCAGCGCCTCGGCGTGGACCTTCACCCGTGCGCCGTGCCGATGGAGCCAGAACAGACGCATTTCGGCGCCACGCTCGGCGTTGACGGCGCGGCCCAGCTCGTCGCCGATGTTCCGATCGATGTGGCGCTTCAGGGCGCGGGCGCCGTACTCCACGCTGTAACCCTCGTTCACCACGCTCTCGACCACGGCGCCGGTGAAGCGCACGAACACGTTGCGCTCGGTGAGCCCGGGGCGCGCGGTGAGCTTGGTCAGCTCTTTCTTGGCAATGTCGCGGGCGGCAGCGCGATCGAGGGGCTCGAAGGGGACGACCCGATCGATGCGATTGAACAGCTCCGGGGGAAAGAACTCGCGGACGGCGCGCGCCACGTCGGCGCTCGGGCTCCCGGGGTCATCGAGGAAACCGCGTACGCTGCGCTTGCCCGCACCCAGGTTGCTGGTCATGACCACGACCGAGTGGGAGAAATCGGCCACGGCGCCGCTCGCGTCGGTGAGGCGCCCCTCGTCGAACACCTGCAGCATCAGGTTGAGCACCGCGGGGTGGGCCTTTTCGATCTCGTCGAAGAGCAGCACCGAGAAGGGTTGCCCGAGCACCGCGCGGGTCAGCGTGCCCTCGGGGGTGAAGCGATCGCCCAGCAAGCGGGCCACCGCGTCCGCGCCGCCGTGCTCGCCCATGTCGAAGCGACACAGGCGCCGTGCGTCGCCGTACAGGTACTCGGCCAGGCACTTGGCCAGCTCCGTCTTGCCGGTGCCGGTCGGGCCAGTGAAGAGGTACACGCCGTACGGTCGCTCGCGCGCGGTGAGGCCCGCGCGCAGCGAGAGCACCAGATCCACGGCGGCGTCGAGGGCCGCGGGCTGGCCCATGATCTGCTGCCCCAGCTCGCGCCGGAGCGTCTCGGCGGAGAGCGGCGGGTCGGACGAGAGCAGGAGCTCCGGGAGCCCGGTCTGCTTCGCGAACCAGGCGGTGACCTCGCTCGCGGCGAGCGGCGGTTGCACCAGCGCGTCGTCGGGCTTGGCGTGGCTCTTGACCAGCCCCTTCAGCGCCGAAAGCGAGCGCCCGGGCTCGCTGCCGCCCGACAGCGCGCGACCGAGATCGAGGATGCGCCGGTAGGCGCGCGGGTCGATCTCGAGCTGGTGCTCGCGCTCCAGCCGCCGCGCTTCGTGCAGCAGCATCGAGAGGGTCGCGGGCACCGGCACCGGCTCCACGGTCACGCGCGTGAACGCGCTGGCGAAGGCGGGTGCCTCGTGCTCGAGGCGCGTCAGCTCGGCGGGCGTGCACTCGCCGATGAAGCCGAGCTCGCGCCGCGCGAGGGGACCGCGGAAGAAGTCCGCCAGAGCGCGCTCGCTGCCCACCGTGCGTCCGATGTTCCCCCAGGCCGCGACGTCGTCCGCGTACACCATCCAGCGCCTCTTCTTGGCGCGCTCGAGCAGCGCCACGGCGCGCGCCTCCCACTGGCCCACGTAGGACATGCCGGCGATCAGGTGCCGGCCGCGGATGCTCATCACGATCCGGCAGCGATCGAGGTTTCGGTGGAACGGGTAGTCGTCGGCGTCGAGCAGATCCGCGACCGCCCGCGCGATCAGCGTGGACTTGCCCGACCCGGGCGGCCCCACCACCAGCACTGGCGCCTTCGTGGCCAGGACCTCTGCCAGGCGCTCTCGCAAGCCGGGCCGCGGGACGCCCGTGACCAGCGTGCCCTCCGCCGCGCGCGCGCTCAGGTTCTCGCTCACGCGCAAGAGGTCGTCGAGCCGCGCCGACGCCCCGACGCCCAGGGCTTCGGGCTCGTCCCTCTTGGGCGCGAGCAGCGCCAGCAGATCGGGCGGATCGAGATCGAAGCGCGCGGTGACCAGCTTCTCGCTGCCGTTCGCCTTGGCGAGCTCGAGGTCCTCGTCGGGCTCGAGCACGCGCGCGTAGGCCTCCAGGACCTGCGCGCCGAAGTCCGCCTCCGGGTCCACCACGAACCACTGGCGAGGCCGAAGCGGGTGATACGCGATGCGCACCTCGCTGTGCTCGCCGGTCGGGCGGAGCTCCGTGACCACGGGGAACCAGCCGGCGACGTGACGCTTCTCGCCCTCGTGGGTGAGCTTCAGCTCGCCGTGCACGCGCTCGAGCTTGCGTCCCGGCGGTACGGTCAGCCGTGAGAACACCACGGGCTCGAGCTTCGACGCCTCGCGCCGCACGCGCTCGATGCTGCGCTCCCTGGCCTTGCCGGCGTCGCGAGACACCGTGGTCCACTCGAAGAGCCCGGCACAGACCGGGGTCATGCGCACGAGGTTGCCGTGCCTCGACTGGTACAGGCTGAGCGAGACCTGGACGCTCACTCTGCCCCCGCCACGAGCGACTCGAAGATCATCTCTGCCCAACGCGCGAAGATGTCGTCTGGGTCGACGTCGTCCCAACGATCTTCCTCGGCGAACACCGCGAAGCGCCCGGCGACGTCCACGGCCAGGCAAACCCCGGTGCGACGCCCGACGGCGAGGTCAGGCGCTTGCTCGGCGTACTTCCACTCTTCGGCCCCGGGCTCGTACTTGCTCGAAAGCTGGCGGATCCAGAGCCCGCTCGGCCCGCCCTCGAGCTCCCAGAGCCAGCGCCCGCAGCACGGCAAGAGCAGTGTGCCCGCGCCCTGCCCCTTCACCGACAAGAGCAAGCGCGCGGGCAGGTCTCCGCGTTCGAGCGCGAAGTCCAGGCTGCGCGGCGGCCCGAAGCGCCGATCCTTCTCCGGCGGCCAATCGGACACGTCGGCGCGCTCGCCGCGATTGAGGTGCACGCGCGCAAGGTAGCCCCTCGCCTCGACGAAACGCGCCATCGATCTCAGAAAGCGCGGGAGCACGTGGGCGGGACCCAGCTCTTGCAGATCGAGGGTGACCTCGCTGTCGTCGCTGAGCTGCACCAGCGCGTGACCCAGGGCGCGCCTGAGCGCGAGGTGCGCCGCCTCGGCGTCGGGCACCAGCAGGTCGGGGGGGGCTGCGTCGTCCAGGGAGCTGATGGCGAGCTGCTCGATGTCGCGGAGCTCGGCCGCTCGCGCCTCGAGGGGCGCGGAGAGCTCGGAGAGCTTCGCGTGCTCGGTGGTGAGCTCGGCCAGGGCAGCGCCGCGGGGCGCGCGCCGGCGCTGCCGCTTGCCGCCGGAGAGCAGGCCGAGCTCGGCCTGGATCTCGCCCAGCCGCTCGCCGAGCGACGCGATGGGTCCGAGCGCGAGCCACTGCTCGGCCTCGCGGCGCAGGGCCGAGATCCGAAGCGCGCCGGTGCCGGCGTCCTTCGCGCGCCGCGCGGGTCGTGCGAGAAGCGCGAGGCGAAGTCCGCCGCGCTCGAGCTCCCCGAACCGGCGGCCAAGGCCCGGCTCACCCAGGCTGATCCGCAGCGCGTCGACGTCGCCGGGCTCGGCCGCCGCGCGCACATGCACCAGCTGCCCCTCCGCCGCGGAGCCGTGCGCCGAGAGCAGCGCCGCGACGGGCGCGATCAGATGCTGCTCGAGGTGACGGCGCAGGCCGCGCGCGCCGTAGCTCGCCGAATAGCCCTCGCTGGCCAGGTGCTCGAGCGCGCGCTCCGACACCGCGAGGCGCACCGCGCGCTCCTCGAAGCCCTCGCGGGCGCTGATGCGCGCGAGAGCGACCTTGGCCACGTTGCCGATCTGTTCGCGGCTGAGCGACGCGAAGCACACGATCTTGTCCAAGCGGTTGAGGAACTCGGGCCGAAAGTGCTCGCGAGCGCGCGCCGTGTAATGGGCCTCGTCGTCCCGCTCCTCGTCGCCGAAGCCGAGCTTGGGGCGCTGGTGCTGCGCCCCGAGGTTGCTCGTCATGATGATGATGGCGTTCTCGAAGTGCGCGAGGCGGCCGCGTGCGTCGCTGAGCCGGCCTTCGCCCAGGACCTGGAGCAAGAGGTCGAACACGGCCGGATCCGCCTTCTCGATCTCGTCGAGCAGGAGCACGCTGAAGGGCTGCTCGCGGATCTTCCGGGTCAGCACGCCGTCGTCGCGATCGGTGCCGCGGATCAAGCGCTCGGCTGCCCAGGCGTCCGCGTACTCGCTCATGTCGAAGCGCGAGAGGCGCGAAGCGGAGCCGAACAACAGCTCGGCGAGGGCCTTGGCGAGCTCGGTCTTGCCCACGCCCGTCGGACCCACGAACAGGAACTGCGCGAGCGGTCTGCCGCGGGGGGAGAGCCCGGCTTTGACCGTCGCCAGCGTCTCCGCGACGCGGCGGATGGCGCGCTCTTGACCGATGATGCGCGCGCGGAAGCGGCGCTCGACGTCCTCGACGAGCAGGCTGCGCTCGTCGCGGAGCAGGAGCTCGGGCACACCCGTCCGGGCGGAATAGGCGGCGAGCACGTCGTCGCGGGTGACGGCCCGGTCCTCGACTTTGCGAGCCAGGACCTCTTCGAGCAAGGTGACGGCCTTGCCGGGGAGAGAGCGCGCAGGCTCGTAGCGCTCGGTCAGCTCGACGACTTGCTCCGCCGCGCCCGCGCCGAGCGCGCCCGACGCGCGGGCCGTGAGCAGGTCCGCCGTCTGCGCGCGGTCGAGGGGCGCGACATGGACGCGCTCGAGGTGGGAGAAGAAGCCGACCTGACGGTGCGAGAGCTCGTCGTAGCGCGCCGGAGTGAGCTCGCCGAACAGGCGCACGCGCCCGCGCGACACGTAGCGCAGCATCGCGCTCGCCATGTCCTCGTAGCCGCCCGGGCGCCCGGCAAAGAGATCGTCGAGGTCCTCGAAGTAGAGCACGGCGTCCAGGAGCTCGACCGCGCCCATCACATCCACGACCCGCTGCTCGAGCTGGCCCACGAAGCTCTGCCCAGCGACCATCTCCGCGCCCGAGGTGGCCCACGCGCGCCTGCCGCTCGCCGCCAGCGCCGCCATGAACAGCGCGGACTTGCCGGCGCCGGGCTCGCCCAGGAGCACGCCGCTCCGTCGCTGCTTCGCGCCGAGCGACGCGGCGAGCGCGCTCGGGTCGCGGTGCACGAGCGGACTCCGTGGCCGCCCGAGCTCACGGGCCACGCTCTCGAGCAGCTTGCGCGCCGCGGCGAGCTTCTTCTGCGGCGAGCTCTTCTCCTCCGTCGAACCGAGCTCCACGCTGGGCCGGGTCAGCTCCAGCGGGCCCGCGGGCAAGAGGTCGAGCCACTCGGCGCCGCCGAGATCGCGCGCCGCGCAAAGGCGGCCCGCCTCGCGCGCGACGACCTCATCGAGCTCGGGCGGCCGCTTCTGGGGCACGTAGACGACGTGATCGAGCGCCGGGACCAGCACCCACTCGGCGCCGCGCGTCGCTGCCTCGAGCACCACGGTCTGGAGCTCGACCGGGAGCTTGCTCTTGCGGCAGAGCGGGCCCTTGTGCTCGAAGCTGACTGGCACCGCGCGGACCGCAGCGGGCTCCGGCAACAGGAACCGTCCGAGCGCGTCGCCGGGAGCGCGCGCGAGCTGCTCGCCCAGGAAGAGCGCCAGCTCTTCCAGCGCCGCCTCGCGCTCGTCGGCGTGACTCACCCAGCGCGGGGCCGAGGCCGGGAACGCCGAGACGAACCCGGCGTCGTTCACGCGCACGACCACCAGGGGCTGTACGCGTGTGGCGCCGCGCGGTTCGGTCACCGGCGCACGATAACACCCGTCATGTTGTCCATGAAGGAGGCAGGTCGGAGCACCGTCAGCGGCACCGACTGGGCGCGCGCGTGGGACTCCACCTCTAGCTTGCTGTCGACGTGCGGCACGTTCGTCTTCGCTTGGTCGCCCAGCTGAAGCACGGTGCTCAGCACGAGGTGGTCGACCCCTGCCTCCAGGCACGCGCCGACTATGTTCTTGCCCTGGCTGACCTCGCCCCGGACGTCGCAGTGCTTGTAGTCGGGCGACCATGGTTGGGTCACGCCGAAGACGCCGCGGGCGCCCGTGAATGCGGCGATCAACGAGGCCCGATCGGCCAGGTCGGCGCGCACGACCCGGGCGCCGGCACGCGCGAGCTCTTGCGCGGCCTCGCCCTCGGGCGAGCGCGAGAGCGCGACCACCTCCCAGCGCCCGCTCGCGAGCAAGCTCCGCACCACCGCCCGACCCTGGTTTCCCGTCGCTCCACAGACTGCGATCCGCGCCTCACTCATGGCTCATCCCCCTGTGCACCAGCATCGCGCTCAGCTCGCATTTCTGGTAGATCGGCGGGCAATCCGCGCGGCGACGAGACTCGCTTTGGCGCGGGCCTTCGCCGAGGGACGGCCGACGCGCGCCACGAGATCGTCGATGTAGCGGTCGGTCTCTGCCAAGAGCTCGAGGCGCCGAAGCTCCGCACGTACCGCCCGCTGCGACAGCTCGGACGCCGGGAGCCGGTGCTTGCGCGGCATGCGCCTGTACATACACCCCGATGCGGGGCCGTCAATCGCGCTACTGGCAGGGCTTCTTCACCAACGTCAGCTCCCCGCTCACGGGCTTGGCGTCGGTCACCTTGCCGAGCTCGGTGAGCGAGCCGAGGGTCAGCTCCATTCCCAGGCTGCCGCCGGGCTGGATGGTCCCCGCGTTGTGGCAGAGCACCACTCCTGCCTTGGCGCCTGTCGCAGGCCACCGGAAGAAACCGGTTCCGCTTCCCGCGATAGTCTCGTAGTGGACGGCGTACCCGCCGTCCTGGCTCGACATCTGGGCAACGCCAGACGCATGGGCATGGCTGCTCGGGTCGTGCAGCTCGCTCACCGGGAAGGTGTCGAGCGACCCCTTGATCTGGAACTTGTCCTTGCAGCTGGCCGAGTTGGCGCAGAGCGTGAGCGAGCCTGCCAGCGCCGAGCCCGGACAGCTGCCAACGTGCGACAGCCCGGTCAGCTTGATGGGCTTCGTCAAGTCGCCGAAGGTGAGCGATGCCTGCGCTGCGACGTAGTGCTTGCCGTTCAGAACGGACGTCAGGGGCGTGCCAAGGTAGGCCTTGCCCACGACCGAATCGCCCTCTTTCACCGCGCCAGTTCCCTCTACGACGAGCCCTCCACCGCCTGCGATCGCGATCCTCACCGTCCAGCTCATGGGCATCTGCTCGTGCATCAGCGGCTGCCCCAGATCTCCGTCCACGCTGTTGCCCGCCAGCGTCCCCGTGACGTGGAGCACGCCGTCGCACGCGCCGCCGCCGAAGCCTGCGCCCCCACCGGAGCTTGCGCCCGCGCTGCCGCTCGCGCCCGCGCTGCCGCCGCTGCCGCCGCTGCCGCCGCTGCCGCCGCTGCCGCCAGTGTTGACGCTCCCGCCGGAGCCCAGCGGCACCGTGGGAGGGCCTTCGCCGCCGCCGTCGCCGCACCCGGCGACCCAGACCGCCAGAATCCCAACGATGCTCCAGGTCCGCACGCAGGGTCGAGGCTAGCACGGTCGCGTATTCCGAGTCTCGTCGCCTGGCCGCGGTGAGTGACGCGCTCCTCCTGACGCGTCGACGCAACCCTTCCCTTCCCCACGCCGCCTGGCTAGAAGCGCCGGATGTTCCTCGGCTACGCCTGCCGCCGCTGCCGTGCCGAGCTCCGGCCCGACGAGGCGACGTACCGGTGTCCGCGCTGCGCGGGCAACCTGGACGTGCGGTGCGACTTCGGCAAGGCGAGCCGCGAGGCTCTCGCACAGAGCCGCGATCCTTCGCTCTGGCGCTACGCGCCGCTCCTGCCGGTGCCGGCGCCGGCCGACGACGCGGGCCCGCTCCGCGCCGTGGGCGGAACGCCGCTGGTCGCCGCGCCGCGCCTCGCACGCCGGCTCGGGCTCGGGCGGCTGTGGTTGAAAGACGAGGGCCGGATGCCCACCGCCTCGCTCAAAGATCGCGCGAGCGCCGTGGTGGTGCAGCGGGCGAAGGCGCTGGGCAAGAGCCCGATCATCACCGCGTCGACGGGCAACGCCGGCGTGGCGCTGGCCGCCATGGCACCCTGCGCCGGCATCGAGCCGGTGATCCTGGTGCCGGAGAGCGCGCCGCCGGCCAAGCTGGCGCAGCTCGCGGTCTTCGGTGCGCGCGTGGTGCTGGTGCGGGGCAGCTACGACGACGCCTTCGCGCTGAGCGAGGCCGCGGCTCGGGAGCTCGGCTGGTACTGCCGCAACACCGCCCAGAACCCCTTCACCACCGAGGGCAAGAAGACGGTGTCGTTCGAGGTCGCGGAGCAGCTCGGCTGGCGCGCGCCGGATCGGGTGTTCGTCTCGGTGGGCGACGGCAACATCCTGGTCGGCGTGCACAAGGGCTTTCGCGAGCTCGTCGAGCTGAGCTTCATCGACCGCATGCCGAAGCTCATGGGCGTGCAGGCCGAGGGCTCGTCGCCCATCGCGCGCGCGTTCCTCTCGGGCAGCGATCGCATCGAGCCGTGCACGACCGACACCCTGGCCGACAGCATCGCCGCCGGGAACCCGGCGGACGGTGAGCGAGCGCTCGCGGCCGTGCGCGAGACCGGCGGCGCCTTCGTGGTGGTCAGCGACGCGGAGATCCTCGCGGCCATCGCCACCCTGGGTCAGGGCGCTCAGGTCTTCGCGGAGCCGGCCGCGGCGGCCGCCTTCGCCGGGCTCGAGAAGTCCGGGCTTGGCGCGGGGGAAGCGGTCGTGGTGCTGATCACCGGCAGCGGGCTCAAAGACGTCGGCGCTGCGATGCGCGCGGTCCAGTCGCGCCCGCCCAGCATCGATCCTACACTCGAGGCGCTGCGTGCGGCGCTGGCTCAGAAAGAAGGAAACCCATGATCGACCTGTCCGTGAACGAAGCCGGCCTCGCCAAGGCGGTGCAGCGTGCGAAAGAGAAGAACATCGTCGTCCCGACGCTTTCGCAGATGGTCGACCCGGGGAAGATCCCGGCGAAGGTGGTGCAGGGTCTGGCCAGCGTCGGCCTGTGGGACGTGAACCCGCTCAACCTGTTCCGCATCAACTGGCACAACGCCCCGGTCGAGAAGGGCGGCGGCTTCGGCGGCGTGAACTTCATCGAGCTGCCCAGCGCCCTCACCGGCGTCGAGGCGCGGATCATCGCACTGGTGGGCAAGTGGTTCCCGACTGGCGCCCACAAGGTCGGCGCGGCCTTCGGCTGTCTGGCCCCGCGACTGGTCACCGGGCAGTTCGACCCCACCTCGCAGAAGGCGGTGTGGCCCTCGACCGGCAACTACTGCCGCGGCGGCGCCTACGACTCGGCGCTGCTCGGCTGCGAGTCCATCGCCATCTTGCCCGAGGGCATGAGCAAAGAGCGCTTCGAGTGGCTCTCGAAGGTGGCCGGGGAGGTGATCAAGACCCCGGGCACCGAGAGCAACGTCAAAGAGATCTTCGACAAGTGCTGGGAGCTGCGGCGCTCCGGGCAGTCGCTGATGATCTTCAACCAGTTCGAGGAGCTGGGGAACTACCTCTGGCACCACGAGGTCACCGGTCGCGCCATGGCCGAGGTGCTCGAGCGCGAGCTCGGGCCCAAGGGTCGCCTGGCAGGGCTCGCGGTCACCACCGGCTCGGCGGGCACCATCGCCGCGGGCGACTATCTGAAGAAGCACTTCCCGGGCAGCAAGATCGCCGCCAGCGAGGCAGCGCAGTGCCCCACCCTGCTCGCCAACGGCTTCGGCGAGCACCGCATCGAGGGCATCGGCGACAAGCACGTGCCCTGGATCCACAACGTGAAGAACACCGATCTGGTGATGGCCATCGACGACGAGGCCAGCATCTCGGCCATCCGACTGTTCAACGAGCCAGCGGGCAAGAAGCACCTGGCGAGCCGCGGCCTCGAGCCGGCGCTGATCGACCGGCTGTCGCTGCTCGGCATCTCGGGCGCGGCCAACATGCTGAGCGCCATCAAGCTGGCCAAGTGGTACGAGCTGGGCCGCGAGAGCGTGGTGATGACCGTGCTCACCGACTCGGTGGAGATGTATCGCAGTCGGCTCGCGGAGCTGAACGCCGAGCGCGGCGCGTTCACCGAGGTCGACGCCGCGGTCGCCCACGAGCGCCACATCTTGGGCGTGGGCACCGACTTGATGGAAGAGCTCAGCCACCCTGCAAAGAAGCGCGTGCACAGCCTCAAGTACTACACCTGGGTCGAGCAGCAGGGGAAAACCTACGCCGAGATCCAGGAGCAGTGGCACGACGACGACTACTGGACGAACATCCCCAAGGTGGCGCCCAAGCTGGACGAGCTGATCGTCGAGTTCAACGCGCGCACGGGGCTCGGCTGATGCCGACCATCGACTTTTCGCTCAACGGCCAGCCCCGCCGGCTCGAGGTGCGAGAAGGCGAGTCGCTGCTCGACGCCCTGCGCGATCGCTGCGGCGTGACCTCGACCAAGGACGGCTGCCAGCCCCAAGGTCAGTGCGGCTGCTGCCTGGCGCTGGTGGACGGCCAGGCCAAGACCACCTGCGCGCTGGATGCGCAGAAGGTCGCGGGCAAGCAGGTGGTCACGCTCGAGGGCTTGCCCGAGGCCGACCGCGCGCTCCTTGCCCGGGCGTTCGTCGCGACCGGCGGGCTGCAGTGCGGCTTTTGCATCCCGGGGTTCGCCCTGCGCGCCAAGCACCTCTGCGACAAGAACCCGAGCCCGTCGCGGGACGAGATCGCGAAGGCCATCGACGGGCACCTCTGCCGCTGCACCGGCTACGTGAAGATCGTGGACGCCATCGAGCTGTACGCGCGGGCCCGCCGCGGCGAGCCGCTGCCCGAGCTCGAGACCGACGCCGGGCTCGGCAAGCCCTACCCGCGCTACAAAGGCGAGCAGATGACCCTGGGCGATCGGCCCTACGTGGCCGACATGCAGCGCGACGGCATGCTGCACGGCGCTCTGGTGCTCTCGCCCCATCCGCGCGCCAAGGTCACGCGCATCGACACCACCAAGGCCAAGGCGCAGCCCGGCGTCCGCGCGGTGGCCACTGCGGCCGACGTGCCGGGGGAGCGCTGGTACGGGCTCTTGTACAAGGACTGGCCGGCGTTCATCGCCGTGGGCGAAGAGGCGCGCTACGTGGGCGACGTGATCGCGGCGGTCGCCGCCGAGGACGAGGCCACGGCGCGGGCGGCGGCGGCGCTGGTCGAGGTCGACTACCAGGTGCAGACGCCCGTGCTCTCACCGGACGAAGCGCTGGCCCCCGGCGCGCCGCAGGTGAACCCCACCCACGACAACGTGCTCTCGCGCTCGGTGATCCAGCGCGGCGACGCCGACGCCGCCCTGGCGTCGAGCACCCACCGGGTCGAGGGCACCTGGCAGACCCAGCGCATCGAGCATCTGTTCCTCGAGCCCGAGTGCGCGCTGGCCGAGCCCCTGCCCGGCGGCAAGATGGCGCTCTACACCCAGGGCCAGGGCGTGTTCGACGATCGCCGGCAGGTCGCGGCGCTCCTCGGCATGGCCGAAGACGATCTGTACGTCGAGCTGGTGCCGAACGGCGGCGCCTTCGGCGGCAAGGAAGACATGAGCGTGCAGTCTCAGACGGCGCTGCTCTGCAAGCTCACGGGGCGCCCGGTGCGCATCGAGCTCACGCGTGAGGAATCGATCCGCATCCACCCCAAGCGCCACCCGATCCGCATGCACTACCAGGTGGGCTGCGATGCCGAGGGGCGGCTGACCGCGGTCAAGGCGCGCATGCTCGGCGACTCGGGGCCCTACGCCTCGGTGGGCGGCAAGGTGCTGGAGCGCGCCGCGGGTCACGCCTGCGGTCCGTACCGCGTGCCGCACGTCGACGTGGAAGCGGTCGCCACCTACACCAACAACCCGCCCTGCGGCGCGATGCGCGGCTTCGGCGCCAATCAAGCCAGCTTCGCCATCGAGGGCTGCCTCGACCTCTTGGCCAAGAAGGTCGGCCTCGACGGCTACCAGATCCGCGACCGCAACATCGTGGCCATCGGCGACGTGTTCTCGACCGGGCAGATCCTCGAGAAGTCCGTGGGCATTCGCCAGACGCTCGAGGCAGTCAAAGACGTCTATTACCAGGCCAAGGCCGCCGGCAAAGCCGTGGGCATCGGCTGCGGCATCAAGAACAGCGGCATCGGCAACGGGGTCGAAGAGTGGGGCAAGTGCCGGCTGGTGGTGGAGAAGGATCTGACGGTGTCGCTCTACAACGGCTACACCGAGATGGGTCAGGGCCTGCTCACCATCTTGATCCAGTTCGCGACCGAGGTGACGGGCCTGCCCGGCAGCGTGTTCCGCCCCAAGGTGGACTCGACCTTCGCCCTGGGCTGCGGGCAGACCACCGGCTCACGCGCCACGCTGTTCGCAGGCAACGCGGTGAAGAGCGCCGCAGCGAAGCTCCGCGTCGATCTCGACAAGGGCAAGGCCCTCGGGGATCTCGTGGGGCAAGTCTACGCCGCCGACATCGTGATCAACGACACCACCGCGCTCGGCAAGCCCGCCGCCAAGATCAAGACCCACACCGCCTTCGGCTACGCGACCCAGATCTGCATCCTGGACGACCAGGGGCGCATCGAGCGGTTCGTGGCGGCCCACGACGTCGGGCGCGTGGTCAACCCGGTGCTCTGCTCGGGCCAGGTCGAGGGCTCGGTGCACATGGGCCTGGGCTATGCGCTGACCGAAGAGCTGCCCACCGAGGGCGGCATGCCCGTCACCTTCAAGCTGCGCGAGATCGGCGTCCTGCGCGCCAAGGACATGCCCAGGGTCGAGGTGATCTTGGTGGAAGATCCCGAGCCGGAAGGCCCGTTCGGCGCCAAGGGTGTGGGCGAGATCGGCCTCGTGCCCACCGCGGGTGCGGTGGCCGGCGCGCTCGAAGCCTTCGACGGCGTCCGGCGCATGACGCTGCCGATGAAGGACTCACCCGCGGCGAAGGCCATGAGCGTCGGCCGCATCAAGGGCGACCGGGAGAAGTGGCGCTGAGCGCGCGATCGGGTCCAGGGTGCTAAGCTGTCCGCCGTGTCCAGCGCGGCGCCCCGGCTACTGACGTTCGCCGACCTCCTGGCGCTTGGCGACGTCTCCGCCGAGGTCGTGGGCGGTACGCTGGTCTACAAGGCCGATCCGAGCGGCGAGCACGCGGACGCGCAGGCGGCGCTCGCGGCGTTTCTGCGCCCGGAGTTCCATCGCAAGAGCGGCCACGGCGGACCGGGCGGCTGGTGGATCCTCACCGAGGTGGACATCGAGCTCGCCGCGCATGACGTGTATCGCCCGGACGTGTGCGGGTGGCGCCGCGAGCGGCTGCCCGAGCGCCCTTCCGGCCGCCCGGTGCGCGTGCGCCCTGACTGGGTTTGCGAAATCCTGTCGAGCAGCAACGCGGCCACCGATCAGGTGGACAAGTTCCGTGTCTACGCGTCCAGCGGAGTGCCGTTCTACTGGATCGGGGATCCCGAGCGGAAGATCCTGACGGTGTACCGGCTCGAGGGCGACCGGTATTCCGTGGCGCTGCAGGCCAAGCAGGGCGAAACCGTGAGCGCGCCGCCCTTCGAGGCGGTGCCGCTCAGGGTTGGCCTCCTGTTCGGCGAGGATCCGGACTGAGTCAGGGCTGGTGCTCCACTGCGGGCCCGAAGGGCACGGTGATGGCAAGGCCGAGCTGAAGCACGAGCCTGATCGGGGGCGCTTCGGCAGTTGACCTGCGCCCGCGGCGTTGACCGGGGGGTTGAGCCGCTCGACCGACGGCGTACCCTCGACGAGCCTTGGCCGCTCGTGAGCGCACCGACCCCAGTGACCCCGTCGCTAGCATCCTGGCGTTCGTGTCGAGGTTCGTTCCGCTGAGTGAGCACGAGCAGCAGCTGATCCGCGACGTCACCCGCGTGGAGCGCTACGGCAAGGGAACGGTCATGCTCGCGGAAGGGGACGTCGCCCGCGAGAGCTGGCTGGTGATCCAGGGCTGCGTGCGGGTGTTCCGTGGCGACGGAGACGATGCGCGCACGCTGGCGCTGCACACCGAGCTGCACTTGGTCATTCCGCCCAGCTACGGAACCGGAGCCCCTTCTCCGGTGAGCATCGAGTGCCTGGAAGACGTGGTGGCAAGCGCGAGCACCGCTGCAGAAGAGGCACGCGCCTTCGCCGAGCACCCCGCGTTCGAGTCGGTGTGCCGTGTGATGGGTGACGCGTTCAGAGCCCACCTCCAGCAAGCGCACATCGATGCCGTGACGCTCACCCCCGAACAGCGCTACCTCGAGCTGGTCGCGCGGCGCCCCGATCTCCTGCAGCGCGTGCCGCAGTATCACATCGCGAGCTTGCTCGGCATACAGCCCGAGACGCTGAGCCGCATCCGGCGCCGGGTCGTCCGGCGCGTTGCGCCCGCACGTTGATCCAGATCAAGAACGACGCACCCCCTCGTGCGCGCGCGCGTGGACGCTGCATTCTGTTCACATGCGCGCGTGGGTCCGCTGGCTCGTCGTTTTCGCCACCTTCGCGGTTGCCCCTCGGGCGGCGCTGGCCGAATCCGCGTCCGAATCCGGTCACTGGTCCCTCGGCACGTCGGCCTGGATGCTGGCCAATGCGCTGCCCGACTCGCCCCACTTCGCGTATCTGGAGGGCGACGTCACGGTCGGTGCGCACGGAGCGCTGGCGTTCGGCGCACTGACCTGGAGGTACCACGCGCCCATCGGCATCCCGTACGGGCCGTCGCAGGGCGATCCCGCCGAGGACTATCCGGGCTTCGTGCGCTCCGTGGGAGTCGGAGCCGGCTACCGCCAGCGCCTCTACCGAGATCTGTCCGCGAGCGCGTGGGCGTTCAACTTGCTGCAGCTCTACAGCGAAGACGGTCAGCCAGTTCGCACGGGCTACCAGCTCTTCCTCCAGGCACGAGTCGGTTGGCGATTTCGCGTGCAAGAGCCGGGGCTCTGGCTCGAGCCCGCCATCGCCTTCAACGCCTGGCCCGTCGAGCTGGGGCGCCCGGATTCGTTCCGAGAGAAGGACCAGCGCTGGCCGTCGTACTTCCTGTTCGAGCCGTGGCTGAACTTGGGGTGGAGGTGGTGATCCTGCATTGCGCGTCCCTCAGAACCGCAGCCACGACCGCATCACCAAGCGGCTGGTCTACGCGCAGGCGGGCGTCGCCGAATACTGGATCGTCGATCCGACGGACCGCACCATCGAGCTCTGCGAAGGGTTGAACACGGTCGCGGTGGCTTCCACGCGAGCCGAGTCCCGGATGCTCTCGGGCCTCGTGGGCGCGGGGCGCTGGGTCGCCTGCCACCGGAGCAAGGTCGTGGCCCGGTCGAGACGAACGACGCAGCCTACGGTTTCCCGATCTGCGCCAGCGCGGCGCGCAGGACCGACGCGTCGGCGCGGTCCTTGTCGCGCATGCCTTCCTTGGTCATGAGCAGCCCTGCGAGCCCGAGTACCGGGATGCGAACGCCGTCGATCTCCTTTGATTCGATGTGAGGGGCGAGCTCCGCCCAGGAGTGGCCGCACGCGGCAGGCATGACGTCCACCGTGAACTCGTCGTTGACGCGCACGGCGTAGGGTCCCTCGTCCACGAACAGGCGCTCCTGGCCGCTCAGCTCCTCAGCGGCGTGGTCGGGCAGCTCGGCGAGCGCGGCGATCCAGCGCACCGCGTTCGCCGGATCGGGGTCCACCAAGACGTGGACGTCTTCGGAGAAACGCACGAAGCCGTGAGCCGTGATGGCGTAGCCCCCGATCAGTGCCCAGGAGACTTGATGCTTCTCGAGAAGCCGCGCCAACAAGACCACGTCCGTCCACGTCGCGGGACGGGTAAAGCCAGAGTCAAGCGCCACCCGACGAGCGCTCCGCGGCGACGATCGCGTCGACGGTCCAGCGTTCCCGATCGGCGTTGGCTTCTGCGTGGCTCCTGTAGAGGAAGATGCCCTTGGGAGCCCGTGTGCGGTACCTTGCCATCCGGGCCAGCGCCTCCCGCGCGCGGGCCGATGGGACCTCTCCGATTGGCGCGGGTCTCCTCCGCCCGACGACGCGGATGAACGTCTCGCCGGTGATGGGATCGCGCTCCACATTGCGAGACTAGCATGGCGTCTCCGACGCGCGCGACGGGCATGCTCTCCGATGTTGGCGAGCAGCTGCACGTTCCAATGAGATCGGAACCTCTGAGCCCCACACGCCGCCGCAGCCCTTCCCTTCCCCCTGCCGCCTGGCTAGAAGCGCCGGATGCCGCCGACCGGAGCACGGCTCTTCCTCGACGCCGGCGCCGATGCGCTGCTGATCGACGGCGGCGCCGTGAGGGCGGTGGGGCAGCCCGCACCCGCCGGCGCCCGCGTCCTCGACTGCCGCGGGCTCACGCTGACGGCCGGCGCGATCAACGCGCACACGCACCTCTACAGCGGCCTCGCACCGCTGGGCCTGCCGCCCCCGCTGCCGCCCCCCGAGACCTTCTTGCAGATCCTGGAGCGCCTCTGGTGGCGGCTCGACCGCGCCCTCGACCGCGACTCACTCCAGGCATCGGCCGAGCTGTACGTCGCCGAGGCCTTGCTCGCGGGCACCACCACGCTGATCGATCACCACGAGTCGCCTTGCTTCATCGAGGGCTCCCTCGACGTGCTCGGCGACGCCGCCGAGCGGCTGGGCTGCCGGTTGGCCACGGGGTACGGCGCCACGGACCGCAACGGCGGTCCCGACGAGGGCCGGCGCGGGCTGGAAGAGTGCCGGCGTTTCGCCGCCCGGCGCTTCCGCTTCGTGCGCCCGCTCGGCGCGCTGCACGCGTCGTTCACGGTGAGCGACGCGACCGTGCGGCGCGCGGCCGAGCTCGGTCTGCCGATGCACGTCCACGTGGCCGAAGACGCCGCCGACGTTGCCGACGCGCAGCAGCGCGGCTACGCCGGTCCGCTCGAGCGCCTGCTCACGCTGGGCGCGCTGCCCCGCGGCTCGATCGTGGCGCACGGCGTGCACCTGACCGAAGCCCAGGTCCGCGCCGCCGACGCGGCGGGCCTCTGGCTGGTGCAGAACCCCCGCTCCAACGCCGGCAATCGCGTGGGCTACGCCCGGGCGCTCGATGCGAGCGGGCACGTGGCCCTGGGCACCGACGGCTACCCCGCCGACATGCGGGCCGAGCGCGCCGCGCTCCACGAAGAGAGCGAAAAGGCCGCGCACCCCCTCGCTGAAGACACCCTCGCGGCCCGCGCCCGCGGCGGTCACGCGCTCGCCTCGAGCCTGTTCGGCGTGCGCCTCGAGCCCGAGCTGGCCCCGGGCTCCGCGGCCGACGTGGTGGCCTGGCGCGGCGAGCAGGTGGTGCACGTGGTCGTCGACGGCGAGGTGGTGGTGGAAGCCGGGCGCCTGATCCGCGGTGACCTCGACGCCATCCGCGCGCGCGCGCGCGAGCAGGCGCCGCGCCTGTGGCAACGCATGAAAGAGCACGCATGACCGAGATCGATCCCGATCGCCTGTACGCTTCGCTGGCTGCCCTGGGTGAACTCGGCGCCTATCGCGACGAGCGCACCGGGCTCATGGGCGTGAATCGCTTGGCGCTCACCGCCGCCGACGGCGCCGGTCGCCGTCACGTGGTCGAGCGGATGAAGGCGTTGGGCCTCTCCGTCACGGTCGACCGCATCGGCAACGTGTACGCACGCCGCAAGGGCCAGCGTCCCGAGCTTGCCCCGGTGATGATCGGCTCGCACATCGACTCGGTCGAGACCGCCGGCCGCTTCGACGGCTGCCTGGGCGTGCTCGGCGGCCTCGAGGTGATCGCCACCCTGAACGATCACCGCGTCCAGACCCTGCGCCCGGTGGTGGTCGCCTTCTTCACCGACGAAGAGGGCTCGCGCTTTGGCACCGACATGCTGGGCAGCGCCGTGGCCACCGGCCGGCTCGGGCTCGAGGCGGCGTACGCGCTCACCGACAAGCACGGACGAGCGCTGAAGGACGAGCTTCTCGCCATCGGCTTCCTCGGCCAGGCCTCCGAGCGGCTCGCCCCGCCGCACGCGTACCTCGAGTGTCACATCGAGCAAGGCCCGGTGCTGGCGTCCCACGGCACCGATCTCGGCGTGGTGAGCGGCGTGCAGTCGATCAGCTGGCACGAGCTCAGCATCGTGGGCAAGAGCGCCCACGCCGGCACCACCCCCATGAGCCTGCGCGCCGATCCGGCGGTGGCCGCCGCGCGCATCGCGCTCTTCTTGCGCGAGCTGGCAGTGAGCGGGCGCTACGGCGACGGGATGCGCACCACCATGGGCTCCATCGTCCCGCGCCCCGGGCTGGTCAACGTGATCCCGGCAGAGGTGAGCTGCACGGTGGATCTCCGAAACCCCGACGACGCGCTGATGCGCCGCGCGGAGGCCGATCTGATCGCGTTCTACGCCGAGGTCGAGCAGCGCGAGCAGGTGTCGCTGAGCTGGCGCCAGACCGCGCGCACCGAGACGGTGGCGTTCTCGGCCGCGGTGCAGGCACGGATCGAGGCCGCCGCGCAGGCCCGGGGGCTCTCGACCGAGCGCATCGTGTCCGGCGCCGGCCACGACGCGCAGGAGCTGGCACGCATCACCCAGGCCGGCATGATCTTCGTCCCGGGGGAGCACGACGGCATCAGCCACAACCCTCGGGAGCTCTCCACTCGCGAGCAGTGCGCGCGCGGGGTGAACGTGCTCTTCGACGTGCTCTCGAGCTTCGCCAACGAGGAACCCGCGCCATGACATCCAGTCGAGTCGTCCGTGTCGCCCTGACCGAGACGCGCAATGCGTATCCCGACATGCCCGCCGATCTTGCCCAGCTCGACGGCAAGCTCGAGTCGCTGCGCGCTGCCAACGTGGCTCATCACATCGAGCTGATGCGGGCGGCCAAGGCCCAGGGCGCCGCCATCATCGGCTTCGGTGAGCTGTTCACCGGCCCCTATTTCGCCCTCGGCAAGAACCCGCTGTGGTTCGCGCTGGCCGAAGACGCCGCGCGCGGCCCGACGGTGACCGAGCTATCGGCGGCTGCGAAAGAGCTCAGCATGATCGTGGTCGCGCCGATCTACGAGCGCGACCCTTCCGGCCAGCGCTTCAACACCGCGGTGGTGATCGACGAGCACGGCGTGGTCTTGGGCAAGTACCGCAAGACCCACCTGCCCTGCGGCGAGAACGAGCAGGGCAGCTTCGACGAGCCGTTCTATTACGACCCGAGCGACGGCGAAAACGGCAGCGGGCCGGCCAACGTCTCGAAGAACCCATTCTTCCCGGTCTTCCAGACTTCGCTCGGGCGGGTCGGGGTGGCCATCTGCTACGACCGCCACTTCGAGGGTGTGATGTACTCGCTGGCGCACGAGGGCGCGGAGCTGGTCTTCGCGCCGGCGGTGACCTTCGGCGAGAAAAGCCAGCGCATGTGGCACCTCGAGTTCCAGGTCGACGCCGCGCGCCACGGCTTGTTCATCGCCGGCTCGAACCGCCGGGGCAGCGAACCGCCGTGGACCCAGCCCTACTTCGGCGAGAGCCACGTGGCAGGCCCGAACGGCGTGCTCCCGAACCTGAGCAGCCACGACCGCCTGATCCTAGCCGACGCCGATCTCGCTGAGCTCACGCGGCCCGATCCCTCGGGCTGGAACCTGCCCCGCGACGTGCGCTACGCGATCTACTCGAAGCGCGGCTGACGCTCACACGCTGACGTAGCTCACGCCGCTCTGTTCGAGCACGCTTCGGCCGAGCAGCGCCATCAGCCGCAGGTAGGTCAGATCCACCTCGCCGTTCGCGCTGCCGCCCAGGCCCCGGGCGGGATCGGCTTCCGAGCAGGTGAGCTCGAACCCGTCGCCGCGATAGGTCGCGCGCCCGCCCTCGAACGCGGCGCTCAGGACCTTGCCCGAGAAGCGCCCCAGCACGGCGAAGCCCGAAGCGGTGCGCTCGACGAAGAAGCCGTCGCGGTGCGCGTGCCTTTCGAGCTCTTTCCGGCTGCCGAAGAAGCGCGGCTTGATCAGATAGGGGCCGCCGTCCTCCGGGCAGAACACGTCGCAGTTGCCGCACTCGTTGCAGAAGTCGGCATAGTTGGCGATCTGATGCTTCTTCTCGACGGTCAGCGTGCCCTCGGTGCGCACGTCGAAGGTTCCCGCGGACCCGGGCGTCGCCTTCTGGATCGGCACCTGCATGGCCGGCAGCTGGTAGGTGAAGTTGGCGTCGTTGGGGCAGACCGGCACGCACTTGTCGCAGGTCAGGCAGTCGAACAGCACCAGGTGCGAGCCGACCTTCTTCGGCGGCTTGTCGGTCGCGGCGCGGGTGTAGCGCGGATCGCTCAGGAGCGACTCGACGTAGGTGGCCGTGTTCGCCAGCTTCGCCTGGGACAGATCCGCCTGCCCCGCCGTCCGCAGCACGAACGCTTCGATGCTCGCCGCACCCACCGCGTCCATGCGCCGCCCCAGCTCGCGAAAGTACGCTTCCATCCGGGCGTAGCCGCCGGTGCGGAGCAAGTCGGTGCAGACCGTGACCGGAACCAGGCCCAGCGCCACCGCGTCGGGGAAGTTCTTGGCGTCGATCCCCGCCGAGAACGAGATGGGAAAGCGATCGCCGAAGGTGTCGCGGAAGCGCCGCACCAGGCTCATGGCCAGGACGTGGAGCGGCTGCCCGGACAGGTACATCACCTTCTCCGAGGGCGGGAAGAAGCTGCGCTGGTTCTGGACGATCAGCGTGTTGCTGAACTTCACTCCGAAGCCGCGCCCCAGCGCCTTGGCCTTGTCGCCCAGGCGCCCGACGAAGCCCACGGCCTGCTCCCAGCTCGCGTCCTTGTCGAAGGCCTCGTCCGGCACGCGGTCCGCGTAACCGAGCACGTCGTTCAAGAGGCGCCGCACCTCGCCCTTGCCGAGCAGCGTCGGGTTCAGCTTCACGATGGTGTGCAGCCCCTGGCTCTCCAGCAGAAACTCCGAGATGCGCTCGATCTCGTCCGGGGGGCAGCCGTGGAAGGTCGAGAGGGTGAGCGTGTCCGAGATGCGCGTGCGGAAGTCGAGCTCGCGATACCGGGCGAACGCCGGCGGGATCTGACGGCGCAGGCGTTCGACCACCGCCGAGGCATCCAGCATGCCGTGCAAGAAGGCCTGCACGCGCTCGCTCTGGATGCCCGCCAGGTCGTAGCCCACGCTCATGTCGAACACCACGCGCTCGAATCCCGGCAAGAGCTCGAGCCTGCCGCTGGCGATCAGGATCTCGATGAGCATCGAGGCCTTGACGTATTCCTCGAGCGACTGCTCGAGTGTCAGCTCTTGCGACCACTCGACGTTGTAACCGATGGTCTGGGCGTCGATGCACGGCCGCGGGATCTCGAGGCGGTCCATGATCTGCACCGTCTTCAGCTCGAAGATGCGCCCGCCGCCCAGGAACGACAGCACGATGTTCTGCGCCAGCTGCGAGTGGGGGCCGGCGGCGGGGCCCAGCGGGGTCGAAGCGGCATGGCCGTGGAAGTCGACGGACAGATCCTTGCCGGGCAGGCCCCGCACGATCTTCTTCGCCGGCAGGTGGAAGAGGGCCTGCTCCCGCTCGAGCTCGGCGAAGGCGCGGGTGATGAGCCGCGCGAACGGATACGGGACCAGCTCGGCCATGTGGCGGCCATGATATCCGCTCAGGCGCGCGCGCGGAACTTGGCGATCAGCTCTTCCGAGGCGGTGTACGGGTCGGTCTCGAGCCGCGCCACGGCCTGGGCGGCCGCCTCGATCTCGGCGCCGAGCTCGGCCGCGGCTTCCTCTGCCAGCGCGTCGCGCAAGAAGGTGAGCATCTGCAAATGCAGGCGCTCGGTGCGGCGCGCCCGCCCGGCCTCGCTCTTTTGCCAGGCAGAGTGCTCGCGCAGCCTTCCTTCCAGCTCCTCGATTCCCTGTCCGCGCGTCGCGCTGGTCTTCACGACCGCCGGCGTCCAGCCCGAGCCGCGGGCCCCGGCTTCGGCATGAGCGCCCACGGTGACCGCGCTGTGACCGCGCCCCTTCGCCGCCGCCACCGAATAGATGTCGCCGCTCAGCGCCAGCATCACCTCGAGATCGCGCACCGTGGCGTCGGCGCCGTCGCGGTCGGCTTTGTTGACGGCGAACACGTCCGCGCACTCCAAGATCCCCGCCTTGATGGCCTGCACGTCGTCGCCCAACCCAGGCGCCATGACCACCAGCGTGGTGTGCGCCATGCGGGTGACCTCGAGCTCGTCTTGCCCCACGCCCACCGTCTCGACAATCACCACCTGGGCGCCCCAGGCGTCCAGGATGCGACTGATGTCGCTGGTCGAGCGTGAGAGGCCGCCCAGGGCACCGCGCGTCGCCACCGAGCGAATGAAGACGTCGGGATCTTCGAAGTGGCGTTGCATGCGGATGCGGTCGCCCAGGATGGCGCCGCCCGTGAACGGGCTGGTCGGGTCCACCGCCACCACGCCCACGCGGCCGCCCGCGGCGCGGAATCGCCCGATCAGCTGATCGGTGAGCGTGCTCTTGCCTGCGCCCGGGGTCCCGGTCACGCCAATCACCCAGGCCCCGCGGCTGTGCGGATACAGCTCCTTCATCAGCTCGCGATGACCGGGCAGGCGATCATCGACGGCGCGGCACGCGCGCGCGGCGGCCCGGGTTTCCCCGGAGAGGACCCGCGCGGCGAGCTCGCTCGACATCCTGGCCCCTCACGCTCGCTCGCGCTTGCGCTGTTCCATGATGCGCTCGACGGTGCGGGTGGTCATGCGGCCCTCGCGTACCTCGGGATCGGCCAGAAGGCGCTTGTGAAAGTCGATGTTGGTCCGGATCCCACCGATGATGAACTCGTCGAGCGCGCGGTCCATGCGCACGATGGCCTGCTCCCGGGTCGGGGCGTGCACGATCACCTTGGCCAAGAGCGAGTCGTAGTGCTGCGGCACGGTCCACCCGCCGTAGATGCCCGAGTCGACCCGCACGCCGCCACCGCCCGGCGGGTGGTACTCGGTGATGAGCCCCGGCCAAGGCGCGAAGGTCTCCGGGTCCTCGGCCATGATTCGGCACTCGAGCGCGTGCCCGCGGAACTTCCACGGGCGGGTGTCGGGGAGCTCCAGCTTCTCGCCGGCGGCCACGCGCAGCTGCTCGACCACCAGATCGACGCCGGTCACCAGCTCGGTCACCGGGTGCTCGACCTGCACGCGGGTGTTCATCTCCATGAAGTAGAGGCTCTTGTCCTCGTCCATCAAGAACTCGAGCGTGCCCAGGCTGGTGTAGCCGGTCTCGCGAATGGCCTTGCGGATGCGCTCGCCCATCTCCGAGCGCAGCTTCTCGCTCATGGCCCGGCTGGGGGACTCTTCCACCAGCTTCTGGTTTCGGCGCTGCAGCGAGCACTCGCGCTCGCCCATCGTCCAGACCTGGCCGTGGTCGTCGGCCAGGGCCTGAAACTCGATGTGACGCGGCCGCTCGACGAAGCGCTCCAGGTAGAGCTCGGGGTTCTTGAAGCTGGCCATGGCCTCGGCCGTGCAGCTCTCGAACGCGCGCCGGACCTCGGAAAGCTTGCGCACGATGCGCATTCCGCGCCCGCCGCCGCCGCCCCGGGCCTTCATCATCACCGGCAGCCCCACCCGCTTGGCCTCGCTCTCGGCGTGGCTGGCGCTGGTCAGCGCTTCGCTACCCGGCAAGAGCGGCAGCCCGAACTTGCGGGCGGCTTCGCGCCCGGTGAGCTTGTCACCCCACTGCTTCATCGCCTCGGGCCTGGGTCCGATGAAGGTCAGGCCGCAGCGCGCCACGATCTGCGCGAACTCGGAGTTCTCGGAGAGGAAGCCATAGCCGGGGTGGATGGCGTCGGCGCCGGTGATCTCGGCGGCGCTGATGATGGCAGGAACGTTGAGATAGCTCTGGGCGGCCGGCGCCGGACCGATGCACACCGCTTCGTCGGCGAAGCGCACGTGGAGCGCCTTCGAGTCGACCTCGGAGTGCACCGCCACGGTCCTGACGTCGAGCTCGCGGCACGCGCGAATCACGCGCATCGCGATCTCGCCGCGGTTGGCGATGAGGACCTTGCGGAACATGGCTCAGCTCTTCTTCAGCTTGAAGAGCTTCTGTCCGAACTCCACGCTCTGACCGTTCTCGACCAGAACCTCGAGGATGGTCCCGGGGAACTCGGCCTCGATTTCGTTCATCAGCTTCATCGCCTCGACGATGCACAGCGTCTGGCCCTTCTTGACCGCGCCGCCGGCCTCGACGAACGGGTCGGCGTCGGGCGCGGGCGCGCGGTAGAACGTGCCGACGAACGGCGAGGTGATGAACACCACGCTCGGGTCGCCCTTTTCCTCTTTCGCCGCGGCGTGCGCCGGGGCGGCGGCCACGGTGACTTGTGGCGCATGCACCGCGCTGACGATCGGGGCGCCGCGCGCCATCGAGACGCGCACGCGCACCTTCTCGTCTTCGTACTCGAACTCGGAAGCGCCGCCGTCTTCGAGCGTCTTGAGCAGGTTCTTGATCTGCTTCAGCGGGAGGTCCATCGCGCGCGACGCTACTCCGAGAGCAAGAACCGCGTAAAGCGCGTCATTTGCTGGTCACTCCGCGAAGCGCCTTTCGCGCCGCCCCTTCGGGCGTGACGCCGTGCGGCGCCCCGACTCAGCGCGGCGCGCGCAGCCGATCGACCAGGCCGCGGAGCGCCAGCAGGTAAGAGTCCGCTCCGAAGCCGCACACCCGGCCGACACAGGCGGGGGCCACGCACGACTTGTGCCGGAACGGCTCCCGCGCTTCGGGGTTCGTCAGGTGGACTTCGACGGCCGGTTGCGCTGCGCCGGCCAGCGAGTCGTAGAGCGCGTAGGACGTGTGCGTGAGGGCGCCCGGGTTGATCACGATCCCCGAAACGCCGTCGTCGTCGGCCGAGTTGATCCAGTCGATCAGCTGGCCTTCGTGGTTGCTCTGGCGGCAGATCAGCTGAACGCCCAGCTCGCGCGCCGCCGCCGACAGCCGCTCGTGGATCTGCGCCAGCGTGGTGGTGCCATAGACCTCGGGCTGGCGACGGCCCAACCGATCGAGGTTGGGCCCGCTCAGCACCAAGATGCGCTCGACCCGAGCGCCCAGCTTGCGGCGGCGAGGTGGCACGCGCGGCGCGGGCGAACGCCGCCCCTTGACCGCTGGTGCTCCTCGACGCGAGCGCGTCGTCATGCCGCTCAGCCCAGCTCTTCGACCAACTTGGGCGCCGCCACTCGCAGCAAGAAGCGGCCCTTGCCGAGGTTTCCGTCGGGCGACATGGTGATCGCGACGAAATAGTTCTCGTTGAGCACGCGGATCAGCGTGACCATCTTCGCGCTCTTGAAGGCCACCTCGCGTGTGTCGCCCGCGTCGAGCATCTCGGAGGCGCGCTGGATGGCCTTGACCACCACGCTCACCTCGGCCCCCACGGTCTCGATGTCGAACGGCGAGTCGCCCTTGGCATAGCTCTCGAGCGGAATGCCTTCGAAGTCCATCAGAAGGCCGGCCATGCCGCCCTCCACCCCGTCGACCATGCCCTGCAAGGCCTGCTTGAACATGGGGCAAATCGTACTTTCTTTGGCCCCCGCGAGTGAATGTTTCTGCGGGGGCGGGGGGCCGACCCAAGGCCCAGGCCCGGCCCCGGCGGCGGGCCGAACAGCCGGCGGCCACCGGGCCGCGAGGCACAAATCCCGGGATCTTTGAGGTCGGGTCCCCGTGCCGCCATGGGGCTTGCACCCTGACGCCGGCTGGGGGATGTCCACCAAGGAGATCTGCCCGCTGACCGTCCTTGACCCCCCCGATGGCGAGCGGCTACCTTCCCGTCCCTCTCGAGGCGTGTGGCTTCGAGTGTTGAACTTGCTCGCTCGATAGGTAGTCGAAGCCCATGCGTGCGCGAGCGGGGGATCCGCCCCGCACAATGACACAGAAGGTCCTCGCCGGACGGGCCGACGATCCAGAGCTCAAGGGCGAACTGGTACGCGTGAAGGTCGACCAGGTCATCCTGGCGCGCGAACCGCAACGCGTCCTTGGCGAGGCTCTGAACGCCGGCATGAAGAAGTGCGCGGTCGAGGTCGCGGTGGCGTACGACACGCGCTGCGTGACCACCGACGGCGCCGAGACCGCCGGCGATCGCGTGATGCGCGCCGCGCTGGGCACCGGCCTCTTGCTGTCGCGCCCGGGCATCGGGTTCCCGGCGCCGGTGCACCTGGAACGCTTCGGCAGCCCCGCACGCCTTGCCCTGACCGACGAGCCGCGGCTCGCAGCCGTGGGCGGCGCGGGCATGCTCACCTTGGTGGCAGCTCCGTCGCAGCTCGCCGAGGCGCTGGCCACCGGCGCGATCTGGCTGCGGCCCCCGCGCAGCGTGCAGGTCCTCTTGTCGGGAAGGATTCGCCCGTTCGTGTGCGTGCGTGACGTCGCGCTCGAGCTGGTGCGCCGCGGCCTCGGCGACACCATCCAGCGGGTCGATCGCGAGCACCAGGCGCCGGTGGTCGTCGAGTTCGCCGGGCCAAGCGCGCGCCTTTTGTCGGTCCCCGACCGCGCGGTGCTCGCCGCGCTGGGTCCGCACCTGGGTGCGACGGCGGCGGTGTTCGTCAGCGACGAGAAGACGGAGGTCTACCTGCGCGACCAGCGGCGGTCGAAGGCCCATCGCAGCCTGGTGCCCGATCCCGGTGCCCCCTGCGACGACGTGATCAGCGTCGACCTTTCGGCCGTGGATCCGCTGGCCGGCGCGTCGCTGCGCGACCTCTTGGCTGCCGCCGCCCTGCTCAAGAGCAAGCGCGTGCCGCCTCGTCTGGACCTTCTGATCGCGCCCCCATCGCGACAAGCGCTCGAGGTCCTGGCGCACTCGGGCGCGCTGGTCGACCTGATCGCCACCGGCGCGCGCTTGATCGAGCCCGACCAGCGCCTGGTGACGGGTGAGCTCTACCCGCCGCCGGCGGGGGGCGTGTCACTGCGAACCTGCGATCCCGAACCCAGCGCACCGCTGGACCGGCGCTTCGTGGTCGCCTCTGCCGAGACCATTGCGTACGCAGTGGCATCGGGCACGGTGGGCGATCCGCGCTCGTTCAAGCGCCCGGTGCGAGTCACGGTGCCGCGCACGCTGCCGACCGACGACGTGCTCATCGTCCGGAAGGCCAAGGCGAAGGGCAAGGCCGACGGCGATGGTGGCAAGGCTGGCGCATCCACGGTGCCGCCGCCCGTCGGTTGGAGTGGCCCGATCACGCTGGCGGTGATCAAAGAGCGCGCCCTGCCCACGGGCCCGAGCGCCATGCTGCTGTCGAGCCTGGACGCCGTCCGCTGGGCAGCGCGCCACGCCTCCGAGCTCGGTGCGCTTCGCGCCGTCGTCGCCGAGCACATTCCCGCGGGCATCGTGCCGCTGTTCGCCGCGCTGGGCATCGCCGCCCTGACCACCGACCAGGCCACCCTGAAGAAGCTGGCTCAAGAGCCCAGCCTGCAGCTCCCGGGCCCGGGCGGCACCGAGGTCACCGCCACCGCGGGCGCGACCAAGGCCGAGCTGCGCTGGGCTGCTCTCGGCGCCGAGCGCGGCTGGACCGAGGCGGGCACGGCCCGGGGCTCGGCGACCGTCGCCAAACCCGGTCGTTGATCGGCGCCCGCCAGCCGTCGACGCGGGCCACGCGCATGCTCTATGCTCGCCGGCCATGCGATACCTGCAGGTGCTGGGGGTGGTGTGCGGGCTGACCGTCACGGGTCTTTGCCTGGCACAAGAAGCAACGCCGGCGGCTCCGGAACCGACCGGCACCGACGCGCCGAAGGGCGCCGAACCGAAGGCCGAGCCGAAGGCCGAGAAGCCGGCCGCCGCCGCTGCGAAGGAAGCGGCCGAGGCGGGCACGAGCGAACCGAAGGCGACCAGCGCGGCGCTGGACGAAGCCGAAGCCAAGGCCAAGAGCGACAGCGCCTACGGACACGGGCGACAGTTCGGCATCCGCGCCGGCCTGGTGGGCGGCTATCGCATGGTGTTCCGCTACGACCAGTCACCCTTCTGCAACGACTTCGATCAGGACAAGACGGTGAAGGACCAGCAGAAGTTCTGCGGCCACCCGTCGCCGCTGGCCGCCGAGGTCGCGGTCAGCTTCGCCCCCATCGACTCGATCGAGCCCTTTGCCTTCGGTCGGTTCGGCCTGCAGCCCGAGAAGAAGACCGACACCAAACCTGTGCTGATCTTCGGCGCGGGCCTCCGCGTCTACACGATGGCGGACTCGGCGTTCAAGATCTTCATCGAACCGGCGCTGGGCGTCGAGCTCGAGGGCGGGCGCGGCAGCGCCGATTGGAAGCTCAACGACCCGGAGTACAAGAAGGACGTGCTCTTCCACCTGGCGGCTGGCCCGCAGTACGACTTCGCCAAGATGGTCGGGCTGTACCTGGACGCCGGCATCACCACCGGCATCTTGCGAAGCATCCACTCGAACCTCGAGCTGCAGCTCGGCCTCCAGTTCCGAGCCCCGTGATGTCGCCGCGACCGTTCCGCGTGCTGGGCGTGCAGCAGGTGGCCATCGGCGCCCGCGACAAGAGCGCGCTCAGGAAGCTCTGGCTCGACACGCTGGGCCTGCCGCTGGTGGCCGAGAAGCGCATGGAGCGCGAGAACGTGGACGAGGACATCACCGCGGCGGGCGTCGGTCCGTTCCGCGTCGAGATCGATCTGATGCAGCCCATCGATCCCGAGAAGAAGCCGGCGGTGCACGAGGTGCCGCTGAACCACATCGGGCTGTGGATCGACGACCTGCCGAAGGCCGTGCAGTGGCTCTCGGCCCAAGGCGTTCGCTTCACCCCCGGCGGGATTCGCGCGGGCGCCGCAGGCCACGACATCTGCTTCATCCACCCCAAGGGCAACGCCGAGTCACCGCTTGGCGGCGAGGGGGTGTTGATCGAGCTGGTGCAGGCGCCGCCGGAAGTGATCGCGGCGTTCGACGCCATCGCGGGCTGACGCGGGACATCTGGCAAACGTTGCGCGCGAAGTCGTCCGGCGCGCCGGCGCGCGCAAACGCTGCGATGACGGCCATCAGCCGGCGTCTTGGAGCTCGATCGCTTCGCGCTCGCTACGAGCTAACCTGGGGGCTCTGCTCGCCGATCCGGAGGTCGCCATGAAGCCCTGTCGCAAACCCACCGCCACCCTGAGAAGACTGTCGCCCGCGCTCGTGGCGCTGGGGCTGCTCGGCGCCTGCGGCGATGAAGACTCGAAGTCGGCGGCGGGTGGGGGCGGCACCGGCGGGGCAACCGGCGGGTCGGCGGGAGCGGGTGGGACCAGCTCAGGCGGGGCGGCCGGCTCTTCGGGGGCCGACGCGGGCGGCGACGCCAGCGCCGACGCGAGCACCGACGGCGGAGACGCGGGCACCCAAGCGTGCGGCAACTGCCACGGCACGCTCGAGCAGAAGATGGCTGCGGGCGCCCACGCCAAGCTCGAGCAAGGCTGCCTCAGCTGCCATCAAGGCGCGCTGGCACACCAGGCGAATCCCGGCCAGGTGAAGGCCAAGGTCGACTTCGCGGTCAAGCTCTGCGGCACCTGCCACCAGGACCATGCTTCGACCTTCTTGCACAGCGACACGGTGAAGGCGGGCAGCTACGGCGGCTCGATCAAGACCTCGAAATACGCCGAATTCCCCGCCTACAAGCACCTGATGGGCGGCCACGGCTTCACGCTCGAATACAACGAGGAGCGCGCGCACGCGTTCGCGCTGAAAGACCACCGCGAGATCCTGCGAAAGCAGAACACGGCGTGCTTGCAGTGCAAGAGCACGCCCGTCACGTACTACTTCAACGAGCAGCGGCGCGGGCAATATCCGTTCAGTTTGGCGACGACCTGGGACCAGGCCATCCAGTCGATCACGGCCAACTGGGGCGAGACCCTCGACTACGGCACCGGCTGCACGCACTGCCACGATCCGCATGGCGGCGGGTTCCGCCTGGTCCGCAAGGCGATGATCGCGTCCATCATGGAGCGCGGAACGGACCCCTATTCGCCGACGCTGAACTACTACCCGAAGACGCCCGCCGAGCTCTTTGCGAAGATGAACGAGAAGGCCCCCGACGGGAAGCTCACCTACTCCGCCAAGCGCCTGGCGGGCACTCTCACCTGTGCACAGTGCCACGTCGAATACGTCTGCGGGCCGGGCATCGACAAGGACAAGGGCATCCTTCGCGACGACTTCCCCTGGCGCAAGCTGAAGGACCTCGAGCAGTACTACCTGGTCAAGTACAACACCATCCAGGACTGGAAGCACTCGGGCACCGGCCTGCCCGGCATCAAGGCGCAGCACCCAGAGACCGAGTTCTACTGGGACAGCAAGCACTACAACGCCGAGGTCTCGTGCGCGGATTGCCACATGAGCAAGAGCGGCAACACCGTCAATCACTTCGCCACGTCGCCCTTCAAGTCCCCCGAGACCATCTGCTCGAAGTGCCACCTCAGCGACTGGGCCACGCGCGTGCAGACCATGAAGGGGTACCAAGACCAGACTTCTGCCCAGGCCAAGGCCGTCGAGCAGGGTCTCGACCAGGTGCTGACCAAGATCGAGGCACTGGCCACCGACACCACATTCGACCCACAGAAGCTCAAAGAGGCGAAGCAGCTGTTCATGCGGGCGCTGCTCTGGTGGGAGTTCACCGTCGTGTCCGAGAACTCGATGGGCGCCCACAACCCGCCCGAGGCCAAGACCAACTTGGACACGGCGGCCGCCGACGTGGCCAAGGCTAAGACGCTGCTCGGGCTCTGAGCCGCTTCGCGGCGAAGTCGACCGCCCAGAACAGCGGGCAGCCCAGGGCGGCCAGCGCCACGAACATCGGGGCGACCGGCCCGGTGCCCAGGGCGCTGGCCAGCGGCGCGAAGTGCAGCACCGCCCAGGCGAAGGCCAGCTCGAGGCCCACACCGACCACGAAGAACGGGTTCGTGAGCAGACCGCGATCGAGCCCCGAGCGGGACTCGAAACGCCGCCCCACCAGGTTGGCGATCTGCACGAAGATCACGCTGACCAGCGTGATGCCGGTCGCCCCGCGATACAGGGGGTCGCTGGCGCTCGGGATCTCGCCGAAGCGCCAGCCGCCGGCGACGAGCACGGTGAAGAACATGGCCATGGCCCAGAGCGCCTGGACCATGCCCAAGAACAGGTAGCTGCGCACGAGCAACGATCGGCTGAGCAGTCGCCCCTGGGCGCCGCGCGGCTTGCGCTTCATGGCCTCGCCATCCGGCGGCTCTTGTCCGAGGCCGATGGCGGGGATCAGGTCGGTCCCCAGGTCGATGGTCAGGATCTGGATCACCGTCAGCCCGAGCGGCACCGGGAGCACCACGAAGGCCAAGAACGGGACGATTTCGGGCACGTTGCTGGCGAGCACGTAGCTCGTGAACTTCTGCACGTTCGAGAACACCGCGCGCCCCTCTTCGATCCCCGCCACGATGCTCGAGAAATCGTCGTCCATCAGCACGATCTGGGCGGCCTCCCGCGCCACCTCGGTGCCGGCGATGCCCATCGCCACCCCCACGTCTGCCGCCCGCAGCGCCGGCGCGTCGTTCACGCCGTCGCCGGTCATCGCCACGGTTCGGCCCATTCGCTTCAGGGCAGCCACGATGGCGAGCTTCTGCTCGGGGGTGGTGCGCGCGAAGACGCGGGTCCCCGCACGCAAGACCTCGACCAGCTCGTCTTGGTGAAAGCCCGCCAGGGCTTCGCCGGTGCACACGGCCGCAGCTGAGGACCCTGCTTCGAGAATGCGCGCCCGCTCGGCGATGGCGCGCGCGGTGTCGGGGTGATCCCCGGTGACCAACAAGACCTGCACGCCGGCCGCGTGACAGCGCTCGACGGCACCCGGCACGCCGTCGCGCAATGGATCTTCCAGGCACAAGAACCCGAGGAGGGTCAGCTGGTCGTCGAGCTCGGGCTCGCGCGCGTCGGCCTCTTCGGCCGAGAGGCCGCGACACGCGACGGCGATCACCCGCAGCGCCTGGGACGCCAGGCGGTGAACCGCGTCGTCGGCCGCGCGCAGGCGTGGCTCGTCGGCCGGCTCGGCGCCGGCGCCACACGCGATGCGCGCCAGGTGCGGTCGGACCACCTCCCACGCCCCCTTGATCACGAACCGCGCCTGCCCCTCGAGCTGCACGACGCTGGCCGCGCGGCGCAGCGCAACGTCGAACGGCAAGTGCCGCACGATGCTGCCGGCAACCTGCTCCGGAGCGCCTCCGCCCCTCGAGAGCGCGGTCGCCGCAGCCACGTCGAGCGGATCTCCGGTGAACGTTCCGCCCTGAAGGTGGAGCTCCGACGCGCCGACGGCGGCTTCCAGCACGGCGCGAGCGCGCTCGTCGGCCAGCACTTCGCCGCCCGCCCCCACCACGACGGCCACGCTGAGCGCGTTCTTCGTCAAGGTGCCCGTCTTGTCGGTGCAGATCACCTCCACCGCGCCGAGCGCCTCGACGGCGTTCAGGCTCTTGACCAACACCTTCTTCTTGGCCAGCCGCAGGCCGCCCATGGCCAGGGCCAGGGTCAGCGTGGGCAAGAGCCCCTCGGGGACGTTGGCCACGATGATGCCCAGCATGAACACCACGTTGGTCCACAGCGGCCGCCCGGCGGCGGCCCCGTAGGCGAAGAACGCGAGCCCCATGCCCACTGCGATGACCGTCACGACCCGCACGGTGCGAGCGATCTCGCTCTCGAGCGGCGTGGGCGGGCGCCGCACCGACACGCTGAGCGCCGCGACCTTGCCGAACTCGGAGCGCCGGCCGGTGGCGAACACCAGCGCCTCGCCCGAGCCACGCAGCACGCTGCAGCCCGCGAACGCGATGTTCGCGGCATCGACCAGTCTTCCGGCGGTCGCCGCCTGGGCCACCAGGCTCACGTGCCGACTCTCGCCGGTGAGCGGCGCGTTGTTGACCAAGAGGCCGTTCGCGGCGACCACCCGAGCGTCGGCGGGGATCTGGTCGCCCTCGGCGAGCACGATCACGTCGCCAATCACCAGCTCGGCAACCGCGACCCGCTGCTCGCGCCCGGCACGCCGCACGGTGATTTCTCGGGGCAAGAGCCGGGCCAGCGCCTGCATCGCCCGCTCGGCCCGAAGCTCTTGCGCGAAGCTGAAGAGCGCGTTCAACACCGCCACGCCCAAGAGCGCCCAGCCCAGCACGGCCATGCCCTCGCCGGGTTGCATCCGATCGGCAACGAAGCAGAGCGCCGACGAGACCAAGAGCAGCAGGCAGAACAGGTTCGCGACTTGTTTCAGCGCCGTGCGCAGAAGGTGGTGCCTGGGGGGGGCGCTGAGCACGTTCGGGCCGTGCTCGATCAGTCGCGCGCGTGCCACGTCGTCGCCGAGCCCCTGGGCCGAGCTGGCCAAAAGGGCGAACGCTTCGTCCGGGTCCAGGCTGTGGATCTGGCGCGTCACCGCGCGCTCCGCACCACCGCCACGTCACACGGCGCGTCGCGCAACACCTGCTCGATGGGGTTGCCGTACACCAATCGCTGCGGCATCGAACGCTCGCTGGCGCCGAGGCAGATCAAGCGCGAACGGTGCCGACCGGCCTGCACCAGGATTTCTTTCGGCACGTCGTCGGACACCACCACGCTGGCATCCATCGCGAAGTGTCGCTCGCAGAGCTCGCGCCGCAGCTCGTGCTCGACGCGGCGCACGAAACCCCGCCCCTCGGCCAAGAGCCGCTCGGCCGAGGCGGCGTTCAGGCTGCGAAACCTGAGGTGCGAGACCTGGCGCACGAACAGCACGTGCAGGTGAGAGAGCCCCGCCCCCAGCCGGCTGAGCAGGGGCAGCGCGCCCGAGGCGCCCCGTGGATGCCCGGCCAGGGGCAAGAGCACCCGCTCGGGGTGGCCCAGCGTTCCCGGGTGCACCACTCGGAGGGCGGCCACCGCGCAGGGCGCGTGGGCAAAGAGGTCTGCGCTGACGGTCCGCGCCAGATAGGCCAGGTTCCGGGGCCGCAGTCGGGTGCCGGCCATCAGCAACGCGCTCCGTTCCCGCTCTGCACGTTCGAGGATCAGCGCGGCAACGCCCCGGCCCCTCTGCGGCACCAGCTCGACCTCGAGTGTCACGCCGGCGACGCGACACTCGCTCTCGATGCGCTGGATCCGATCGCCAACGTGCACGTCACCTTCGTGCACGTGCACCAGCCAGAGGGCCTTGTCGGCCGACGCTGCGGCACAGCGCACGGCATAGTGCGCGACGAAGTCCCCGTTCAGGCTGCCGTCGTAGGCGAAGAGCAGCATGGTCCCCCCCTCAGCGCTGGCGGAATGTCGCGAGAAGCCGGCGCGCACCCTCGGTGGGGGTGATCGCTCCGCTCTGGACCAGCGCTTCGATGCCGGGCGCCTCGCGCTGCACGCCCGGGGTCGACCACAGCTCGGCTTCGAGCGCTTCGCGCACCAGGCTGGACAGCCAGCGCTTGCGCTGAGCGCTGCGCCGCTCGGTGAGCTGGCCGCTGGCCGCGAGGAAGCTCCGATGCTCTTCTACCAGCGCCCACACGCGGTCGATGCCCCGAGCTTCGAGCGCGCTGACAGTGGTCACCCGCGGCACCCATGGGGCGTCGTCGCCGCGCAAGAGCCGAAGCGCGCTCTTGTACTCGACGGCCGTGCGCTCGGCCCGCTCGCGCTCTGCACCGTCGGCCTTGTTGATGGCGATGACGTCCACCAGCTCCAAGATGCCGCGCTTGATCCCCTGGAGCTCGTCCCCCGCCCCCGCCAGCGCGAGCAGCAAGAACGTGTCGACCATGCTCGACACGATGTGCTCGCTCTGCCCCACGCCCACCGTCTCGACCAGCACCACGTCGAACCCTGCGGCCTCGCACAGCAGCAGCGCCTCGCGGGTGTGCCGCGCGACGCCCCCCAGCGCGCCCCCGGCGGGGCTAGGCCGGATGAACGCGGCGTCCGCCGCCGCGAGCCGGGGCATGCGGGTCTTGTCGCCCAAGATGCTGCCCCCCGTGACGGCGCTGGACGGATCCACCGCCAGCACCGCGACGCGGCGACCGGCGCCGATCAGGTACAGACCCAGTGCCTCGATGAAGGTGCTCTTGCCGGCGCCGGGCACGCCGCTCACCCCCAGCCGGGCCGCACCGCCCGTGCTCGGCAAGACGCTCTCGAGCAGCCTTTGCGCGGCCGCCTGGTGATCCGCCCGGCTCGATTCCACCAGGGTGATGGCCTTGCCCAGCGCCCGACGGTCGCTGGCCAGCACACCGCGAGCGAGCCTCTCGATCTCGTCGGCGGTCACGGCATCACCGCGCTCGTCGTGCCTCGATCACTTCGATGACCTTGGCGGCCGAGACCGGTACCGGCGTGCCGGGACCGAAGACGGCGGCGACACCGGCCGCCTCTAGCGCCGGGTAGTCCTGCGCGGGGATCACCCCCCCACAGACCACGGCCACGTCGCCGGCCCCTGCCTTGCGGAGCTCGGCCACCAGCTCGGGCACCAGCGTCAGGTGACCGGCCGCCTGGGTCGAGACGCCGACCGCGTGCACGTCGTTCTCTACCGCCTGCCGGGCGACCTCGGCCGGCGTCTGGAACAGCGGCCCCACGTCCACGTCGAAGCCGGCGTCGGCGAACGCGGTCGCGATCAGCTTCGCGCCGCGGTCGTGGCCATCTTGCCCCATCTTCGCCACCAAGATGCGGGGCCGCCGGCCCTCGGCCTTCAGGAAACCCTCGATGCGCTCGCGCAGCGCGCCCCACTGGGCGTCGCCTTGATAGAAGCTGCCGTACACGCCCGCAATGCTCCGGGTCTCGGCCTGGTGCCGCCCCCACGCTGCCTCGAGCGCCCCCGAGATCTCGCCCACGGTGGCCCGGGCCCGCGCGGCCGCAATGCTGAGCTCGAGCAGGTTGCCTGCCCCGCTCTGCGCCGCAGCCCTGAGCGCAGCGAGCGCGACGTCCACGGCCTTGCCGTCGCGCGTGGCGCGGATCTGCTCGAGCCGCGCGACCTGCGACGCGCGCACCGCGCTGTTGTCCACCACCCGCACCTCGACCGGCTCGACGCTCTGGGCTTGGTACTTGTTCACTCCCACGATCACGTCGGTGCCGCGGTCGATCCGGGCCTGGCGCCGAGCGGCGGCGTCTTCGATGCGCAGCTTGGGCATGCCGGCTTCGACCGCCCGGGTCATGCCGCCCAGCTTCTCGACCTCGTCGATGAGGCCCTCGGCCTTGCGCGCCAAGGCGTGGGTCAGATTCTCCATGAAATAGCTGCCCGCCCAGGGGTCCACCACCCGGGGGATCCCGGTCTCGTGCTGGATCACCAGCTGGGTATTGCGTGCAATGCGCGCGGCAAAGTCGCTGGGCAGCGCCATCGCCTCGTCGAACGAGTTGGTGTGCAAGCTCTGGGTGCCGCCCATCACCGCGGCCATGGCCTCGATGGTGGTGCGGATCACGTTGTTGTGTGGATCTTGCTCGGTCAGGCTGACTCCGCTGGTCTGGCAGTGGGTGCGCAGCATCAGCGAGTCAACCTTCTTCGGCGCGAAGTGCCGCTTCAGCAGGGTGGCCCAGAGCAGGCGCGCGGCCCGAAGCTTGGCCACCTCCATGTAGAAGCTCATGCCGATGCCGAAGAAGAACGACAGCCGCGGTGCGAAGCTGTCGATGTCGAGACCCTTGCCGAGCGCGGCGCGCACGTACTCGAGACCGTCGGCCAGCGTGAAGGCCAGCTCCAGATCGCAGGTCGCGCCGGCCTCTTGCATGTGGTAGCCCGAGATCGAGATCGAGTTGAACTTGGGCATGTGCAGCGCGGTGTGCTCGATCACGTCCGCCACGATGCGCATCGAAGGCGCCGGCGGATAGATGTACGTGTTGCGGACCATGAACTCTTTCAGGATGTCGTTCTGAATGGTCCCGGTCAGCTCGGCCTGCTTCACGCCCTGCTCTTCGCCGGCCACGACGAACATGGCCAAGACCGGTAGCACCGCCCCGTTCATGGTCATCGACACGCTCATCTCGCGGAGCGGGATGCCGTCGAACAAGATCTTCATGTCTTCGACGGTGTCGATCGCGACGCCCGCCTTGCCCACGTCGCCCAGCACGCGTGGGTGATCGCTGTCGTAGCCGCGGTGGGTGGCCAGATCGAAGGCCACGCTCAGGCCCTTCTGGCCTCCGGCCAGGCCGCGCCGGTAGAACGCATTCGACTCTTCGGCCGTCGAGAACCCGGCGTACTGCCGGATGGTCCACGGGCGCCCGGCGTACATCGTCGCCTTCGGGCCGCGGACGAAGGGGAAGTCGCCCGGGATGCTATCGGCAAAGTCGAGCCCCTCGACGTCCCTTCGGGTGTACAGCGGCCTCACGTCGAGGCCTTCCGGCGTGTGCCACACCAGCGTCTCGGGGTCCTTGTCACGAAGCTCGGCTCGCGCGAGCCGGGTCCAGAGCTCGAGGTCTGCGCTGCCCTTGGGATCCATGGCCGCAGCGTTCTAGCATTTTCTGGTTTCGCTCCCGAGGGCGCCCGGGTGGCCGCACCCGCGGCCGGCCTCGGCGCATGGCCGCGCCTGGTGTACCCTTGGGCGATGCGCTCGAAAGTGGTCGGTTTGCTGTGTCTCGCCCTGTTTGGCTGCGGCTCGTCGGACGACGACGCAGGGGGTGGCAGCGGCCCCGGCGGCAGCTGCGACAGCTCGGCGACTGGCCCCGAGGCGTTCGAGTGCAAGGTGCTCGAGATCGTGAACCAACACCGCGCTGCGGGCGCCACCTGCGGGGGCAACCCACAGCCCGCCGCCCCGCCCCTGGCCATGCACGCGGTGTTGCGTGGCACGGCCCGCGCCCACGCCGGCGACATGGCGAGCAAGGCCTACTTCGCCCACGACAATCTAGAGGGCAAGTCGCCGTTCGATCGCATGCAAGCCGCGGGCTATCAGTACAGCACCGCCGGCGAGAACATCGCCGCTGGCAGCCCGACCCCCGAAGGCGCGATGGACCAGTGGATGAACAGCCCCGGCCACTGCCAGAACATCATGAAGGCCGAGTACCAGGACCTGGGCGTGGGCTACGTCGAGAAGGCGGGCAGCCCGTACACCCACTATTGGGTGCAGAACTTCGGCGCGCCGTGAGCACGCGCCGCGCCCACCAGCGCCCTCACCCGCGCCGCGTCCACCGGCTGCTCCACACGCCCGTCGCGCTTGAGGTGGGTGCCGACGATCACCCCGTCGGCGATTGCCAGAAGCTCGCTCAGGGTCTCGGCCGTGGCGCCGCTGCCGACCAAGAGCGGGCGATCGGGCACGGCCGTTCGCACGGCTGATAGCCGCGCGACGCTGGTCGCCTCCCCGGTTCCGCTGCCGGTGACGATCAGCCCGTCGGCGAGCCCGCGATAGGCCGTGTCCTTGGCGCTCTGCGCCAGATCGAACCCGGCGGGCGGCGTGGCGTGCTTCACCGCCACGTCTGCCAGGATCTCGATCGGGCTCGCGCCGCGCTCGCGCAGGGTGTCTGCCGCGCGGCCTTCCAGCGCCCCCTGGTCGGTGAACATCACCCCGACATGAACGTTGACGCGGATGAAGTCCGCGCCGGTGGCCGCAGCGATGGCCAAGGCGGCGCGCGCGTCGTTGCGCAACACGTTCACGCCGATCAGCGGCTCGGGGCCCACGGCCACCCGAAGCCGCTCGGTGAGCGCAGTCATCTCGGCGATGGTGCTGGGCGGCACGCGCTCGCCGAAGAACGGCGCGTCGCCGAAATTCTCGACCACGAAGCCGCAGAGGCCGCCCCGGACGAGCGCCGCGGCGTCGGCAAGCGCCCGCTCGAGGACAGCGGCGCGACTGGAGAAGCGTGGGCTGCCCGGCAGCGGCAGCAGGTGGACCACCCCCAGAAGGACCTTGTCCCCCGCGCCCACGCGCGCTGCGATCGTGCGTGGCACTCAGAGCCCCACGCGCTCGAGCACCGCGTCGAGGCTCTCGGAGAGGCCGCTCTTCTCTTGGGCGGCCACGAAGCGCCGCTCGTAGTCCGGCGTCACCTCGCTGGCGATCAGGTGGATCGACACCCCCAGGTGGAAGGGCATGGCCAGATCGAGCTCGTAGATGTCGCCGACCAAGAGCGTGCGCTCGGGCCGGGTCCCGGTCTCGTGCCAGATGTCGCGCAACACCTCGTAATAGCGCCCGCGGCGCAGATACACCGGTCGCGCGAGCCCCTCGAGGCTCTGACGCTCGGGGAGCCCCGCGAACGCGCCGTCGATCTGACCGGGCGGCTCGATGAAGGCCTTCTTGGCGTTGCCGCGCACGATCGGCCGGCGCACCGCGCCGGGGAGCAACTGCTCCACCTTGCGCGTGACCGCATCGGTGCCCGAATTGGTGACCACGTACACGGGCACGCCGGAAGCCAGCAGCACCTCGAGCACCTGCTTGGCGCCGGGCCGAAAGACCGTGGCCGACCGCTCGTAGCTCTTGAAGTAGAGGTCCGAAAGGGCCTGCTCGCGCTCGGCCGGGTCGCGATAGGCGTCGAACCGATCCATCAGCATGCGCGCGACGGTGGTCGAACGGATGTAGGGGTCGGCGTTGCCGGGCGCGACCAGCTTCCCTTGAAACAGCCAGCCGTACTCGGTGGGTCGCGCGCGCACGGTGGCCTCGCACTCACACCATTCGGCGCCAACCTCGCGGCCCAGGCGCTCGGCCAGATCGGCGCGATAGGCCACGACGAACGGGGCGCCCTCTTCTTCCGCAAGGGTGAAGGTTCCGTCGAAATCGAGCAGGACGCAGTCGAAGCGCATGGCGGTGAGCGGCCCGCAGCCTAGCGCATTTCCCCCCCAGCGCGCTCGACCTCGGGCATGATCGCGCGGCATGCCGCTGTTCGGCCGCTCCGACGGGGATCTGGTGCGCGATCTGCCGCCGATTCGCCGGATCGTGCCCTACCTGATGCGCACCCGGGCCGGCGCGGTGGTGTTCCACGACACCACCTACGAGATCGCACGCGCACGCGCCTGGCTCGAGGCCTTCAACGCAGCCCGCCCGGACCGACCCAAGGCGACGCTGTTCCACCTGTTCATCTGGGCCTGCGCGCGGGCACTCCACGCCCGCTCCGGCCTGAACCGCTTCGTGTCGGGCTCGCGCATCTACCAGCGCCGCGAGGTCACCATCTCGTTCGCGGCCAAGCGCGGGTTCGAGGACGACGAGCCGATTGTCACCCGCAAGTTCGCCTTCGCGAAGGACGAGGGCTTCGCCGCCACGGTCGATCGGCTGGTGGGCGGCATCTCCGGCGTGCGCGCCGGCAAGGAAGAGCGCGCCGACAAGGAGATGAAGCTCGCGGTGCACGTTCCGGGCTTCCTGCTCTCGGCCGCCCTGCGCCTCTTGGTCTGGCTCGATCAGGTGAACCTGCTCCCGGACTCGATGATTCGCCCCGATCCGCTCTTCGCCAGCTTGTTCGTCGCGAACCTGGGCTCCCTCGGCCTGGACCGCGTCACCCACCACCTCTACGAGTACGGCAACGTCAGCCTGTTCGGCGCGCTGGGCGTCACCGGGCCGCGCGTGGTGGTGGGCGAAGACGGCGCGCCGGCCGTGCGCGACACCGTCGAGGTGCGCTGGAGCTTCGACGAGCGGATCAACGACGGCTTCTACTGCGCGGCGTCGCTCGAGCAGGTCAAGGACGTGATCGAAGATCCGGAGCGGGTGCTCGGGACACCGAGCGCGGCGGCAGGCTGACTCGGCGGTGGGCAGTGCCTCTGCTATAGTCGCCGCATGTCCGAGCGGAGCGTCCCCCAAGTCGCGGTCGAGCTGCGACGGCGGCTCGAGGCGCGGTTCGGGCCTCGCCTTCGCCAGGTGCGCCTGTTCGGCTCGTATGCGCGCGGGTCCGCGCACGAAGCGTCGGACGTGGACCTGCTCGTCGTCGTCGACGACCTGACCCACTCCGAGAAAGTCGAGGTGAGCGACCTCGCCGTCGAGGCCTCGCTCGGCAGCGGGCTTTCGCTCGCACCGCTGGTCTGGTCGGCTGCCGAGCTGGCGCGGCTCCGCAGCCTCGAGCTGGGTCTGGTGGAGAACATCGATCGCGAGGGGGTGGCGGTGTGACGGACGAGAACCGGCGGATCCAGGTCGCGGCCGAGGTCGCGCGCGCCGAAGAAGCTCACCGCGCCACCCACGAGCTCTTGCGACTCGGCCTGTTGAACGACGCGGTCAGCCGCGCGTACTACTCGGCGCTGCACTACGCCATGGCCCTGCTGCTCACCGAGGGCGTCGAGCCGCAGACTCACCGCGGTGTGGGCGCGATGCTCGGGCAGCCCTTCATCGTGCCGCGCAAGCTGCCCGTCGACCGCGCCAAAGATCTCGCGCGGCTCGAGCAGTTTCGAAGCGAAGCCGACTACAACCGGTTCTTCGTGCTGAGCCCCGAGGGCGCGGCAGAAGAAGCCGCCGTGGCCGACCGCTTCCGCGCCGCGGCGCGCGCTTACTTGAAGGACGGCGCCTGGCTCGTCGGGGACTGAACCTGCGCCGCCGACTCCCGAGCGCCGCTCACACGTCCAACACGTCGGCCTGATCGGCGCGATCCATGATGAAGTGGAAGCGCGCCTGCGGGTCTTTGCCCATCAGATCGCTGACCACGCGATCGGTGGCCAGCACGTCGGCGATGTCGATCTTCAGGAGCCGGCGGGTCTTGGGGTTCAGCGTGGTGTCCCACAGCACCTTGGGCATCATCTCGCCCAGGCCCTTGAAGCGCGTGATCTCGGGCTTGGCGTTGCCCCGCGCCTTGTCCTTCACGATGCGCTCCTTGTCGGCGTCGTCCACCGCCCAGAAGGTCTCTTTGCCGAGATCCACGCGATAGAGCGGCGGCACGGCCACGAACAGCCGGCCCTGCCGGATGACCTCGGTCAGGTGGCGATAGAAGAAGGTGAGCAGCAGCGTGGTGATGTGGTGGCCGTCGCTGTCGGCGTCGGCGAGCAGCACGACGCGCTCGTAGCGCAGCCGGCCAATGTCGAAGTTCTGGCCCACCCCGCAGCCAAGGGCGGTGACCAGATCGGCGATCTCCTTGTTCTCGAGCACCTTGGCCAGGGTCATGCCCTCGGTGTTCATCACCTTGCCGCGCAGGGGCAAGACGGCCTGGGTGTTGCGATCGCGACCCTGCTTGGCGCTGCCCCCGGCGCTGTCGCCCTCGACGATGAACAGCTCGGTGCCGCGTCGATCGCTGGCGCTGCAGTCGCTGAGCTTGCCCGGCAGCATGGTGCGGCCACCGGTGGCGGTCTTGCGTGTCACCGCCTGGCTGGCGGCGCGGGACGCCTCGCGCGCGCGCGCCGCCAGGATGATCCGCGCCACGATCTGCTCGGCGGTGCTGCGGTTCTGGTTCAGCCACTGCTCGAGCGAGGGCCGAACCGCGCCGTCGACGGCGGCCTGAACTTCGGGGTTGTTCAGCCGGTCCTTGGTTTGCCCCTGGAACTGCGGATCGGCGATGAACACGCTGAGCACGCCGGTCAGCCCTTCGCGGATGTCCTCGGCGCTGAGCGTCACCCCGCGCGGCGTCAGGCTGTGGGTCTCGATGTAGTTGCGGACCGCCTTCACCATCCCGGCGCGGAAGCCCAGCTCGTGGGTGCCGCCCGAGCCGGTCGGAATGCCGTTGACGTAGGACTTCAGCGTCTCGTCGGTGGACTCCGTCCACTGGAACGCCAGCTCGAGGCGCAGGCCATTTTCGCGGAAAAGCGTGAAGGGCTGCTCGTGCACCGCGCGCGCGCCGCGCTCGGCGACGATCCGCCCCAGGAACTCGGCGATCCCCTGGGGGTGGTGGAAGGTGTCCTTCTTGCCGTGGGTCTCGTCGACGAAGGTGACGGTCAGCCCCTTGTGCAGGTAGCTGGCGATCTCGAGCCGCTCGCGGATCAGCTCGGGCGAGAAGTCCGTCTTGGGGAAGATCTCGGGGTCGGGCCGGAAGAACACGGTGGTGCCGCTGCCCCGGGCCTTGCCCACCTTCTCGAGCTTGCCGACCGGCGTGCCGGCGCGAAACTCCATCTTGTGCTCGAAGCCGTCGCGCTTGACGGTGGCGACCAGCCGCGCCGACAGGGCGTTGACCACGCTGGCGCCGACGCCGTGCAGGCCGCCCGCGGTCTTGTAGTTGTCGTGCTCGAATTTGCCGCCGGCGTGCAGGGTGCAGAAGATGATCTCGAGCGCGGTCTTCTTGTGCTTGGGGTGGATGTCCACCGGCACGCCGCGCCCGTCGTCGCTCACGGTCACGCTCTGCCCGTCCTTGTGCAGGGTGACGGCGATCTGGCTGGCGTGGCCGTTCATGGCCTCGTCGACCGAGTTGTCGACCACCTCCCAGATCAGATGGTGCAGTCCGGGGCTGCCCACGCCGCCGATGTACATGCCGGGGCGCTTGCGAACCGGCTCGAGGCCCTCGAGCACGGTGATGTCTTTGGCAGAGTACCCAGCCATCTCAGCTCCCCCCTTCTTCGAACGTGGGCGGCGGCGGCGGCGGCTCGGTCACCGGCTCGAGCAGGGCGCCGCGTTTCATCACCTCGCGCCCCTTGCCGCCCCGGCTCGAGAGCTCGTACCGGCTGGGCGAGATCTTCTGCTCGCCGCCCAGGCTGGTCTTCATGGTCAGGCCGTCGCTCTCTTTCGTGACCGCGCGGAAGCCCACGACCTTGTCGCCCTTGTCGAGCTTGATGAGCAGCACGCCCTTGCCAGGCCCGGAGAGGTAGTTCACCTCTTCCAGCTTGCAGAGCAGCGCGCGGCGCGCGGCGGTGGCGGCCACCAGGGTCTCGTCACCGGCCACGGCCATCACGCCCACCACGCTGGCGTCCCCCGCGGGCCTGGCGAAGCGCCGCCCGGCCCGGGTGCTGGGCTCGACGAAGGGTGAGAGCCCGAACGACAGCGCGTAGCCGTCGCTGGTCGCCGCGCAGGCGTAGGTCGCGGGGAAGTAGCCTTCCTTCTCGGCCACGTCGCCGGTCAGGCGGGGGTCGAGCGAGAACATTGCCACGATGCTCTCGCGATCTTTCAACTTGAAGAGCTTCTGGATCGGCTCGCCGTAGCCGGTGGTGGCCGGCACGTCCGCGATGCGCGCGGTGTAAGCCGTGCCGAAGTTGGAGAAGAAGACCACCGTTGCCCGGGTGGAGCCGGCCACGCAGGCCAGCACCTGATCGCCCTCGCGCAGGCGCGTCGAGCTCGGGTCCTTGATCTCTTTCTGGCGTTTCACCCAGCCGTCGCGCGTGATCAGGACGTGGTTGTCCTCGGCAATGATCAGATCTTCCGCCGTGAGCTCGGGCTCGGCCGCCGCCTCTTCGATGATGGTGCGACGCTTGGATGCCTTGCCGAAGGTGGAGCCGATCTCTTCCAGCTCTCTTCTCACCATCGCCCAGCGCCCGCGGCTGTCGGCCTCGCCCAGCAGCTTCTTGATCTCGCGTACGCGCTTCTTCTTCTCGTCGAGCTCGCGCTGAATGACCAAGATCTCGAGCCGAGCCAGGCGATAGAGCTTGAGCTCCAAGATGGCGTCGGTCTGCTCGGCGTCGAGGGCGAACTTCGCCATGATCTTCTGGGCCGCGTCGGCCTTGCCCTCGCTCTTCCTGATGATGCGCAAGATCTCGTCCAGGGCGTCGAAGATCTTGGCGAACCCCTCCAGGATGTGGATGCGGCGCTCGAGCGCCGAGAGCTCGTGCCCCAGCCGGCGGGTCACCACCTCGAGCCGGAAGTGGAGGAAGTGCCAGAGGATCTGCGCCAGATCCAGCCGCTCGGGCCGCCCCACCTCGGGGTTCTCGGTGGGCACCAGGCACGTCAGGTTGACGGCGAAGTTCGTCTGCAGCGGCGTCTGCTTGTACAGATACGCCAGCACCTTGCTCTCGTCGGCGTCGCGCTTGAGCGTCAGCTCGATGCACACGTCGTCGGTGGACACGTCGCGCACGTCGAGCAAGAGCGGCATCTTGCGGCTGGTCACCACCTCGGCGATGCGCTCGACCAGCACCGCCTTGTTCACGGCATACGGAATGCTGGTGATGAACAGCTTCTTGTCGCCGCGCCCCGCCGGCGCCGCCTTCCAGGTGCCGCGGACCTTGATGGTGCCGTGCCCCGTCTCGTAGATCTGCTTGATCTCTTCGTTGCTCGAGACGATCTGCCCGCCCGTGGGGAAGTCTGGCCCCTTGATGGTCCGCGAGAGCTCCCGCGCGCTCAGGGTCTTCTTCTCGACCAGGGCGTCGAGCAAGCGAATGGCGCCGGCGCACACCTCTTCCAGGTTGTGCGGGGGAATGTTGGTGGCCATGCCCACCGCGATGCCGGTGGCGCCGTTGACCAAGAGGTTCGGCACCTTGGCCGGCAAGACCACCGGCTCTTCCTTGGTGCCGTCGTAGTTTGGCCGAAAGTGTACGGTGTCTTGCTCGAGCTCGGTCAAGAGCTCGGCCGAGATGGGCGTGAGCCGGCACTCGGTGTAGCGCATGGCGGCGGCGGGATCGCCGTCCAGCGAGCCGAAGTTGCCGCTGCCGTCCACCAGCGGCGCGCGCAGCGCGAAGGGCTGCGCCATGCGCACCAGGGCGTCGTAGATCGCCGCGTCGCCATGGGGGTGATAGTTGCCCATCACGTCGCCCACCACCTTGGCGCACTTGCGGTGCTTCGAGTCGGCGGTGATGCGCTGCTGCCACATCGTGTAGAGGATGCGGCGCTGCACCGGCTTCATGCCGTCGCGCACGTCGGGCAAGGCGCGCGCGGTGATGACGCTGAGCGCGTAGCTCAGGTACTTCTCTTGCGTGACCTCGTGCAGCGCAGCGTGCTCTTCGGGCTTGGAAAGGCCCAGCTCGAGCTGAGAGCGCCCCCGGCGCGGCGGCTCGCCGCCCGAGGATTTTCCGGTTTTTCTTCGGGTCGCCACCGCGAAGAGGCTGCTAGCCCGTTCAGCAACAGGCTGTCAAGCGCGGTGCGCTGAGCGCACCTACATCGGCGCCCAAACGTCCATCAAACGTCCATTGAACGGCCGCTCCCCGGCAGTGAAGATCCACGCGGCCGGGGTGGAACGGCCGAGCGAGGGACGCGGATGCGCGACATGACGACAAACGACTCAGGGGCTCGGCGCGCGGCGCGTGCGGGTCGCGCAACGCGGAGCCTCGGGGTCACGCTGGCCGTCGCTGTTGCCACGGCGTGCGCTGCGACGCCGCCGGAACCCCTGCCTGAAGGCGCCGCAGCAGTCGAAGCGACGGACGAGATCACGGCGCGCGTCGAGGCGCTCCGCGCTCGGTTCGTGACTGCGCGCGGGCCGACACCGACGGCGCTCTCGTCGTTCATCGGCCGGGGCACCGTGCAGCGGTTTGCGCGAAGCGGAGACGCGCTCGTGCCAGCCGGTGACGGCGCCGAGCCCCTTGCGCGCCAGGGGCTCGACGTTCGCCTTCCCGTTCATGCCAACGGCGAGACGCGGCTTTCGGACCGCTCCAGCGGCGTGGCGGTACGTGTGCGTCTCGAAGGCGCGGGCACTTCGGCTCCAGCGGCGCTGGGCTCTGGAATCGTGGTTTACGAGCACGCAACGCCCGGCGGCGCAACCATCCTGGTGCGCGCCACGCGCACGGCGGTCGAAGACTATGTGGTGTTCGACGCGCGGCCAGAGCGCGAGGCGGTCGTGTACTCAGTGCAGCTCGAGCAGGTGGCAGGGCTGCGCCTGGTGGCGAGCACGCTCGAGCTGCTGGACGCCGAAGGCACGCCTCGGCTGCGGGTCGCGCCTCCAGAGATCGCGGACGCGAGCGGGCGGGTGCACGCGGCCACGCTCGAGGTCGACGGCTGCAAAGCGGACGTCAGCCCGGTGACGCCCTGGGGGCGCGCGGTCACGCCTCCGGGGTCGAGCGTCTGCGCGGTCCGAGTGCGGTGGGACCATGCGTCGGTCCAGTACCCCGCGGTCCTCGACCCGAAGTGGTCCGCGACCTCCGCGATGGTCCAGCCTCGCAGGGGCCACTCGGCCGTGCTGATGCAAGACGGCCGGGTGCTGGTGACGGGGATGCGCCAAGACTTGCACGGCGCACCGATCGTGAGCGAAGTGTTCGAGCCGGGCTCGCAGACCTGGGCGGTCACGTCGCCGCTGAACGTCCCGCGGTACCTCGCCCCAGGGGTGCTGCTCGACGACGGCAGAGTGCTGGTCGTGGGCGGAGTGTGCCCATGGAGCAGCTGCCCTTACCCCTATCTGCCGCAGGGGGAGCTGTACGACCCCAAGACCGGGGTGTGGCAGCCCGTGCCGGGGTCGCCCCAGCGCGGCGGCACGAGCGCGACCAAGTTGCTCGACGGTCGCGTCTTGGCAGTGAGCGGAACCGGCACGACCCAACCCGCCGGGTTACCGGAGGGCGGGGCCTACGTCTTCGACCCCGCGTCAAACGGGTGGAAGACCCTGCCTGACCTGCCCGACCAGTACTTGCAGCCGCCCGGACTGGGCGGACCCGGGATGGACCACACCGCGTCGCTGCTGCACGACGGTCGCGTGCTCGTCGTGGGGGGGTGGCGCACCAATGGCCCGGAGGGCGAACCCGACAAGGCGGTGCCAGCGGTGGCGGCCTTCGACCCCAAGACGGACACGTGGGCCATCGGCCCGCCCCTCCACCAAGGGCGCCTTCGTCACGTTGCCCTGACGCTGCCCGATGGCAGGCTGCTGGTCGCCGGCGGGGATGCGACGATGTTCCAGCCGGTTCCCCTGGCAACGGGTGAGATCTTCGACCCGGCCACGAACACGTGGACCACGTTTCCGGCCACGCCTCGAAGCGCGTTTGCCGGGGCGCTGCGGCAGGACGGCACGGTTCTGCTGGCAGGTGGCGAGGCGGCGGTGCCCACCGCCGAGCTCATCGACCCAGCCACGCTCGAGAGCGTCCCCATGGAGATGCCCGGGGGGCGGTATGGTCACACGGCCACCGCCCTGGCCGACGGGCGCGCCCTCGTGGCCGGCGGTTATCAACTGATCCCCGACGGCGAAGAGCTGGCCGAGCCCTCCAGCCTGGTTCTCAGCAACGAACCGCTCCATCCCCCCGTTCCCGACGCGGGCACCGGGGGCGTCGCGGGTGCCGCCGGCGCGGCCGGCCACGCTGCGGCTGCACCGGATGACCAGGGCGGCTGTGGCTGTCGGGTGGCAGGGCCAGCGCAACAGCGCCAGGCGCCGTGGGCGCTCGCCGCGGCGCTGGCGCTCTGGGTGTTTCACCGCCGAGGCGGTGGGAAGAAGGCAACTACATGATGGGCAACAGATCCGGTCCGCTCGCGAAAAAGTGGTGGGTGCTGCTCGTGGGCGTCGCAGCAGGCGTCGTGGCTTGTGCGAAAGATGACGGCGAGGCCACTCCGAGGGCACCGGCCGACGCCATACCCGCGGCCGTGGCCATCTCGGGCTCCGAGGTCGAGCTGGGGGTGTATCTCGGCCCGGCGGTTCTGCATCGCGAAATGCGTCCAAAGATCATAGACGCAAACCGAAAGGCGGCGTGCGAGGGGTTCTGCGGTCCCGATGAGTACCCGTTTGCCTCGACCGTGGAGGGTGGTGCGGGCGCGCAGGTGACCGCAGTCCCGTTGGCGGAGCAGCGCATCCAGGGAGGCGTGATGTCGCAGTTCTACCGGCAGCATGGCATCAAGCAGGGAGATGCCTTTAGAGTGTTCGTCAAGAAGAACAAGGACTGAGGATGGGACTGCTCGCACGCGCCAAGGTGATCCCGTACAACGCCCAGGTGGAGTTGAGTGATCTGAACGCGACCGACTACCCGCAATGGCGGACCGGGCACGAGGCGGCTGTGGCACTGGCTGACTGCGTCGCAGTAGCGACGCAAGGCGATGAGGCAGGAAAGGTGGTCGTTGAGATCTGGTACGGCGAACTTCAACTCGACGACCCCGCCATTCGGGAGCCGGTCTTCGAAGCGGGTCGGTATCATCTGCGAGTTTTCACCTCGCCGGTGGGAGCGCCGCCCGCACGCGTGTACTTCCTGCTGAGTTCGTAGAGGGCGCTTTGTGCGGCTGGGAGTGGACGCCGCGTTCCGTCCAACGTCGGCGTTGAGCTGCGGCGGCGCGTTCCAGTGTCGGGCCTCGCGTAATCAGAGCCGAGCTCGCCGCCGTCAGCTCCAACGCTCTGTTGGACAGTGTCCCGGTGTCCCGGTCCACCGACGTTTCCGCTGAAAGAATGACGCCTCTTTCAAGCCTCCATCCGACGATCCCGGCCTCCCGGAGGCGCTGGTCTGGCCGTCCGGGACGCTTATGCTTGGCTCGCGGCTGCACCCGCGCGGACCACGCGTGGCGTGAAGAGGACGGAGCTCATGCCAGGCTCCCGCGCGCCGGGCCGCCGGGCCCTGCGCTGGGCCAAATGGGCTCGCCCGACGGAGCGCGGTGCGATAGGCTTGGCTCGCAAGAAAGCACGCAACTCGCGGCGGCAACGCGCCGACCAGAAGCTCAAGTTGGAACCGGCCGAGACTCCGCCTGATGGCTTGTGGTTGGGACCGAGGGGAGAGCCCCGCCGGCCCGCGCTCTGGCCCGGCGAGCCGCCCTCGGCGGTGGTGGTCGGCTCCCACGCGGCGGGCGTGCTCGAGCTCACGCGAGCGTTGCGGCGCATGGAGTGTCCCGCAGACGGTCTCTCCTCCGTGGCGGCGCTGCTCGACCACGTCCAGGCCAGCGTCGATGTGATCCTGGTCGATCTGGCCGACGCACCCCTCGGCGCGTTCGATGCCGCCCTGAAGCTGCGCGCCGACCAGCGTGCGCGGTGCGTGGTGGCGATCACCGCCGCCCCGCGCGCCGATCTCAGGTCCGACGCGCTCCGCCGGGGCGCCGATGACGTCGTGAGCCGACCCTTCGAGCTGGACGAGCTGTTCGCACGGATCCACGCGCTGCTTCGCCGCCTGCGCAGCCACTCGGGGGTCATGGCGGCGGTCGTGGACGTGCCCGCCGAGCGCAACGCAACCTGGCCCGAGCTGGTCGCGCAGATCGAACGCGCGCTTCCGGAGCTCGACCGTGCCGTGAAGCACCGGCAGCGCCGCTTGTTCGCGCTCTTCAAGGGCTCCGGTGGCCGCCCGGTCCGCTGGGAGGCCGCGGCGGCTCAGGCGCTGGAGACACCCTGCATGAGCCAGGCAGCTTTCTACAAGCAGGTCCGACGCCTGAACGCGAAGCTGGCGCCCTTCGGCCTGGTGATCGTCGCCGAACGCGGTTTCGGCTGGTATCTCGATCGGCTGGCGCCGCGCTGAGCGTGGGTGAACGCGAAGCCGCCCGGCGATCCGCTACGCCCGCCGCAGCACGAACAACCGGGCCGCCGGCGCCTGGGCGGGACCGGGGAAGGTGCTGGCGTGATCCTCGACGATCTCGAACGCGCTTCCGAAGAGGCGCGCCAGCGTCTCGGCGGTGTGGGGCATCGTGCCGTGCCGATCACCCTCTTCGGTGGCGTGGGTCTTGAGCAGCAAGTGTCCGCCGGGTGCCAGCAGCGTGGCCAGGTTCTCGGCATAGCGGGCGGCGGCGTCGGGGGTGAGCAGGTGCAAGCACCCGCGATCGACCGCGATGTCGAACGAGCTGCGGCGGCGGGTGTTCGTGATGTCGTCTTCCAACCAGAGCACCGAAAGCTCGGGGGAGCGCCGCCGAGCGTCTTCCAGGGCACGCCCCGATAGGTCGGTGGCCACCACCCGGTGTCCGCGCTCGGCAGCGGCCACGGCCATGGTGCCGAGCCCCGTCCCGATGTCGAGCACCAAGGCGTGACGGGGCGCGAGGCGCTCGAACGACGCGAGCAGGTCGTCGTCGACGCGGTCGGTGTACCAGGGCAGACGCTCGGGGCGCTCGGAGGCGTACACCTGATCCCACTCGGCGCCGCTCCGCGGGGTGACGCGCGTGCCTGCGCGGCGGAGCGCCAGCGCGGTCTCGAGCATCTGCACCACCACCTCGATCGGCGGCGCCGGGCCCAGCTTGCGCGGGCGATCGAGCGGCGGGTCGGCGACCTCGATGCCGAACGACGGATGAATGACGTGCAGGCCGTCCCGGGCCAGCTGCTCGATGTTGCGCTGCACCGCCGCGCGGGCGTACATGCCCGCGTTCATCGAGGGCGCGATGATGACCGGCGCCGCGGTGGCGAGCGCGACGGCGGAGACGATCGAGTCGAAGTTTCCGGTGGCGAGCCGGGACAGCGTGGTTGCCGTCGCCGGCCAGACCAGCACCGCGTCGGCCCAGGCAGCCAGGTCGATGTGCGGCACCGCCGTCTCGCCTTCGTACAAGTCCTGGGCCACCGGGCGATGCACCAGGCGCTCGAGGGCGTAGGCACTGACGAAGCGGAGCGCATTCTTGGTGGCCGCCACGCGCACCTCGAAACCGCGATCGAGCAGCCGAGCGACCATCGCCGGCGCGTGCATCGCCGCCACCCCGCCGGCCAGGCACAAGACGACGCGATCGTGGCGCGGCGGCGACGCCGGCGCGGCGGGGGCGCTGTCGGGCTCGAACCGCTCGATGGCTCCGGCGTCGAGCAAGAGGCCGAGCAGCTGATCGACGACGCTGCCTTCGCCAAGCGCCGCGCCACTGAGCGCCTCCACGTGTGCCACGACCTCTCGGGGCGACCGCGGCTGCAGCAGAAAGCCGAGCACCACCCGTGCGAGCTGGGCCGACTCGGCGTGCAGCTGGTGCGCGCGACCGTCGGGCCCGAGCAGGACGGTCGTGTCCCCGGCGTCGTAGATGCGCGCCACGCGCGCGCGCCGCAGGCGGGCGGTTTCGGACATCGTCCCGGATTCTCGCGGTCCAGACCGGACCGCCGTCAGGCTATCAACTACTGCCGCCCGTCTTACAGCCGCCCGAGCTGGTCTTGTAGCAATCCTTGGTCGGCCCGCACGTGGTCTTGCCCTGGTCGTCCTTGCACGGCTCGCAGTCGCCGGACGGAAGCTCCGAACAGGCGACCACCGCGCTCGTGTTCTTCTGCGTCTCGTCGTCGTCGCCGCCGCACGCCAGCACCGCCGCAAAGGTGGTCACCGAGAGAGCGGTGGGTAGAAGCAACTCCCGCACGATGGGTCGAGCCATCCCTGGAGCCTACCACGATTGTTCCCAATGGGAACATTGATCAATCCTCGACGGACAGGCTCTCTCGAGAGAAGCCGGCTATATTTCCAGCCGATGGGCCGTTGGGTCGCGCTTCTGGCTTTTCTCGTGTGTGTTCCCAGCTGTAGCAGTGGGGAGCGCAGCGCCGGCGGCGAGCTGCGGTCGCTCCCCGAGCTCGAGCTCTGGGGACACCTTCGCCACGATCCCAGCGGGCTCGCGACCGCCGCGACGCCCGGACCGCTGGGCTTCGACGCGATCGGGCAGAGCGCCCCGCGCCCTCACGCGCTGATCCACGTCTCGGGGTTCACCTGAAGCGCTTGCAAGGCAGCGGCCCGGGACATGGCCCTGGACTACCCGACCTACGCCGACAAGGCGATCTTCGTCGATCTCCTGGCCGAAGGCGCCGACCCCACCGAACCCGCGACCCCGGTGGAGCTCGAGGCCTGGATCGTGGATCGCGAGATCCCGTTCACGACCGCCGTCGATCTCCCGGGCGCCGGCCAGCGCATCTTGAAGGACTTCTCGCCGATCGAGAGCACCTTCTTGGTCGAGCTCGGCAGCATGACGATCGTGGAACACGCCCGGGCGCCGACCACGCTCTATCCGGCGCTCGATGCGCTGTGACGGAGCGAATCAAACCACCCGCGCGGCAACGCCGAACCCGGTCAGCCCATGACGGTTGCCGTTGTAGAACATCAGCTCGCGCCCGTGCACGCGCAGCACCGCCGCGTAGCACACCATCTCCGAGTCCCACCCGGAGTCGGATCGCGCGAGCCCGATCCGCGCATCGTCGCGCGCCCAGCTCCGCCCGTCCGTCGAGGTCGCGAGGCCGATGGCGTCCGGCGCGGCATGCGAGCGAATCGTGTACCAGAGCTCCCAGCCCCGGTCGCCGTGAGCGACCCACGGCCGCCCCAGCGAAAACTCCCCGCAGTCGGGGCGCCGCGCCACGGCGCACGCACCCTCGGCTGGCCAGTGCAGACCGTCGGCGGAGAAGATCTCGCACAGGTCGTTGTTGTAGTGGGGGGAGCCGCCCGGCGCGCTCCACCCCCGCGACGCCCAGTACCAGCCGCGAAAGCCCCCGCCCGGCTCCGAGACCACGAACGGCGCACCCCGCGAGAACGGCTCGACCACGCTGCGATCGAGCACGGGCACCTGGCTGACGCGCACGAACGACCGGCCCCCATCGCGACTCTTGGCGAGACCCGCGAAGAGCAGATACGGCACGCGCTCGGCGCGCTGCCAGCCGACGTAGTACATCCACAGCTCGGCGCCGACCCAGAGCACGCACGACGGCGTGACCCCGCTGTCGTCGAAGGTGCCGAGGGCTCCGAGATCGAGCGCGGGCTCCGGGGCCTGATCCACGACGCGCGTCGGGTCCCGCGCGTCCAGATCCACCCAGCCCGCGCGCCCGAACGACTGCGCGTCGAGGGAGGCGAAGTACACGCGGATCACGTCGCCCAGCACGACCGGGGTCGGCATCAGCGCGTGGGTCTTGGCCCAGCTCCGGGTGCCGTCGGGACAGAAGATCCGGCCGAGCTTCTTCCAGCTCATCGGCGGCGGACCTCGGCCAGCATCTCTGCTCCGTGCTCGGGGAAGCGCTCGGCCACACGTTCGAGTGCGGCAAGGGCACTCCGGTCGAGAATGCCCGAGTCGAACAGCGCCTCCATCTGCGCGTGGGAAAATGGCTTGAGAAAGTAGGTAGCGAAGCGCAGCACCTCGAAGCCAGCGGCCTCGAGGCTGTTCACGAATCCCTCGCGGTCGAAGCGCGTGTGGCGCCCGAAGCGCCGCTCCATCTCCGAGGGCTCGGACAGCTGACCCAAGAGGCCCATCTCCAGCGCCAGCACGCGGTGCAGCGAGCGGACGTTCGGCACGTTGACGTGCACCACCGTCTCGCGGGCGCACAGACCGTGCACGGCCTGAAGCAGCCGGGTCGGCTCCGGCACCTCGTGCAAGAGGCTCGAGACCACGATCAAATCGAAGTCTTGCCCAAGCTCCGGCGCGAGCGCTTCCAGCGTGCCCTGGTGCACGCGGACGCGCGCGCTGTCGCCGGCCAGAGCCCGCGCCCGGGCGCAGAACTCGGGAACCGGCTCGACCAGGGTGTACGCCTCGACGCTGGGCAGGTGCAGAAACAGCGGTTCGAGCCCGGAGCCCACCTCGAGCAGTCGGCGGTGCGGGTAGCGCGCGGCAGTCCCCAGCACCTGCCGCCGGCGCGCGTCGACCATCACCGTCTCGAACCAACCGGTGCCCCCGGCGTATTGCGCCGCGTAGCGCTCACCGTAGTCGCTCAGGGTGGTCACGCCTCGCCTCGCCCGCCGAGGGCCCAGAGGTAGTGATCGTGCACCACGGCACGGGCGCCGAAGCCCTCTTTCTGATCGATCAGACCCACGTTGAGCACCTGCCCGGCTTGCTCGTTGGAGATCCCGAGGTCGAACCAGCGCTTCTGCGAGCACACCTCGCCCAAGAGCCGCTCGAACACCAGATCCAGCGCGCCACACTCGCGTCCTTCGTCGCTCGAGGCGATGTACTGCGCATGCGCGACCCTCGGGGTGTCGAACATCACCACTCCCGCCAGCAGGCGGTCGTCGCGCTCGGCGACCCAGAGCGTGATTGCCTTCGGGAAGCGCGCCGCGAGCAGAGCGATCTCGCTCAGGCTGTGGGTCGGCGTCGCGCCGTGACGGGTCGCGAGCGCCGCCGTGAGCAACGGCCAGAAACGCTCGAAGCTCTGCTCGGCCCGCACCCGGACCCCCGAAGCCCGCGCCCGCCGGACGGCGCGCTGCCGGCGGTCTTGCATGCGCGGCCGCTGCGCGGGCTCGATCACCGAGAGCACGTCACGCCGGACCAGCGCGGCGCCGGCGCGGAACAGCGCATAGCGGTCCTCTTCGGCCGGCAGGCGGTGGTAGACGTGCGGCACCGTCTTGTAGAGCACCTCGGTCGCGCCCTGGGCCGCCAGAAAGCGCTCGGTCGTCGCGAACACTTCGAGCATCAGCGGTGTGGTCATGCGTTCGCCGACCACGAAGCCGCCGTAGCTGAGCCCACCGTGGGTTTCGACCCGAGCGCCGCGGCGGTGCGCCGGGAGCAGCGCCAGCCACTCGCCCCCCGCGCGGCCGACGATCAGAGAGTGATCGGCGAAGCGGTCCGCGTGGTAGCCCATGAACCCGCGCTCGAACAGGAAGGTCCCGTTCTTCGACGCCCGCACGAACGCGTCCCAGCGCTCGCCCAGCTCGGGCGAGAAGGCGCGCACCTCGAGCGGTCGCCGGCTCATGCCTCGCTCGGCACCCCGAAGTAAGCGCTGGCGCTCTTGTCTCGGGCCGGGGTGCTCGTGGCGCCGAACAGGCGATCGGGCTCGGTGTCGCGCAAGATGGTCGCGCCCGCGCCTATCAGGCAGTCCCGAGCCACCGTCACGTTGTTTGCCAGGGTGGCGTTCACCCCGAGAAAGCAGCTCTCGCCGATGTCGCAAAACCCGCTCACCACCACGTGGGACGCCAGAAAAGCGTTGTCGCGGATCACGCTGTGGTGACCGATGTGATTTCCGCTCCACAGCACCACGTTGTTGCCGATCTTCACGAACGGCTGCACGGTGTTGTCTTCGAACACGAAGCAGTGCTCGCCCAGCGTGACGTTGCGCCAGACGAACGCGCAGCTGCTCACGTACGACGCCAGCCGATAGCCCATGGCCTTGCAGCGCGCGGCAAAGCGCGTTCTCAGCCGATTGAGCTGGGTGTAGGTCATGGCGGCGTACGCCGCGTGCGCGCGCGGCTCGAAGCGTTGCGCGAGCTCGTCGAACGGCACCACCGGCCGCCCGAAGAGCGAGCTCTCGCGGATGAACTCGCGGTCCACGCTGAAGGCGACCACCTCGTAGGGCGAGTCGTGGGTGAAGTATTCGTAGGCGATCTCGGCAAACGCGGTGTTACCGACGATCACCAGCTTCTCGGTCTTGGTCATGCGTCACCTCGGGCGAAAGCGCGGCAGCTCGCGATCACGTGCTCGACGGCCGCGTCCGAGAGGTGCGGGCCGATGGGCAAGCTCAGGTGCGTGCGACTGGCTTCTTCGGTCACCGGAAACGAGCCGGCAGCGAGCCCCAGCTCGGCGTAGGCCAGACACTGGTGCGCGGGCACCGGATAGTGCACCAGCGTCCCCACGCCCCGCTCGGCCAGAAACCCCTGAAGGCGATCGCGCTCGGGATGATCGATCACGAACAGGTGCCAGACCGGCTCGGTGAAGGGCAACCAGCGCGGCAGCGTGAACGCCGAGAGGCCCGCCAGGCCGTCCAGGTAGCGCCCCGCAATGGCGCGTCGCCGCGCGTTCCACCCATCGAGATGCCGGAGCTTCACGCGCAGCGCCGCGGCCTGGATCTCGTCGAGGCGCGAGTTCTGTCCCTTGAGCTCGTGCTGGTACTTCCTGGGGCTTCCGTAGTTGCGCAACAGCCGCACGCGTTCGGCGATGGCCGACGAGCGCGTCGTCACCGCGCCCGCGTCGCCCAGGGCGCCCAGGTTCTTGGCCGGATAGAAGCTGAAGCACACCGCATCGCCGTGGCCGCCGATGCGGCGTCCACGATGGCGCGCGCCGTGGGCCTGGGCGGCGTCCTCGACCAGCGCGATGCCGCGCTCGCGGGCCAGCGCGAGCAGCGGCTCCAGATCGCAGGGCTGGCCAAACAGGTGAACCGCCACGATGGCACGCGTCCTGGGGGTGATGGCCTGACACGCGGCTTCGACGTCGAGCCCCCAGGTTCCCGGCGCTGGCTCGACCGGCACCGGGCGAGCGCCCACCTGCGACACCGCCAGGAACGTCGCGATGAAGGTGTTGGCCGGGACGATCACCTCGTCGCCGGGGACGACCCCCACCGCGCGGAGCGCGAGCACCAGCGCATCCAGACCGCTGCCCACGCCGATGGCGTGGTCGGCTTCCACGTAGTCGGCCAGCTCGCGCTCGAACGCCTCGAGCTCGGGACCGAGCACGTACTGGCCGGCGTCGAGCACGCGCAACAGCGCGCCCGCCAGCTCGTCGCGAATCGCGGCGTGGGTCGCCGCCAGATCCAGCACCGGAACCTTCATGCGGCCGTGACCTCCCGGGTGAACGCGGCGTAGTCACGGATGTAGTCCGCCTCGCGGTACACCTCCGAGGCGGCGACCAGACAGACGGTGCCGGGCAAGAAGGCGAACAGCTCGCGCCAGACCCGCGGAGGTACGTACAGGCCGCGGTCCGGGCGATTGAGCTCGAACGTGCGCCGGACCGCTCCGTCGTCGAGCACGATCGACAGCCCGCCGGACAAGGCGATCACCACCTGCTCGAGCTCGCGGTGCGCGTGGGCGCCGCGGGACGCCGACTCGGGAACCCCGTAGAGCCAGTACAGGCGCCGGATCTCGAACGGCACGTGCGCCTCGGCCTCGATCAGCGAGAGCGCCCCACGCTCGTCTTCGAGGCGAGGCAACTCGATGATGCGGGCGAGCGCGACGCACATGCTACCCCCTCAGAGCCCCACGGCGCTCCGATCGCCCAGCACGAAGCGCAAGGCGCGCGGCTTGTGCGCTCGACCGTGAACGACGGCGGCGCGGCCGAGGAGTGAGTCGATGACGCGCTCTTCCAGGCCGACCAGCTGGGCTTCCGCCAGCAAGATCGAGTTCTCGACCTCGCTGCCTCGCACCACGCAACCGTCGCCGATGGTGGTGAACGGCCCCACGTAGGCGTCCTCGATCACCGCGCCCTCGCCGATCAGCGCGGGCCCGCGGATCACCGAGTTTCGCACCCGCGCGCCCTTGCCAATCACCACCCGGAACTCGACTCGGCTCGCGGTGTCGACGTCCCCGGCCTGGCTGGGCTCGAGCCGGTCGAGCACCATGCGGTTCGCGTCGAGCAGATCCTCCGGCCGCCCGGTGTCCTTCCAGTAGCCACCGACCGTGGCCGCAACGACCCGCCGCCCGCTGTCGATCAAGTGCTGGATGGCGTCGGTGATCTCCAGCTCTCCCCGCGGGGAAGGCCGGATGGCGCGACAGGCGTCGAAGATCGCCGACTGGAAGACGTAGACCCCGACTATCCCGAGGTTGCTCGGCGGGCGGGCGGGCTTTTCGACCACGGCCCGGACCAGTCCGCCTTCCACCCGCGCAACGCCGAACTCTTCGGGCCGCTGCACGTGCGCGAGCAAGACCAGCGCGTCGTCGCGCGCCGGATCGAAGCGCCGCACCACGTCGGAGACCCCGTCGAGCAGGAAGTTGTCCCCCAGGTACATCATGAATGGCTCACGACCGAGCAGCGGCTCGGCGGTGAGCACGGCGTGGGCCAGCCCGCGTGGCGCGTCTTGCTCGACGTACTCGACGTGCACGCCGAAGCGGGAGCCGTCGCCCACGGCCGACACGATCTCGCTCTTGGTGTGCCCCACCACGATCACGATCTGGCGGATGCCGGCATCCCGCAGCGCCTCGATGCCGAAGAACAGCACCGGCCTATTGGCGATGGGGATCAGCTGCTTGGCGCTGGTGTGCGTCAGCGGCCTGAGCCGCGTCCCGTGCCCGCCAGCAAGGATCAGACCGCGCATGGCGCCGCCGCCTCCAGCCGGCTTCGGTAGGTGTCTTCGAGGTAGCGCCGGTAGCTGCCGTCGCGGACGCGGCGCGACCAAGCCTCGTGCTCGACGTACCATTGGATGGTCCGCGCGAGCCCGAGCTCGAAGCGATAGCGGGGCGAAAACCCCAGCTCGGCGCGCGCCCGCCTGGCGTCCATGGCGTAGCGCCGATCATGGCCGGGTCGATCGGCGACGAAGCGGATCAGGCTCTCGGGCTTGCCGAGCTCTGCCAAGAGCTGGCACACCACCGCGAGGTTCTCGCGCTCCGCGTCGCCCCCGAGGTTGTACACCCTCCCGGCCACGCCGCGTTCGAGCGCGAGCACGATGCCCGTGCAGTGGTCCTCGACGTGGATCCAGTCCCGAATGTTCCGCCCGTCGCCGTACACGGGCAGAGGCTCGTCGGCCAGCGCCCGGGAGATCATCAGCGGGATGAGCTTCTCGGGAAACTGGTACGGCCCGTAGTTGTTGGAGCAGCGCGTGACCACCACGTCTTGGCCGAAGGTGCGGTGGTACGAGAGCGCGAGCAGGTCGGCCGCGGCCTTGCTCGCCGAGTAGGGGCTCGACGGCGCGAGCGGCGAGTCTTCGCTGAATCTTCCGCTCGGACCCAGGGATCCGTACACCTCGTCGGTGGATACGATCACCACGCGGGGGCCACCGTGCGCGCGCGCGACGTCCAGCAGTGTTGCCGTGCCATGCACGTTGGTGCGGACGAACGCTGCCGGGCCGGCGATGCTGCGATCGACGTGGGATTCGGCGGCCAGATGGAGCACGCCGTCAGGCTGGTAGTCCGCGAAGATCCGCCCGAGCCGATCTGCATCACAGACGTCGGCGTTTTCGAAGCGAAGCCGTGGGTCGTCCAGCACGCCGGCTAGGTTCTCGAGGTTACCGGCGTAGGTCAGCGCATCCACGGTCAGCACGCGCACGCCGGGGCGATGCAAAAGCAGCCAGCGCACCAGGTTCGCGCCGACGAACCCCGCCCCGCCAGTGACGACCAGGCGCGCCGGGCGCTGGGCGAGGCGCGCGTTCATCCTGCGCAGGCCTCTGCCAGGGGGGCGGGCGCGCCGGCCGCGGGGCGTGGCCCAACACTGCCGCTCTTGCTAGCGCGATGGGCCTTGGCGATGGTCAGCACGCGGGCTGCGCGCTCTGCCCAGGTGTGCCGGTCGCGCGTCTTCTCTCGCACACGGCGCGTGACGAGGGTCCGCTCTTCGGGGTTAGCCAGAAAGTGGGCGATGCGCTCCCGGGCGTGCGCCATGGACGCGGGCTCGAGCGAGAACGGCACGAAGTCTGCCCCCGCATCCAGCTCAGCCGCCAGGAAGCGACTCTCGGAGGTGACGAGCAGGGCCCCGTTGAGCAGCGCCCCGAGCGCCCGCTCACCCGCGGCGTGCGCCGCCAGGGTCTGCGCGTTGAGCACGATCTTGCTCCGACAGATCTCTTCTTGCGACTGCGCGAACGAGACGTTCGGATAGAAACGGAAAGCGCTGTTCGGGAAGAGCTCCCGGAAACCGGAACCGTAGACCGAGATCGGAAGGTCGGAGAAGGCCCGGAAGATCTGCACCCGGTGCAGGCTCTTCACGTAGCGGATCACGTTGCCCAAGATCACGGGCTCGACGAGCTTGCGATCCTCTTCGGGAAGCTCGACCCCCAGAGCCCGCAGCACGGCGTCGAAGTGCCCGTGGACCGGCTCGGCCACCCGCGGCGCCCACGATTCAGCCACCAGCTCGGCGACCCGCACGGCACCCGGAGAGAGGATGGTGCTCCACCCGCGGCGCACTTCTTCGGGATCATGCACGGTGCCCACGAAGAGCAAGTCGTGGATCCGTTCCGTGTCCTCGACCCAAGGGCCGAGGTGGCCCCCGGCGTGGACGAGGTGCGTCCGTTCCGCCGGCACGCCGAGGCGTGCGGCGCTGAGCAGACTCTGCGGATCGCCGAACAGCGGGACGACGTGGGGTCGTCGCAGGAAGGGGCCCCAGTCCTGGTGGAAGACGGGGTCGTCGACCATGAAGGTGAGCCAGGGGCAGCCCTCCGACTCGAGCCGCTGCCCGGCGGGACGCGTGTAGTGACACCCCGCGGCGTTGAACGAGAAGATGAAATCCGGCCTGTGGTCGGAGAGCGCGCGATCGATCAATGCCGGCGACGTCGGGCGCCCCACGTCGATCGAGGCGGCGCGGCAGCCGAGCCGCTCGAGCTCGAACTGCATTTCGTACGAGAACGCGCGCAGATGGTCGAAGTTCGCCATCGGATGGATGACGAGCACGCTCGGTGAGTCGCTCTCGCTCCCTAAGGCACCCCGCGGATCCATGCAGGCCGCAATGCAACCCGTGGGCCAACCGCGCGCCGGCTCGGAACCGACCCGGCTGCTGCCACCGAGTGCCAACCGGCTGACGCGCCGGGCGCACACGGCGCCAACTTCCCGGCGCTCGGTCAGCGCTGCTTCTTGTCGCGCACGATGCGTTCGAGCACGCGCGCGGCGCGTTCGGCGATGGCGTCGGCGCCGCGGGTGGACTCGAGCGACGAGTGCATCCCCGAAAGCACCAGGCAGATCGGCGCCCGCTCGCCGAGGCGGACCGGCACGACGTAGATCTCGGCGGGCCCCAGGGCGCCCGCCAGATCGTGGTGGGCCTCGTCCCCGGGGATCGGACCGAGATAGTGGCCTTCGACCAGAGCCAAGCCCGCGACCGTCTCGCCGGCGAGCCGCACCACCACGTCGCCGGGATGCGCGGCGCGGGCTTCGTAGCCCTTGCCGCGCGCGCCGAGCACCAGCACCCGCTCGGCCAGCGGCAGCGCGACCTCGAGCAGGCGGCTGACCAGCTCTTCGGCACTCTCGGCGCCGTCGAGGCGCGCCAGATCGGGGTCACGCGGCGGCGCCGACTTCGATCGGCTCAGGGCGATGACCTCGGTGCCCGTCTCGTCGACGCCGAAGGTGTGCGCGCTGGAGCGCGACCCCACGCCCGGGTGAGTGTCGACCCGCGCACGGCTGGGCGGCGGCATCGAGCGCCGCACCAGCGGGATCGGCGGCCAGCTGGGCTGCTCGCGGGCGGCTTCGTTGCCGGCGTCATCCGCCGTTCGGCGAAACGCCTGGCGAAACGCCGGCGACGCCTCGCGGCTCACCGCCTGGGTTCCGAAGGCCGGCGTGCGCGTGCTGCGCACCCCGGCGCGATCGCGCTCGTCGAGCCAGCGATCGATGGCCAACAGCAGCTCGCCCAGGGGCGCGCGCACGATCGACACGGGCGCGCCCAGCTGGTGCGACAGCTCGCTGCCGACTGCAGGGTCGACGGGATCCACCGCCGCCACCTCGACGGCGCCGCTCGGGCCGCGGCCCACCGGCACGGCCAGCAGGCGCTCGCACAGCCCGGTCGGAAGCCGTTCTGCCAGCTCGAGCGAGACGGCCACCGACGACAGCACCGGACCGCGCAGACGCGACAGCTCGCGATCCACCAGATCGGCGGTGTGCGGGCCGCGCGTGACCAGCGCCTGCACGAACGGCACCCCCAGCGTGACCGCATCGGACAGCGCCGCGTAGATCTCGTCGGCCGGAACCACCCCGGTCTCGAGCAGACGCCGCGCCAGCTCTGCGCTCATGCCCGGAAGCGAACACCGTCACGCACGGCAGCGCAACAGGCTCATTCCTTGAACTGAAAGACGACCTCGGTCTGCCGGATGAGGCCCAGCTCGTCGCGGGCCACCCGCTCGACCGCGGCCGGGTCGTCCTTGATGCGCTTCACTTCGGCGCGAAGCTCGGTGATCTGCTGCCCCAGCCGCGAGATCTCTTCGTCCGCCTTGGTGCGCTCCTGGCGCAGCCCGCTCAGCCGCCCGAGGCCGGTGGGGGACAGAATCATCACCGGCACGGCCACCACCGCCACCACCAGGATCGCCAGGGGGAGGGCCCGCTCGAGGAGGACAGCTCGCGAAGACACGACGGATCAGCCTTCTCATGCCCGGTGGGGCGGGGTCCAGAAAGCGGCCGAGGCGGGCGCCGCGCTGCGCCATTTTCCTCCGTTTTTCCGCGGTGTTTTTCGGCGGGTGCTTTGGCTATCATGCGCCGCCGCCGGCCGGGTCCCCCCACCCCGTTGGGACGACGTGACCGCGGCACATGGGACGGACATGGAGACGGACATCCTTCGCGCAGAGCTGGAACGAACCTTCGAGCTGGAAGAGCTCCTGAACCTCAGTCGCAACGTGCTCGGTTTCGACCCCGACGCGGTGGGTGGCGCCGCGGCCAAGGGCTCATTCGCCAACGCACTGACGCAGCACTGCGTCGAGGCCGACGCCATCGAGGCGCTGTGCGATGCGCTCTTGGCGTCGAAGCCCGACGTGAACACCAAGGTGGCGAGCATCCGCATCAGCGGCCTGCCGTTCGACGAAGAGCTCCGGCCCGGCTCGGTGCTGGGCGACTTCACCATCGTGCGCAAGCTGGGCGAGGGCCGCCTGGCCCTCACCTACCTGGCCAAGGGCGCCGACGGTGAGTACCGCCTTCGCGTCCTGCGTCGCGAGGCCACGCGCGACCGCCGCGGCTTGCACCGCTTCCTGACGGTCAGCCGGCTGGTCGGCACCATCGACCACGCGGGCCTGCCCCGAAAGCTCAGCGCCGGCCAGGTCGGCGAGCGTTTCGCGGTGGCGCACCAGTACATCGACGCGCAGCCGCTCTCGGTGCGCATCGCGCGCACCGGTCCGATGCACATCAACGAGGCGCGCCCGCTGCTCCGGGCGGTGCTCGAGGCGCTGAAGGCCATCCACGATCGCCGGCTTTCGCACGGCGACCTTCGCTTGGAAAACCTGCTGGTGCATCGCAATCCCGACGGCAGCCAGCAGCTGGTGTTGGTCGACGCCGGCTCGGACCGGTTGCGCGCCCGCGCCCGCGTGCAGAGCGCCGGACAGAACGAGCTGTTCTCGACCGTGGGCTCGCCCAAGACGGTGGCGCCCGAGCAGATCCGCGGCATTCCATCGGACCCGCGCAGTGACGTCTACTCGTTCGGCTGCGTGCTCTACGAGATCTTGTGCGGCAAGCCGGTGTTCGGCGGCGCCACCGCCATCCATGCCGCCATCGGGCACCTGACCGAGGCAGCGCCCGTTCCGAGCAGCGTGGCGCCCCGCGGCTGGATCACCAAAGAGATCGACGAGTGGGTCCGCACCATGCTCGAGAAGGATCCCGAGAAGCGCCCGAAGAACGCCGGCGCGTTGCTCGAGGCGCTCGAGACCATGGGGCGCTCGGCGGTCGCCAAGAAAGAGTCGAAGATCTCCGACGCGGATCTGGACAAGCGCATCGAGGCGCTGGTCGCCGACCCCTCGGACGAAGACGCCGCCGTGGCGCTGGAAGCCGCGGTGGAAGAGGGCGCCGACGCCGCGCGCATCGGCGAAGCGTTCAGCATGGCCGCGGATGGCATCGAGGTCGGCGACGACAAAGCCCAGCGCGAGACCAAGAAGAGCCTGCTCTTCCGCGCCGCCCGGCTGTTCGAGTATCAGGCGAAGAACCTGGAAAAGGCCGAGCAGATGTACGTCTGGCTGGTCGACCTGGACCCGGCCGACGACATTGCGCTGACCGCGCTGGAAGACGTACGCAAGCAGCTCGGCAAGTACGAAGAGCTGATCGAGATGCTGCTCACGCGCACCGAGAAGTCCGAGAGCAGCAGCGAGCGTTCGCGCGCCTACGCCGAGATCGGGCGCCTGTACGCCAGCGAGCTCGACGACGCCGAGCAGGCCATCGTGGCGTACACCCAGGCCTTCTGCGAAGACCCGAGCCAGACCAGCTCGGCCGACGAAATCGAGCGCCTGGCCGGCTCGAGCGCCGAGCGCTGGAACGACGTGCTGGCCACCTCGGCCCAGACCGTCACCAGTGACGTGCCGCAAGAGATCAAGAACCCGCTGCTCACGCGGATGGGGCGCTGGTACACCGACAAGCTGAGCCGTCCGGATCTGGCGCTGCCCTGCTACCAGACGGTGATCGCCAGCGATCCCGCCAACGACGCTGCGCTGGACGGCATGACGCAGATCTACCGCAAGGCCCAGCAGTGGCCCGAGCTGGTGATGGTGCTGGCGCGCCGCGCCGACGGCGCCGTCACCCCGGCCCGCGCCCGCGACCTGCGGGCCGAGGCCGCCGAGATCCTCGAGATGCAGCTCTCGGACACGGGCCGCGCCCGCGATCTGTACGAGCAGGTGCTGGCGCAAGATCCGGGGCACGAGAAGGCCAGCGAAGCGCTGGCACGCATCTACGAGCGCACCGGCGACTTTGCCGGCTTCGTCAAGCTGCTGGAGCGGCGGGCCGAGGCGCTGCGGGGTGAAGAGCGACTGAAGGTGTTGTGCCGCATCGCCGACGTCTACGAAGACCACCTGAAAGACGAGGCCGAAGCCGTGCGCCGCCTCGACGTCGTGCTCAGCGAGGATCCGAAGAACCTCGACGCGCTGCGCTCCCTCGATCGGCTGTACAGCAAGATGGGGCTGTTCCAGGACTTGCTCGAGAACCTCCACGGGCAGCTGGCGCTGGCCGCCACGCCCCGGCAGAAGATCACGCTCTGGGAGCGGATCGCCGGCATCCACGACGAAGAGTTCCTGAACCACCAGAAGGCCGCCGAGGCCTGGGAACAGGTGCTTGCCATCGACAGCGCCCACGAAGCCGCGCTCTCGGCGCTGGCCCGCCACTATCGGGCGCTCGATCGCTGGGAAGACGTCGCCAGCCTGGCCGAGAAGCAACTCAAGGTGGCCACCGAGCCGGATCGCCAGCTCGAGATCTGCCTGGGCCTGGGCCGCGTGCTGATGGAACAGGTCGGTAACCCCGAGCGCGCCACCAAGGCTTACGAGCGCGCCCTGGCCATCAACCCCGAGCACCCCGGCGCGCTGGAAGCGCTGGCCCGCATTCGCGAGACGTCGGGCGATGCCGACGCCGCCCTCGCGGCCATCGAGGCGCTGGCCGAAAAGGCCAGCAGCAAAGAGGCCCGCGCCGAGCAATACGTGCGCGCCGCCAAGCTGCTCGAAGGGCGCGGCGACCGCGACGGGGCCATCGAGCGCTACAAGCTGGCGCTGGACGCGAACCCGAAAGACACCGGGGCCTCTGCCGCGCTGCGCGGCGCCTATCTGGCCCGCGGCGACGTCAACGCCGCGGTGCAGCTCCTCGATCGCGAGATCAGCGAGACCGACGGCGAGCGCGCCAAGGCCAAGCTCTCGGGCGAGATGGCCATCTTGTTCCGCGACCGCCTCAAGGACGACAAGCGCGCGGAAGAGGCAGCCAAGCGCGCGCTCTCGTTCGACCCCACCAACCTGCAAGCGCTGATGGTGATGGGCGACCTGGCCTTCGAGGCCAAGCGCTACCTGGAGGCCGCCAAGCACTTCGGTCTGATCGCCGAGCGGGCCGGCAGCTTCGACAAGAAGGACGCGATTCGCATCTTGGTCCACTATGTCGACGCGCTGAGCCAGACCGGCTCGACCGAGCAGGCGCTGGCACCGATGGACACCTTGGTGCGCATCGCGCCGGACGACGCCGAGGCCATCGGGCGCGTCGCCGCGGTGACGTTCGAGCACGGCTCGCCGTCCCGAGCCGCCGAGCTCTACAAGGACCTGCTCGAGCGCTTCGGCAAGCAGCAAAAGGGGAAAGACCGCGCGCTCAGCCTGTATCGCCTGGGCGAGTCGATGCGCCGCGCCGGCGAGCTCGACGCGGCCCTGCCCCACCTGGAAGAGGCGGCAGAGCTCGATCCGTCGTTGCTCGGTCCGCTCGAGTCGCTGTCCAAGTACTGGGAGGCGAAAGAAGAGTGGGAGAAGGTGCTGAAGGTCAAGAACCGGCACCTGGATCTGGCAACCGGTGAAGAGCGCGTGCAGGTCTTGCTCGACATGGGCGACATCGCAGCCACCAAGCTGAACGACCGCACCCGCGCCGCCAAGAGCTACGTCGCCGCGCTGGAAGACAAGCCCGACGATCGGCGCTTGCTCACCAAGCTGATGCAGCTCTACAGCGAAGAGAAGGACTGGGGGAAGCTGGTCGACGTGGTGCTGCGCCTGGCCGACTTCGTCGAAGACGCCAAGCAGCGCGTGAAATACCTGCACACCGCCGCGGTGGTGTGCGCCCGTCAGATGGGCGACGTGGACCGCGCCCTCGAGCTCTATCAGAAGGTGCTCGAGCTGGATCCGAAGCTCGAGAAGGCACTGAACGAGGCCATCGACCTGCGCCGCGAGAAGGGTGACTTCGAGGGCGTCGAGCGCCTCTTGCAGCGCAAGCTCGAGACCGCCACCGCCGACAAGGACCGCTCGGCCATGCTGGCCACCTTCTCGGATCTGGCCGAGCTGTACGAGAAGAACCTGGGCTGGATCGATCGTGCCGTGGACGCCTACGAAGCGGCGCAGACCCTGGAGGCGGACAACGCCGCCCGCCAGGCCAAGCTGGCCGACCTGTACGCTTCGGATCCGAAGAAGTACCTCGACAAGGCGGTCGCAGCGCAGCAGGTGATCTTGCGCCAGAACCCGTATCGCGCCGACACCTACAAGGCGATGCGCAAGCTCTACACCGAGGTGAAGCACGCCGACGCGGCCTGGGCGCTCTGCCAGGCGCTGTACGTCCTCAACCTGGCCGAGCCCGACGAAGAGCGCTTCTTCAAGCGCATGCGCCCCGAAACCGCGGCGCCGGCCCAGGCCGCCCTGACCGACGACGACTGGCTCGCGCACCTGATGCACGCGGACGCCGATCCGCTGCTCACCAGCGTCTTTGCCCTGATCGAGCCGGCGGTGATCGCCGCCCGCGGCCAGCACTTCGAGACCCTGGGCTTCGACCGCCGCTACGCCATCGATCTGGCGCGTCACCCCTACCCCATGAGCCAGACGTTGTTCTACGCCTGCGGCGTGCTGGGCATGGAGCCGCCACCCACCTTCCAGAACAACAACGATCCGGGCGGCCTGTCGTACCTGCACGCGTACCAGCCGTCGGTCGTCCTGGGCATGGCGGCGCTCTCGGCCGACGTGCCGCCGCAAGCGGCGGCGTTCATCGCGGCGCGCCACATCACCTACTTCCGCCCGGGCATGTACGTGCGCCACCTGGTGCCCAGCGGCACGGGCCTGAAGGCCTGGCTGTTCGCGGCCATCAAGATGATCGCACCGCAGTTCCCGGTCGCGGCCGAGATGGAAGGGCCGGTGGGCGAGGCGCGGCAGGCGCTCGAGCGCAGCCTGCACGGTCAGGCCAAGGACCAGCTGGCACGCATCGTGGCCAAGCTGATCCAGTCCGGCGGCGCCCTCGATCTCAAGAAGTGGCTGGGCGGCATCGACATGACCGCCGACCGCGCCGGCTTCGTCTGCGCGCACGATCTCGAGACGGCCGTCGAGATCATCAAGGCCAGCGACGAGAGCTCGAGCGCGGTGCCCCAGCAAGATCGGCTGAAAGAGCTGGTGCTCTACAGCGTGAGCGAGCCGTACTTCAAGTTGCGCAAGAAGCTGGGTATTTCGGTCGATTCGTGAGCGAGCAGCCTCGCCTGGCCGGCCCCTGTCAGGGCATGTCAGGCGAGGTTCGTTGAGAGGGCGCACGCCTGGGGGCACCCTGGCCGCGAGGTCGCCCCATGCTTCGCACGTTCGCCTGGCTCGCTCCGCTCGTGTCGCTGGTTGCCTGCGCTTCGCCGGTCGGGCTCGAGCCCGACGACGCCGGTGGAATTTCGGGCAGCGCAGGCAACGGCTTCGCCCCAGGGGGCGGCGGCGCCAAGCCCAGCGGCAGCGGCGGCGCGCTGGGCGGCGGGTCGAGCGCGGGCGGCGGCGGCGCAGTGGGGGGCGCGGGCTCGGCCGCAGGGGTCGAAGCAAGCGGCGGTGCTTCGGCGGGGACCGGCGGTGCGTCCGCGGGGACCGGCGGCTCGGCGGTGGGCACCGGGGGCGGCGGCGGCGTGAGCGGCGGCAGCGGCAGCGGCGGCAGCGGCAGCGGCGGGCTGGGCGGCTCGACTGCGGGCGGCGGCGGCGCGTCGACCGGAGGCACCGGCGGCGCGGCCGCGTGCGTGCCGGTGGTTCCCGGCGGGCTGTGCAACCCCGTCGTGCAGTGCGGCTGCGGGGCGGGGCAGAACTGCGACGTCGCCGGCCCGAGCGGCTTCACGTCGTGCTTCCCGGTCGGGCCGAAGGGCGCGTACCAGAGCTGCGTGTCGCAGACCGACTGTGGCAAGGGTACGAGCTGCGTTTCGTACGCGTGCAAGCCCTTCTGCCTGGCAGACACCGACTGCCCTCTCAGCGGGTCGAAGTGCGTGCAGGTCTACATGGGCGCCCCGGTTCCAGGCTGGAAGTCCTGCGTTGCCAGCTGCGCGCTCGAGAACCCCGCGGCGCGCTGCGGCGCTGGCAGCACCTGCATGCTGGTGCTGCCCGACACCACCGACTGCGTCGGCGGGGCCGGAAGCGGCGTTGGCCCAGCGCCAGGCGCGCTTCGTCGAGCAGAGCGTCCACCGAGCCACCGGCGGCGTGAACGAAGATCACCGGGCGCCCACCCCGCGCGGCGTACGCCGCGGCCAGGGTGGTCTTACCCACGCCCGCCACGCCGAAGATCCAGCCCACGCTGACGCGGTCGAGGGCGCGCGACAGGCGCGCGAGCTCGGCGTCGCGGCCCGTGAACAGCGGCGATGGCAGCGGCGGCTGCATCCTCGCCTCCACTCGTAGCACGAGGTACCATCGCCCGGTGAGCGTCGAGGCGGGCTCCATCATCGGCCAGCGCTATCGGGCCGTGCGGTGCCTGGGCGCCGGCGGCGTGGGCGAGGTCTGGGCCGGCGTGCGCCTGGCCGACGATCACGAGGTGGCGATCAAGACCCTCTTGCCGGCGGCGGCGGCGCACCGCGAGCTGGTCGCGCGCTTCAAGCGCGAGGCAGATCTGCTCGCGCGGATCCGCAGCAAGTACGTGTCGCGCGTCATCGACTTCCTGTCCGATCCGAACCACGGCCTGGTGCTGGTGCTCGAGCTCGCGCCCGGCGAGCCGCTGAGCCAGGTGCTCGAGCGGGGGCCGATCGCCGTCGAAGAAGCCATCGACCTGTGCTGGGACGTAGTCGGCGGCATCGCCGATCTCCATCGGCAGCAGATCATTCACCGCGATCTGAAGCCGGGGAACGTGATCTTGCAGCGCCGCCCGGGCGGCCGCAGCCACGCGGTGATCATCGATTTCGGCATGAGCCGCTTCGCCGGCGTGGACCACGAGGGCGAAGAGATCACCGCGCTCACCAGCGTGGACATTGCCGTGGGCACGCTCGCGTACATGGCGCCTGAGCAGATCTTGAACTCGCGCCAGGTGACCGGCGCCGCGGACATCTACGCTCTGGGCGCCATGCTTCACCGCGCCGTGACGGGCCGGCACGTCTTCGGAGATCTGACCGACGTGGCGCTGGCCCGGCACAAGCTCAGCCACGACGCTCCACCGCTCGTCACGGGCCGCAGCGACGCCATGGCCAAGGGCTTCGAGGCAATCGTCGACCGGATGCTGCAGAAACACCCGAAGAACCGCTACGCGCAGGCCGAGGACGTGTTTCCCGACCTGATCGCGCTGCGCGAGGTGCCGTCGGCGCCGCGCGCGTCGCTGCCGTCGTGGCCCACCGCGCCCTCGCAACCCTTCCCGTCGGCGCCGACCTCCGCCGATCCGGTGGCGCTGCCGACCCCCACTCCGGTGGCCAGCGCCAGCGCGCTGCCGGTTGCCCCGCCCGCCCCCGCGCCGCGCGGTCGCGGCGCGGCCGTGGCGCTGGCGATTGCCGTGCCGCTGGCGCTTGCCGCCGCGGCCGGCGGGTGGCTGATCTGGCGACGCCTGCCGCCGGCCGAAGCCAGCGACGGCCCGGTGGTGGGCGAGGCGTCTCCGGCGAGCGCGGTGCCGGCGCCGTCGATCACCGGCAGCGGACCCAGCGCGCCCAGCCCGAGCACGAGCGCCGCCCCGCCGCCCTCTGCGTCCGCGGCACCGGTCGCCGTCGCCCCGCCCAAACCCAAGCCCAAGCCGCCTGCGCCGCCGGCGCCCCCCAGCACGGCCGTCGTCGCGTCGTCCCCCACCCGGGCCACGCCGCCGAAGCCAGCGCCGTCGGTCGGCCCGAGCCCTGCGCCGGTGCTGCTGGACGAACCTTAGGTCTTCGGCACTGCCCCGGCGGGCGTGTGGGCCAGATCGATGCGCGCGGCCAGATCCGGATCCGCGCGCTCCGAGAGCGACTCGTAGCGCTCGGTCACCGGATCGTAACCAAAGACGTCGCCCTGCTCGATGTCGAACACCCAGCCATAGATCTCGAGATCCCCGCGGGAAAGCCGGTCACGCACCGAGGGGTGAGTTCGCAGGTTCTCGATCTGGATCAGCACGTTCTTCTCGACGGCAGCCCGCAAGAGCTCGGCCCCTTCCAGCCCCGAGTGCCAGAGCTCGCGCTGCACGGCCTTGCCGTGCTCGAGCCACTGCCGCACCTCTTTGAGCCCCGAGACATCGACCTGCCCCACCAGCGCCGCCATGGCGCCGCAGTTGCTGTGCCCACACACCACGATGCAGCTCACCTCGAGCTTGGCCAGCGCAAACTCGATGGTCGCCTCTTCGCTGCCATCCACGGTGCCGTGGGGCGGCACGATGTTGCCCGCGTTGCGGATCACGAACAGCTCGCCCGGCAACGCCTGCGTGATCAAGTGCGGGTCGAGGCGCGAGTCCGAGCACGAGACCATCAGCGTGTGCGGCGACTGGCCCTGGGCCAGGCTCTTGTAGAGCTGCTCGTGGCGCGGATAGATCTCGGTGCGAAACCGCCGGATGCCGGCGATGAGCTTGTAGATCATGCCCCGAGCTTGTCGCGGCTCTTCCCGGGTGTCACGCCCTCAGGGGCAGGTGACACGCCAGGCGCCCAGGTCCAGCGTCTTGATCAGCGTCGAGAAGCCGGCCGTGCTCGCGGCCCCGCACACCTGGGCCTTCTTGGCCGCCGACGCCGACGACGAGCTGACGTACTCGACGTGGAACACGGCCTTGCCCGCGTTGATGAAGGGTGCCATCGCCGAGCACTCGTCGTACTCGAGGCACTGCTCGTTGAGCGCCCAGTCGAAGTCCGAAACCACCGCCGGGATCAACCCCAGGGCGTTCTTCAGCCCGATCGACAGCCCCCGCGCGTGGGCCTCGCTCGACAGGAACTTCAAGTAGTCCTTCTGCGTCGCCGCGGTGAGCGGAAACCCGGAAGCGTTCTGGTAAGCGTCCACGTTGTCGGGCTCCACGCCGTCGCACTGCTTCTGCAATGCCAGATCCAGGCGCTTCTTCATGATGGCTCGCACGTTGGCCGAGCGCGTGTCGAGCCAGGTCTCGCCAGCCCAACCGTCGAGCGGGCTGCCGTGGTCGGCGCTCGCGAACTGCCCGGCGTCGCCGCGCCAGCTCTCCCGACTTCCGGCCGAGAAGTAGCAGATCACGGTGCGACCCTTGGCGTGCAGCGCATCGATGGTGGTGGTGCCGACGTCGAACAGATCGATGTCGAACATCGATGCCTGGACGCCGGTGTCGATGCCGCCGGTCAGCTGCCACTGCCAGGTCGCGCCGGGCGCCGGCGACCAGATGCCGTTGCCGCCACCGGCACCTCCCGCGCCCCCGCCGCCGGCGCCGCCCGCGCTGCCGCCGGTGCCCCCGCTGCCGCCGCCGCCGGTACCTCCACCCCCTGCGCCGCCGGTGCCTCCGGGGGGCGGCGGCGCGCCGCAGCTGGCCCCCAACGGAAACCCATCCGCCGGCGCCTTCGCGAGGCGCGCCGCTGTCTCGGGGCCGAAGCTGCCGTCTTCGTCGATGAGATCGCCCGGGTGGTTGCGGTTCCAGAGGATCTGAAAGGCGCGGACCCCGGCCCCCGCCAGCGACTTCTTTCCGGGGCCGTCGTAATCGAAGTGCACGCTGTCGGCGCTCCCGAACCAGTCGAACCCCTTCGCCGCCAGTGCACCCTTCCACGTTCCATACTGACTGGTGTCGATGGCCAGCCCCGACTCGTGGTTGGACTTCCCCGGCGTGGCCGCCGCGGACACCCCGCAGCGACCCGCCTTCTTCCAGCGTTGAAGCAGGTACTGTTGCGCCACCGTTCGGTACATCGAGTTCACGCCCAGCGTCTTCGCCGGGTTCTGGTCCAGCGCCTGAACCAGCGCGTCCCGCGCCGCGGTCTGCAAGAACATGAACGCCGCCGGTCCGGGAGACAGGTTCGGACGGGCCGGGACCTTGGCGAGCGCGCCAGGCACCAGGCAGTTGATCTGCGCGACCAGTTGCTCGCTCAGGCCCTTGACCGAGGTGGTGGAGCAGGTGGCCTCGACCGCTTTCGCCACGGTCGCGCCGCTCAGCTCCTCGCCGACCCCGACCGACTCGGGCTCCGCACCGTCGCTCTCACCGGGCACGCTCGACTCTGGAGCCGCGGGTCCGCATCCCGCCTGACCGGCAGCCCCGAACGCCACGCCCACGAACACCCACTTGGCCAGCTTTCGCATCGCGGGCAGCGCTCAGCAAGTTCTGGACCAGCGGAAATCTCGCAGGTTTCTGCAACGAAGCGCCGAGAATTCCAACACGCGGCTGGATTTTTCCGGACGGCTGCTCGCTCCACGAAAACCTCCTACTATTCGAGCGCGTGGCGGACCGGACCCTCACCGAACGCGCCGAACCCGCGCCGGCGAGCCGCACCCACAGCGCGCGCCGCCTGGGAGTGCTCGTGGTCTTCTCGCGAGGCTCGTCCACGCCCGTGGCCCACCCGATTACCAAGAGCACGGTGGTCGGGCGCGACCCCGAGACGGGCATCTTCACCGATGATGCGAGCTGCTCGCGCGAGCATGCGCGAGTCGAGCCGCGGGACGATGCTCTGTGGGTCTCGGATTGCGCTGGGCGCGATCTGCTATCGCGCGCTGACCGGGCAGCCGGCGTTCGCCGCCTCGGACTCGATGGCAGCCATGTACCGCGTGGGGCGCGTGCAACCCGCCAAACCCAGCTGGATGGCGAGCGTGCCGCCGGACGTGGACCGAGTGCTGGCGCTGGCGCTGGCGAAGGAGAAAGAGCACCGCTTCCGGTCCGCCAGCACCTTCGCCTCCGCATTTCGGGACGCCGCCCGCGGCGAGCTGGACGAGCCCTACCGGCTGGCGGCGGATGCCCTGCTCGCGCGGCACCCGTGGATGCGCGAGATCCGATGAACCGCCGAAGTGACGGCTCAGCGCGCCCCGGAAAACCCGCGGGCGCCACCCTTGCCCGCGCCGGCGCCGCCGCCGGCCGAGCCCAGCGGGGCCGGCACCGCGTCCAGCTTGCCCAAGGGGCCAGTGAGCCGATAGGCGTAGAAGCCGTCGGGGCGCTTCGCGCTCTTGTTCTTGGGGTCGAGATCGAAGAGGCCCGGCACCGACGAGCCCGGCTCGCCGAACAACGCCTTGGTGGTGTCGTTCTTGGTCTTCAGCTTGTCCGCGAACTTGAAGCGGAACGACAGCTCCGCCAGGCTCATGTCCAGCGGCTCGCGGAGGCGGATGGTGCCGTCGGCAGCCAGCTCGATGTCCGAGCCGTTGGCCGCCAGCTTCTCGACCTTCAGCCGACCTTCGGTCGCCTCGGCGACCAGCTCGAGCTCGCCGGCCTCGACCCGCGGCAGCGCAATGGTGTCGCGGATCTTGGCCTTGCCGTCGCCGAACGCCAGGTCGACGATCTTGAGCGAGACCTTGCCTTCGGCCTTCGAGAGCTTCGCCTCGGGCATCCGCAGGTCGATGTTGCCGCTCAGCTTGCCCTCGAGCGGCAACCCCACCACCTCGCGCATCAAGGGCAGGTCGCCGACGTTCACGCCGTCGAGCTCGATCACGATGTTGCGCGCGCCGTCGGCGTCGGAGGTGCTGCCCGCCAAGGTGCCGCCGAAAGCCTCGCCGCCGAAGGTGACCTGAAAGGTGCCGAAGATCAGCTTGAGCAGCGAGAGCCGCAGGTGAATGTCGTCGACGGTGACCACCCGACCCTCTTCGGTCTTGCCGTCGGCCTTGGGCGGCGGCGGCGCAGCGTGAAGCTTCACCCCCTGGGCCTCGACCCCCGAAACCCAATACCCGCTCATCTTGTCGATCTCGAGCCGCGCGCCGGCGCCTGCCGGCTGGCGCGCGTTGAACTCGGCCACCAGGCGGTCCCGGAGGCGGTCGTAGGGGAAAGTGAGCAGCACGAAGCCCGACAGCGCCACGCAGTAGAACGTGGGATAGAGCACGCCCTTGAGCACCTTCTTCGCGCTCGGGCTCATGGCGCCGCTCCCTTCTCGGGCTTCTCGGGCTTGTCGGGCTTGCCTTCCTTCTTCTTCTCGTCGGCCTTGCGGTCGAAGGCGCTGACGATCATCTCCACGTCGTAAGAGTCGGGTTCGGTGGCCCGCTTGCGGATGTTGAGCCGCGTGACGTTCACGGGGTGACCCGACTGCGCCATCTTCTCCATGAACGTGACCAGCTTCAGCATGCCCACCTTGCGCAGCACGATCTTGGTCGAGCGCTCTTCGAAGCGCTTGCCGTGCGGCACCGCCGCCCGATCCTGGCTCTCGGGGATCTCGATCTGGGCCCCGGTGGCCAGCTTCTCGAGGAACGAGGCCAGCGGCGGGGTCACGTTGGCGTAGGCCTTGCTCAGCTGCTTCTTCTCGTGGTCGCGGGTCGCGATCTGCGCGCGGCTGGCCTGAATGCTGGTCACCACTTCGCGCAGCGAGTCGTTGGTGCCGCGCTTGCCGGCCAAGAGCGCCGCCACGCCCGCCGGCACCGCCAGCAAGAACAGCGCGGCGAAGACCGTGAGCAAGATCCCGAGAAGCTGTCGCTCGCGCGGCTCGAGCTGTCCAATGCGATCACCCAAGGCCATGGCTCACTCCGGCGAAGCTTCGCCGCCCTCCGTCTTCTTCTTCGGCCGCTTGTCCTCGGGGCACTTGACCTCGAGCTCGAGCACGTATTTCTGCCGGTCGCTGTTGATGACCTGGGTCACCTTCGAGATCTTCACGTCGTTGAAGCAGCGCGCGTTCTTCAGGTTCGAGGCCACGGTCTGGGCGTCTTCGGCAGACCCGACCACGCCGTTGATCTTCACGTGCCCGCGCTGCACGTCCAGCTCCTCGATGTCATGCGTCACGCTCGACGGCACGGCCTTCGAGATCTCGACCATCACGTCGAAGGCGTCCACCTGCGGGCGGGGGTCCACCTCGTCTTTGCCCAGCGCCTTGTCGAGCAGCGCCTTGGCCTCTTCCGGGTCGGTGGTCTCTTGCCCCAGCACGTCTTTGCTCAGGGTGGCCAGGGCCCGCGACAGAACTTCTTCGTCGTGCCCCAAGGTGCGCAACTCGGCCCACGCTGCAAAAGCGAAGCTGACCAAGATGGCGACGCCCAAGCCCGTGAGCAGCGGCACCCGCTCTTTGATGAAGCCATAGCCGCGCTGGAAGGCCAGGGGGCCGCGGCGCAGATCGAGATCGCGCGCCCGCCCGCTCATGCCCAGCGCGATGGAGATGGCCTTGGCGAAGCGTGGCATGGCGTCGGCCAGCTCGGGGGGCACGCCCTCGATGCCGAGGCGCGGCAGCGGACCGACCGGTACGCCCAGCTCGTGCGACAGGTAGGCCTCGGCCCCCGGGGCCGCGGCGCCGCCGCCGATCAGGTAAATCTGCGACAGCGGCTCACCCCCCTGGGCGGCGAACGCCGCCGCGGTCTGGCGCAGGTCGGACGCCAGGGCCGGTGCGCTCTCGGGCAGCCCCGCCACCCCGCGCGACAGGGTCCGGGCGAACACCGGCTCGCCCCCGGCCAGCACCACGATCTCGGTGTGCTTGCCGCCCAGATCGACCAGCGCCAGCGGGCCTTGCGCGGCCAGCTCGGGGCAGACTGACGCCAGGTTGGCGAGGGGCAAGGGGCCCACCGCCATGCGCTCGACCGGACGCCCGAGCACGCGCGCCACCTGCTCGATGCGCGCCCTCACGTGCTCGATGCGCGCTGCCGCGGAGAGCACCACGACGGGCTGGCCCGCACCGGCGCGGCGCAGCACGCGGTAGTCGTAGACCAGCTCGTCGAAGTCGACCGGGATCTGCGCCTCGAGCTCGAAGGGGATGACCTCTGCCAGCTGCTTCATGGCAGTGCCCGGCAGCTTGAGTCGGTGGAGGAAGGCCTGCTCGCCGTCCATGGCGACGGACACGGACTCGCTGTGCTGCATCAGCGGCAGGGCGCAGGCGGCCAGGGCCTGCTCCAGATCGCCGAACGCCGCGACGTCCACCTCGAGCATGCGCTCGATCGCCACCCGCCGGTAGCTGGTATGCAGCACCACCGCCCGGACGTGCGAGGCGCGAAAGTCGATTCCAACCAGTCTTGCCATGTCAGTCTTTCACTCGACCCGATAGTAGATGATGTTGCCCCCGGGGTTCGGCTGAAGCACCGCCGCGATGGCGCCCTCGGTGGCGCCCTCGGGCAGCGCACCGGCGGCGCCACCCGTGCCGGCGCCGGCAGAGCCCGCCGCGCTGGCGGCCGCCTCGATGGCGGTCATCGCGCCGGGCGCCATGCCCGGCGGCGGGGCACCGCGGAAGTCCACCACCGCGTGGACCTTCACCCGCGTCTCGCGCTGACCCGCCTTGACGTACCCCGTGGAATAGATGCTGAACACCAGGCTCTCGGTGGTGATTCCCTTGATCGTCTCGGTGTCCGACAAGAGCTGGATGGGCTTCATCTCGAGGGCCGAGAGGGCCGCGCCGAACATGCCCTTGCCCTTGAGCGCGCTGATGAACGCCTTGGGCGAGCCGAACAGCGGCGCGCCGGCGGTGAACGACTTGACCAGGTCGAACGCGGTCAAGAACTTCATCGCCTCGGCGGGGTCGCTGCACAGCGGGGTCCCCGGAACGGCCGCGCCACAGATCACCGCCAGCACCGTCTGCGGGTTGGCGGTGTTGACGTTCACCTTGCCCTGGCCCCAGACCGTCATCACCCGCTTGTCGGGCCGGCTCGGATCCGGGTCGACGAACGTCGCCCAGAAGTCTTCCCCCACCCCGCGCACCAGGCGCAGCTCTTCCAGGCTGTCGAAGGCCGCGTTCTTGCGCGGGTAGGGCTTCTTCAGCAATTGATAGTACGAGTCTTCCGCCCCCGCCTGCTGGGCCGAGCCCGAGTGCGGGTCGCAGACGTACCCTTCCTGGTCCGGATCCGTCCAGTCGATGATCGCGCCGCAGATGGCCTGGCGATCCGAGAACTGCCCGTCGGCGTCCCGGCTCGAGAACATCGGGTCGTACTGCGGGCCCGCGAGCAGCCCGATCAGCTGAGCTGCCAGGCGCGACTGGCTGAAGGCGTCGCCGCGGGCGGGGGTGTTGACGTTGACCTTGGCGTCTTCGTCCACGATCTTGATCTCGAAGCCCGCGCCCTCGAGCCCCAGGTTCTTGCCCTCGCCGATGGCCATGCCCGAAAGGCTGAGGAAGCCCTCGGCGCCCTCGCTGTCGTTGAAGGCGCCCAGCACCCGGTCAGCGAACTCCCAGACCGGGATCTGCGGCGGCCCCTGCTTCATCAGCAAGAAGAGCGGCGCGATCGCCTTGCGGATGGTGGGCTCGGACGCGATCAAGAGCCGCGACAGGTTGAGCGAGCTCTTGGCGGCGTATTCGGCTTTGAGCGCGTCGCGCTGCGACAGCGCGCTCCCCAGCTCGGCGCTGGTCTCGTCCTGGAACTCGGCCAGCATCACCGCCAAGATGGTCAACGCCGAGAGCACGAGCACGATGGCCACGCCGCGCTTTTCGCCGCGCTTTCCGCCGCGCCGGCGCGCGGATCTGCGCCCGGGCCTGGAAGGCGCGGCGCGGCGTAGGAGTGCTGGCAGAGTGAACATCTCACTGGGTGGCGAACGTCAGGGCCTTTTGGATGGGAATGCCAATCTTCGAAGTGAACCGGATGGGCTCGCGGCCGCGCCCTTCGGCGGAGCGGCGACCCTCGTTCAGCACCAGGATCACCCGGACCTGCAGCGGCAGGCGGCCGAGCTGCCCGGTGGCCTGGCTGGTGTCCCAGGTCTCGGTCCATTGACCGGTGAGCGGGTCGAGGTACTCGAGGTCGAACAGGTCGATGTCGGTGGCCAGGATCTCGACCCGTCCGCCACGCTCGGGCTTGAGATCGGGTCGCGCGGCCACCCGCCGCACCAGGTGCGTGCCGGATTGCTTCTTGTCGGCCTCGCCGAAGTACGAGATCTCTGCCTGGTCCGAGTCGTGGGCGTCGCGGTCCCGACGCACGTTGGAGAAGGTCGCGAAGTCGACGCGATCGGCCGGGGTGCCACGGGTGCCGATGAACGCGGTCTTCACCACCACGATGCTCTGGTCGATGGGGACGTGCGCCGATACATAGGCGCTCGAGAGCTCGCGGGTGATGCGGTCCATCGCCATGCGCCCCTCGCGGTAGCGATCGCCCATCCGCTGAATGCCCTCTCGGCTGCGCTTCATCCCGGCAAAGGCCGAGTAGATCAGGATCGAGATCATCGACAGCACGGCGATCGCCACCAGCAGCTCGATCAGGGTGAAGCCGCGCAGCAGGCGGCGAAGGCGCCGGCGATTCATTGCCGCCCCCCCGCTCCCGAGCTGCGCGACGCGCCGCTGCCGCCCCCGGCGCCCGAGCCCGAGCCCCCAACGCCCATGGCTCCGAGCTGATCGCCCAGCGCGCCGAGGCCGGCGGCCGCCTTCGGGTCGAAACCGCCCAGTTGCGGGTTGGTGATGTACTGCGTGACCGCCAGGTCGCGCTCGTTCTTGCCCTCTTTCCAGTGCACGGTGAGCGTCACCTTGCGGATGCTCGCCTCGAGCATGGGCTTCAGATCGGGGTAGACCATGCCCATCACCAGCGGCGCCATGCCCTGCACGCCGCCGGCCGCGGCGCCCGACGAGAGCAAGCTCGAAAGCCCGCCGATACCGCCGTCGGCGCCCAGCACCGCCGAGCCGCCGGACTGAAGCGCCGCCAGGCCACCGAACGCCCCCAGGCCCCCCGGGTCGTCGGTGCCGCCGTCCCCCGAGCTGGCCAGATCTTTGGGCTCGGGCAGCTGCACCGTCTCGATCTTCCACGAGCACCGGAAGCGACTCTCGCTCTCGTCCTCGCAGCAGGCCCCCTCGTCGTTCTGATCGATCAGCGAAAATCCCTTCTTCTGCAGCTCGAGCTCGACCTCGCCCATCTTGCAGCGGGCAAGGCCAGTGGCCACGCTCAGGTTCTGCGCGCGCTGCGAGCTCGAGAACAGCCCGGCTTGCGAGCTCAAGAGCACCGTCATGCCCAGCCCGAGGATGGCGATCGCCACCAGCACCTCGAGCAGGGTGAAGCCGCGGCGTGCGCTCACCGCTCTTCCTCCTCGGTCTGGCCGAACTCTTCGTCGCTCTTCGAGCCTTCGATGGGCACCGCGCCGCGGGCGATCTTGGCGCGACCGGTGAGCGGGCTCACCACCACGCTCAGGCCTTCTTTGTCGCCCTCGCGGACGATCTGCACCACCGCGCGCTCGGTGCCGCCCCCCGGCCAGAAGTAGAGATAGGCGCGCCCGCTGGTGCGGGGCTCTTCGTCGTGATCGGTCTGGACCTGCTTGAGCTTCACGCCAGCGCCCAGCTCGCGCCCCGCGGCGGGGTCGTCGCCGTCGAAGCCGAACTGCTTCACCGGTGAGAACTCGGGCTTGGGCGCCCGCGGGCCCTCGAGGATGCGACTCGCCTCGGCGCTGGCCTGCTTCTCCACGTCGGTGGCCGCCTCGGCCCCGCCCCCGGTGTTCTTCTCTTCCTTCTTGCGCAGCATCACGCCGCGGGTCTCTTCCAGCGCGACGCGGTGCTTCTCCAGGTCGAACACCAGCCGCACCGGCCGCCCGCTGGTGTTGGCCCGGGTGATGCCCATGCGCACCGCGCTGGCGATCAGCGTGGCCGCCGCGCGCTGCCGACTCGAGGTCAGCATGCCCGAGCCGTAGACCACCGCGCCGCCCATCAGCGCGATCAGCGCGACCACGATCAGCGTCTCGACCAGGGTCAGGCCGCGCTGACGGGCCACACGCCCCGGGGTGGGCGCGCGCCGGTTGGGCTGGGGTCGGCGTGGGGTCATCCGGCGCTGTTCACTCCCCGCCGCCCTCGGCGGCCGCGGCACCCTTCGGCACCTTCACGTCGTCCTTGGTGCCCTTCTTCTTGTCGGGGCCCGTCGAGGTCACGCTGACGTCGCCGTCGGTGCAGGTGATCTGGAAGGGCTGACCCCAGGGGTCGTTGGTGTTGGCGCCGGGGTCGAGCTGCTTGTCCTGGACCAGCTGGCTGATGGTCGGGCAGTTGGTCTCGTTGTTCGAGGCCTGCCAGCTCTGGGTCGCCTGGCGAATGACCCGCGCGCCGGTCTCTGCCGTCTTGATCTGCGCCTCACGGAAGCGCGGCAAGGCGAAGAACGCCACGCCACCGGCCACCATCGCGATGATCGCCACGACGATCAGCACCTCGAGCAGCGTCACGCCGCGGATCGCCCGCCGGCTTTTCACGAGGGCCAGGATCTTCTTCTTACTCATCATCCAATCTCCTGTTTCAATCGATGCGATCGAGCCCGCCCGGCTGACCGTCGGGGCCGTCGCTCATCAGCTCGTAGTCCGACCCCTCGCGCTTGCCGGGGCACACCAGGCGCAGCGGGCGGCCCCACGCATCTTTCGGCGCGGCCTCTCGGCTCGAAAACCGCACGGTGGCCCCCAGATCCGGCGGGCAGCCGCCGTCGTGCTCCGCCATGTAGGCGTCCACGGCGCGCCGTGCGTCGAGCAGCGTGGCGCGCGTCTGCCGCACGCCCGAGCGATTGCGCTCGCGCACGCCGACCCAGACCACCACCCCGACCACCGCCAGGCCGAGCAGCACCGGCCGCACACGGCCCAGGCCCAGCCGGCGCACCCACCCGCCCCGACCCTCCCAGGGGAAGAAGATGCGCGGTTCTCGGAGTCGTCGGCGTCGCATGGCGAGGTCATTGCACCAGTTGGTTCATCTGCATCAGCGGCATCAAGATCGACATGGCGATGAAGCCCACCACCGCCCCCAGCGCCAGGATCATCACCGGCTCGAGCAGGCTGGTGAGCGCGGTCACCCGCGTCTCGACGTCCGATTCATAGGCCCGGCTCACGTTCTCGAGCATGGCCTCGAGCTGACCCGAGCGCTCGCCGACCGCAATCATGTGGATCACCATGGGCGGGAACGCGCCGCTGCGCTTCAGCGGCTCGGCAATGCTCTCGCCCTCGCGGATCGAGCCAATCGCCTCGGTGACCACGCCCTCGAGCTTGGCGTTGCCCAGCACGTTGCGCCCAATCTCCATCGCCTTGAGCAGCGGCACGCCGCTCGACAGCAGGGTCGAGAGCGTGCGCGTGAAGCGCGCCACGGCCACCAGCAGGTTCAATCGACCGAACACCGGCCAGCGCAGCTGCATGATGTCCCAGCGCATGCGTCCCACCGGGCTGGCCTTCCACCGCTGGAAGCCCACCCCGCTGATCACCGTGAGCAGAATGAGCAGCCACCAGTAGTCGCCGATGGTGTTCGAGGCGAAGATCAGGAGCCGCGTGTTCCACGGCAGCGTCTGGCCCAGGTTCTCGAAGATGGTGGTGACCTTGGGCACCACCGCCACCATCAAGAAGCCGACCAAGAGGCCGCCGATGATCATCATCAGCACGGGGTAGGCCAGGGCCGAGACCACCTTGCCCTTGAGGCGGGCCTGCCCCTCCATGAAGTCGGCCAGACGCTCGAGCACGTTCTCGAGGGTGCCCGAGGCCTCGCCGGCCGCCACCATGTTCACGTACAGCGGTGGGAACACCTTGGGGTGCATCTCCAGGCTCTTGGCGAAGCTGGTGCCTTCGTTCAGCGTCTCGCGCACCGCCGACAGCACCCGCACCAGCTGCTCTTTCTCGACCTGCTCGGTGAGCGCCGAGATCGAGTCCACCAGCGGCACGCCGGCGCGCACCAGGGTGGCGAGCTGGCGCGTCATCACCGCGATGTCTGCCGCGCTGATCCGGCGGAAGATCGCGAAGAAGTCGATCTCGCGCTTCGACTTCTTCTTCTGCTCGCCCTCTTCGTTGGCGAGCGTGAGCATGATGCCCTCTTTGCGGAGCAATGCCCGAAGCGCCTTGGCGTTGTCGGCGTCGCGATAGCCCTTGACCGCCTTGCCGGTCTCGATCTGGATGCCGCGATACTCGAAGACAGCCATCGGGAGCTCACTCGTCGATCAAGAAGTCTTCTTGCGTCGCTGCGACGACCTCTTCGACCGTGGTCTTGCCTTCCAGCACCTTGCGCGCGCCGTCGTCACGCAGGGTGTCCATCCCCTGGCCCTGCGCGGCGCGCTTGATGCTCTGCGCGTCCGAGCTCGAGAGCACCAGCGACCCCACCGCGTCGTCCATCACGAGCAGCTCGTAGATGCCCAGGCGCCCCGAGAAGCCCTTGCCGTCGCACCTTTCGCAGCCACGGGCGCGATGCAGAATGGGCATGCCCGGCCCCCGCCAGCCCACCGGCTCGTAAGGCACCCCGGGCACCACGTAGCGTGGCGAGAGCCGGCGGGCGTCGCGGCGGCGCGTGCGCTCGGGGTCGATGGCCAGCTGCCGCAGATCCCACTCGCTGGCCTCGTAGGGCTCTTTGCACTCTTTGCACAGCACGCGCACCAGGCGCTGAGCCAGGATGCCGATCACGGTCGAGCGCACCAAGAACGGCTCCATCTCCATCTCGACCAGCCGCGTGACCGCGCCCGGGGCGTCGTTGGTGTGGATGGTCGAGAGCACCAAGTGGCCGGTGAGCGACGCGTGGATGGCGATCTCGGCCGTCTCCTTGTCGCGGATCTCGCCGACCATGATCACGTCCGGGTCCTGGCGCAAGAAGGCGCGGAGCGCGCTGGCGAAGGTCAGGCCGATCTTGGCCTGCACCGGCACCTGGTGAATGCCCGAGATCTCGTACTCGACCGGATCTTCGGCGGTGAGAATGTTGACGTTCGGGCGGTTGATCTTGTTCAGGCAGGCGTAGAGCGTGGTGGTCTTGCCGCTGCCGGTCGGCCCGGTCACCAAAATGATGCCGTCTGGGCGCTCGATCAGCGAGCTCATCAGGTGATAGTCACGGGACGAAAACCCGAGATCGGTCAGGTCGAGCAAGACGTTCGTCTTGTGGAGAAGGCGCATCACGATGCGCTCGGCGTCCCGGCTGGTGGGGATGGTCGAGACGCGGATGTCGATGCTGCGGCCGGCGATGCGCAGCGAGATGCGGCCGTCTTGCGGCAGGCGCTTCTCGGCGATGTTCAGCCCGGCCATGATCTTCACGCGGGCAACCACCGAGCTCATGAACTGCCGCGAGGCGCGACGTGCGACGTACAGCTCGCCATCGATTCGATAGCGGACGAGCACCTCTTTCTCTTCCGGCTCGATGTGAATGTCGCTGGCCCGCTCTTTCACCGCCGAGAAGAACAACCCGTTCACCCAGCGGATGATCGGCGCGTCTTCGTCGGACTCGAGAATGTCGACCTCGTCGCTGTCGTCGAACTTGTCGTCGGTCTCGAGCTCGCTCTGGGTGTCTTGCTTCTCGAACACCCGATTGATGGCGTCCACGACCATCTCGGGCGCACCCACCACGGCGCTGACTGGCTTGCCGAACGCCGCCCGCACGTCGTCCAGCGCCGCGGTGTCCAGCGGGTCGGCCGAGAGCACGTCCACGCTCTCGTCACGCTCGGCGACGACCAAGATCTTGTGGCTCTTGCAGTAGCCAATCGGCAGGCGGGTCGCCAGCTGGGGCGAGACCGAGGCCACGTCGATGCGCTCGACGAACGGCAGCCCGCACTCGGCGGCCAGCGCCCGGGCCACGTCGCCCTCGGTGGCGAGGCGCGACTGAACCAAGAGCTCGGGCAACGGCGTCCCCTTCTCGCGCTGCTGCATGAACAGCGGCTCGAGACCCTCGGCCGTCACCACGCCGTGGCGGACCAGAATGTTGCCGAGGGCTCGCTGCTCGATCACGGCTCACTCCACGCGCTCGACGTTGACGTTCCGCGCGATGGGGTTGATGCGGATCGGCGAG
>JAKLKA010000229.1 GCA_023150915.1 Polyangiaceae bacterium
GCGACAACGACGCCTGCACGAACGACGTCTGCAACGCCGGGGTGTGCTCGAACCCCGCCATCGCCCTGAGCGACAACGACGCCTGCACCCTCGACGTCTGCGACAAGACCACCGGGGTCGCGCACCTCAAAGAGCAAACGCTGTTCGAAGAGGACTTCAGCGACAACTCTGCGGGCTGGGTGCTGGGCGCCGAGTGGCAAGTGAAGGCCGCGGCGGCGACCACCGGCGGCATGTCGGGCGGCAACGATCCGGCCACCGACCACACCCCCACCTCCGACAACGGTGTGGCGGGCGTGGTGGTCGGCGGCTTCCCGGCCAAGACCGTCCACGGCTTCCAGTACCTGGAGAGCCCCGCGATCGACGTCACCAAGGCACCTGCCGGGGCCTTCGTCGAGCTTCGATTCTGGCGCTGGCTCAACGCCGACTACACCCCCTACATGCGCAGCCGCATCGAGATCTGGGACGGCGCACAGTGGGTCGTGGTGTGGAACACGCTGAACCAGCCTTCACCGGTGCTGCTGATCGACGCACCCCCGCGCGGCATGGGGTGGTACCCCATGTCGTTCGACCTGACCCCCTACAAGAACGCGCAGCTCAAGGTGCGGTTCGGCTTCGACGTGGGCAACGTTCAGGTCTTCGACATCGGTGGCTGGACGGTCGACGACTTCGCGATCGTGGCGTCTGCCGTCAAGACCGACGCCGATCAGTGCACCACCATGGCCTGCAACCCGGCCAGCGGCGCGGTGTTCGCGCAGCTGCCGCTGGCCGACGGCGACGTGTGCACCATCGACACCTGCACCACGCCGGGGGGGCTGTCGCACGTGCCGAAGTCGCGGCGGTTCTTCGAGGACTTCTCGGACAACGCCGCCGGCTGGAACCTGGGCACGCAGTGGGCCATCGGCCCCGCTCAGAGCAGCAGCTGTGGCAACTCGAGCTGCGGCGGCAACGACCCGGGCACGGACCACACCGGCACCAACGACAACGGCCTGGCGGGGGTCGGCATCGGGTCGTGCACCGGCACCGGGGCCCATGGCGACTACTGCCTGACCAGCCCCAACGTGAACCTGACTTCCGAGCCCGGAGCGGTGAGCCTCTCGTACTATCGCCACCTGCACTCGGACCAGGGGCCGTATCAGGTCGATCACGTGGACGTGAGCAGCAACGGCGGAAGCAGCTGGACCAACGTCTGGACGTCGGGCAACCAGTGCATCAACGACGGACAGTGGACGCTGCAGACCTTCGACGTCACTGCCCACAAGAGCGCGAGCTTCCGAGTGCGCTTCTGCTACAACGCCCAGGCCAACGCCTACGACGTGGGCGGTTTCAGCGTCGACGACGTCTCGCTCCATGATCCGGTGTGCATCAAGCCTTGAGGTCAGGGCGCGGTCGTGAGCAACATGCGGCGCGCGGTCGCCAGCAGGGGCCCCTCGGGCACCACCAGGAAGCCCGCGCCCGCCTGATCGAGCAGCACGACGCGGCCCGCGGCCACGGGCGGCAGGTCGCCCGCCGTGGCCACGGCGGTGGCGCCACCGCCCAGTCGGCGCTGGTGCTCCCAGAGCGCCTCTTGCTGCTCCACCGAGCGCGTTTTGGGCCAGGCAATCGGGCACTCGGTGAAGCGTGCCAGCGGCAGCTCGCCGCGGGTTGCGCAGGGCGTGAAGCTCGCGACCAGCGTGGCGGGGTCGGCCCGGCTTTCGCGGCGGATCTCGACCATGCGGCGGGGCAACGTGGCCAAGAGGTACAGCTCGCCCAGGCCGAGCACCAGCGCGCCTGCGATGAGCGCGCGGTTGATCTTGGCGGGGAGCTGCCCGCCCGGTCGCATCAGCCGAATGTAAGCGACCACGAACAGGGTGATCAGCACCGCCGGTGTGTACCAGCGCACCCGCATCGCCTCGAGCTGGAAGCTCAGGCTGGACTGGAGCGCCAGCAGGGCCGCGAACGCCGCGCTGACACCCGCGCTGCGGCGCACCACCACGTACAGCACGAACAGGCTCACGCCGTTCAGCATGATGAACGGCACCCGCAACGGGCGCTCGGGGTCAGTTGCCTCTGCCAGCAGCGCCACCTCGCCCGCGTCGAACGGCACCACCGTCGAGAGCCAGTAGCGAAGCACCGCGCCACCGACGAGCGTGGCCACCAAGAGCCCGGCCTCGATCCAGAACCAGTCCTTCTGCTGCGCGCCGCTCACGGTCGGCGGTAACATGCCACGTTTCTGTTATCGTGGGCGGGCATGCGCTCACGCAATCGTGTCGCGTTGGTCGGGCGTCGGCTGGAGCACAACGAGAACCTGGGGCTCGCGTATCTGGCGGCCGCGCTGGAGCAAGCCGGCTTCGCCGCCGAACGACACTACGTGAACGACGCCGTCGATCTTGCGCATGCCGTGGCGGCGCTCACCGAGCGCCCGCCTGCCGTGGTGGGGCTGTCGCTGGCCGACGGTGGCTCGGCCATCTTGCAGCTGGCGGTGGGCGAGGCGCTGAGCCAGGCGGGGTTTGCCGGCCACGTCACCGCCGGCGGGCAGTTCGCGACCCTGGCGCGCGACTGGCTGCTCGAGCGCCATCCGTGGCTCCACAGCGTGGTGCGCTTCGCGGGGGAGGGGCCACTGGTCGAGATCGCCCGGCGAGTGGTCTCGGGCGTCGGTGTGGCGGGTGCGCCGGGCGTCACCACCCGGGCGGGCGACGGCGCGCCCGCCGACGTGCTCGACCGTGCCCCGCAACGGATCCGTCCGCTCCGCGACCAGCTTCCCGAGATCTTGGGCCACAAGGCCGCGCACATCGCTGCGACGCGGGGCTGTTTGGGGCGCTGTCAGTACTGCGGTCCGGCCGCGCTGCACACCCAAGAGCGCCGCGAAGGGATCCGCGGCGGCGTGGCCAAGGCCGTGCTGACGGGCGCTGGCGTGGGTGGGGTGCGTCGCCGAGAGCTCGACGTGGTGTGCGACGAGATGGCCGAGCTCTGGCACCGCCGCGGCGTGCGCTACTTCTACTTCGTCGACGAGCACCTCTTGCCTTACACCGAGGCCGAGGCCCTGGACTACCTGGCCGCGTGGAAAGAGGGCCTGGCGCGGCGCGACGTGGGCGCGCTCGGGATCGGCACCATGCTGCGTGCCGATCGGATCACCCCGGCGATCGTCGATGCCTTCGCCGACCTGGGGCTGGTTCGGGCGTTCATCGGGCTCGAGCTGGCCACGGCCGAAGAGGGGCGCCGCTTCGGCCGGCCGCCGCCGGGTGAGCCCGAGCTCGGCGCGCTGGAACGCCTGGCAGAGCACGGCGTGGTCACGGTCTCGAACCTGATGCTGGTCCACCCGTATTCCACGCCCGAATCCATCGCCCGCGGCATCGACCTGCTCGAGCGTGTGCCCCGCGGCGTGTTCGAGGCCACCCGCATGATGCCGTACCACGGCACCCGGCTCACCCGCACCCTGCACGAAGAGGGCCGCCTGATCGGTAACCCGTTTCGCTATGGCTACACCTTCGCCGACGGGCGCGTCGAGCGCTTCGCCGAGATCTTCATGCGGCTTCGGGCCGAGGCGTTCTGGGATTACAGCGTTGCATTTCGCACGCACGACGCCTTCTTGGCGCTGGGCCTTGCGCGGCGTTTGCACGGCGAGCGGGTGCATCCTTCGTGGGTGAGGCGGCTCGAGCGGGCGCGGGCGCGCGTCGGCGAGCTCTACGTCGCGGCTTACCGGCGCGCGCTCGATCTGGCACTCTCGGGTGGCGGTTTCGACCAGGCGCGCGAGCTGGTGCGCGACCTTCGGCCGCGCGTCGCCGAGATCGAGACCGAGCTGGGGCAGATCGAGGAAAGGCTCGCGACGCTGGGCGCGCGCCGGGCGTTCGCGCCGATGCGCGCTGCGGCGGCGTCGATGGTCAGCTTCGTGCTGGCGTCGGCCTGTGCGCGCGACACCGGTCCGGCCGAGGTCGCGCCGCTGCCGGCCGACGCCCCCGCCGACAGCGGCGCCGAGCCCGCTCCCACCCGAGCGGGTCCCGTGCACGTGATCGCCGACGCCGCCGTACCGCCGGAAGAGCGGGTGGTGCCCGACGCCGGAGCGCCGGTCTGCACGCCCACCGAGCGCCACGAGCTCGAGCGAAACACCGCGGCGACCGTGGCCGCCGTGGACGCGTGTTTCACCGGGCTGATCCGGCTGTCCACACCACCTCGAGCCTTCGTCGCTCGCGGCGGGCACGGTTCGCTGTGCCAGCTCGAACGACGCAGCGACCTGACGAAGATCGAGCAGGCGCTGACGGGCCTCGGGGGCAAGTGCACCGATGCCAGCGGACGTACGCCCGACGTGCCGGTCGGCGGCAAGAGCGATGCCGACGCCAATCGAGCGTCGGCGGCGGTGGAGCGCTGCACGCCGCCGGGCATGCACCCCACCGTCCACGTGGTCCTCGATGGGAAGGGTCGCGTGCTCCGCGTCGACGGTGGGCAGCCAGCCCACGCGCAGTGCATCCGGCGGGTGCTTGCCGGCTTGACCTTCCCTTGCCTGGCCAGTTTCGGCGTCTGCCCCGAGCACGTGATCATCGAATGACGACCTTCATCAACGCCAAGGTCGCGACGCTGGATGCGTCACGGCCGAACGTCACCACCGTCAGCTTCGAGCGCGGCGTGGTGACCGCGATCGGGGAGGGTCCCGTCGGGGGCGACTGTGTCGATCTCGAAGGCGCCGTGGTCCTGCCGGGCCTGGTCGACGCGCACCTGCACCTCGACGGCATGGGAGCCCGACAGCGGCAGCTCGACCTGTCGGGCGCGACCTCCCTCGACGAGGTCCTGCTTCGCGTCGCCGAACGCCACCATCAGCTGCCCGAGTCCGCGTGGCTCGTCGGCCGCGGCTGGGACCAGAACCGCTGGCCCGGCGCCGACTACCCCGACGCCAGCGCCCTGGAGCGCGTCGCGCCGGGGCGGGCCGTTGCCCTGACCCGGGCCGACGGCCACGCCCTCTGGGTCAGCTCGCGGGCCCTGGCGCTCGGGGGCGTCGCGCGGGGAAGCACCGACCCTGCCGGGGGGTGCATCGTGCGCGACGAGGGCGGCGCGCCGACTGGCCTGCTGATCGACGCGGCCATGGAGCAGGTCGCGGTCCCCAAGCCGACCCGGTCCGAGCTTCGTTCCGACCTGGTGGCGGGGTTGGCGGCTGCAGCGCGCGCCGGGCTCACCGCGGTCCACGACATGGGCACGACCCTCGAGATGGCCGAGCTCTTGGCAGAGCTCGCCCGCGACGGCGCGGTTCCAGTGCGGGTCTTCGCCCACCTGTGCGGGCCGCTGGGCGAGCTCGAGTCGCACCTGGTGAACCCGGTGCGGACCGAGCGTTACGTCGAGGTCGGGGTGAAGCTGTTTGCCGACGGCGCGCTGGGCTCCCACGGCGCCCTGCTTCACCACCCTTACTGCGATCGGCCCGCCAGCTCGGGCCTGGCGCTGATGGAGCCGGGCGAGCTGGCGCTGGCCGCGCGGCGGGTCCACGCCGCAGGGCTTCAGGTCGCCATCCACGCCATCGGCGATCTGGGAAACGCTCGAGCGCTCGACGCCATCGCTTCGGCGCAGGGCGCGGACCGCACCCGGCGGCACCGCATCGAGCACGCGCAGATCCTTGCGCCCGCGGACATCCCGCGCTTCGCCGCCCTTGGGATCACGGCCAGCATGCAGCCCTCGCACGCCACCAGCGATCGGGGTTGGGTCGAAGCTCGTCTCGGCGCCGAGCGGCTCGCCGGCGCCTACGCCTGGCGGTCGTTGCGGGCAGCCGGCGCCGCGCTTTCCTTCGGCTCGGACTCGCCCATCGAGCCCGAGAACCCGTGGTACGGCGTGCACGCGGCAGTGACCCGGCGCGACCGCGCAGGTCACCCCGTGGGCGGTTGGCGTCCGGACGAGAGTCTGGATTTGTGGGCCGCGCTCGAGGCCTTCACGCGTGGCGGCGCTCGCGCTGTCCACGCGGTGGGGGGGCGCATCGTGCCCGGGGCGCCGGCCGACTTCAGCGTGGTGGATCGCGACCCGTTCGCCACGCCACTGGATGATCTCTGGAAGATCCGTCCGCTTTCGACCTGGGTCGGCGGTCGACGGATCTGGCCGCCTGCAAGGGAAAGTGCGCCGAGGCCGACGTGGACGCAGTGCGCAGTGACTTCGTCGCCGCCGACGTGTC
>JAKLKA010000034.1 GCA_023150915.1 Polyangiaceae bacterium
GGCGGCGGCACCGGGGGCAGCGTCGGGGGCGCGCCAGGCGGCGGCGGCGCACCCACCGGTGGCGGTGGCGCCCCAGGCGGCGGCGGCGTGGGCGGCGGCACCGGCGGGACCGGCGGCGGCACCGTCGGACCCGAGAACTGCACGAACGGCGTCGACGACAACGGGGACGGCCAGGCTGACTGCGCCGATCCGAAGTGCCAGCCCGGCTTCACGTGCACGGCGGCTGCGCCGTCGGGCTGGAGCGACATCGGCTATGTCGACGCCAAGCTCGGCACGACTTGCCCCGACGGGTTCTCACCCGCCACCTCGCTCTACGATCAGACCACGCTCACCGCGCAGAAGGCCAGCTGTGCGTGCGGCTGCGGCACCCCGAACAACGTGCTGTGCCGCGCGCAGCTCCAGTGCAACAGCGGAAGCTCGTGCAGCGGCGGTTCCGGGGTTTCGGTCTACGGCAACTGCTCGACGATCCCGACGCCCAGCCCCGGCGGAACCAATTCGTGCAAGGTGAGCGAGCTCGCGGCCAGCAGCGGGCAGTGCGCCGCAAGCGTGAAGGCCACCGTCCCGCCCGTGGCCTGGAGCGCCTCGGCGCGCTCATGCACTCAACCCACCGTGGGGGCGTGCAAGAACACGGGCGAGGTCTGCGTGCAGAAGCTGGCCGGGGCCAAGGGGCCGTGCGTCTCGCACCCCGGCGACGTCGCTTGCCCGTCCCCGGGCCCGTACACCCAGAAGACCATCTACTTCGACGGCCAGGTGAACGACACGCGGGGCTGCTCGACCAGCGGTTGCACCTGCGGCACTCCGGCCGGCGGAACGTGCGGCTGCACGTCGTCGACGTGCGGCGTGGCCGTGCTCGCGCCCAACAACTGCAGCGGCACCACTGCCCTTGCGCTGGTGCCGGTGACCGGGCAGTGCACCACGTTCTCCGACAGCGGGAACGGCGACACCAACTGGGGCGTGTTCCGCACCGGCACCGCCGTCACCAGCGCGGGCGCCTGCTCGCCGGGTGGCGGTGGCACGCCCACCGGCAGCGTGGCACCCAGCGGGCCGCTCACCGTGTGCTGCACGCCGTGAGCGGCACGAGAAGCCGCTAGTCCTTCGCGCGCAAGAACCCCAAGAGGTCGGGGTTGCTGCCATCGAGCTTCCAGATCCAGGCGTCCAGGTAATAGTGGGTGATCTGGGGGACGCTGAGCAGCGCGACCCAGACCGAGAGCGCGGCGCCTTCGAAGCGCAGGGTCTCGACCGACAAGAGCTTGGGCAAATAGACACGCCACACCACGCCGTCCCAGAGCGTCTCTTCCAAGATCGCGATGCCCAAAAGCACGGCATAGAAGGCGAGCCAGCGGCCCTTCTGGAACATGGCGCGCACCACCGGGCCGGTGGCTTCTGGGTGCTTCTGGAAGCGGTGCCGCGCGCGGTGCCAGACGATGGCCAAAAACTGCGGGCCGTGGAACAAATTCAAGAACGCAGCCGAGACGAAGGGGTGGTTGCTAAGGCTGATGCCGACGACCCAGCTCACCCAGCTGCACACCATCCACAGCACTTTTCCGACGTTGAGCTGACCACCGGTGGCGATCACGTGCGCCTGCCGCAGCAGCCAGGCAGCGCCGAACACACCCATGGCCAGGGTGATCTCGCTCTTGAAGGCCGAGTCGAGGCGGAAGATGAAGGACTCGCCGGCGTTGAACCAGTCGAACTGCCGTTTGGGCGAGGCATGCCAGAGCAGCACCGGCCCAATGGCACCGACCCAGAGCGTCCAGCGGTCCAGGTAATAGTCGAGGCGGTTCTTCTCGCCGGCACGCGACTTGTAGAGCGCGATGAACCCCCACTGCTGCTGCACGAAGTGGAAGATGGCCACATACGCCAACAGCGACCAGAACAGCGCGGCCGAGTGGCTGTGCACGCGGTAGGCGACGAAGAAGCTCAAGAGCGGCGTGAGCCCCAAGAGCAGGCGCCGCTTCGCCAGCACCTCGCGGTCGAAGTAGGTGAGATAAATGGTGGCCCAGACGTGGGTCACGTCGAAGGCGACGATCACGATCAGGAAGGCCCAAAGGGGCAGCGCCCCTTGCCAGGCCTCGCGCACGGTGAGCAGCGACGCCAGCGCCGCCACCATCGGCAACGCCAGCATGGCGACATCGAATTTCTGCGAAACCAACCAGCGCAGAGCCCGTGACGGGTCCGGCGCAGCGAGTGCGGTTGCTTCCGGGGTCATGGCGCCGAGTATTTGGTGCAGGGCCCTTCTTCGGGCGGGGTGCCTTCGACGGTCATCGGGCCTTTGCCACCGTGCTTGCGTCGCAGCGCTCGGCTCAGCGTGCGCCCGGCGGTGATCTCGGAGAGCACGTCCGCGCCCAGCGTGGGCGTGCGCTCGTAGGTCTGGTAGTCGACGCTGAAGAGGCCGAAGCGCGGCTCGAAGCCCTCGGCCCACTCGAAGTTGTCGAACAGGGACCAGTGGTAGTAGCCGCGCACGTCCACGCCCGCGTCCCGGGCGGCCTGGATGTGCTCGAGGGCGCGCACGATGTTCTCGGCCCGACGCTCGCCGACCAAGGTACCGATGCCGCCCTCGCTGACCACCAGCGGCAGCCCGGGGTAACGCTTGCCGAAGGCACCGAGCACCGTCTCGAGCCCCGGTGCATGGTGCTCGTACCCCATGGTCGGCACGCAATAGCTGCGATCGATGGGTGCGATGCACGAGCCGAAGTCGAAGCCCGAGAAGCAAGGGGTGAGCTTCAGCACCGGCAGCAGCCCGCCGCTGCCGGTGACGCCCGCGCGGAAGTAGTATTGCAAGCCCAACCAGTCGAGCTTGCCTTTGAAGTCGGGCCGGCTCTCTTCCAGCTTGCCGTCCAGATCGTTGTCGAACGCGCCCTCGATCAGCGCATCGACCAGCAGGTAGTGGAAGAAGAGCTGCAGGCGATCCCGCGCGGCCAAGTCTTCGGGATCTTCGCTCGGCTGGTTCTCGCGGGCGGGCACCCAATCCGCGACTGCCAGCGAAAACCCGACGCTGGCCGCTTCGCCGTCGCCGTCGGCATCGTGGGTGTCCGCCTTCTTCAGCGCGTCGTAGGCCGCCACGTGGCCCGAAAGGTAGTCGCGCACCACCGGCACGAACTTCTCGGTCAAGGCCATCAGGTACGACTTGCCAGGCGGAAACATGCCCACACCGTGGGAGGCCACGAGATAGTTGATGGGCTCGTTGACCGTGCCAAAGTCGTCGACCCGATCACCGAACCGCTGCCCGATCAGCTGGGCGTGCTCCGCGAGCTCTTCGATCACCAGCGGGCCCCCCTGCGGGTGCCCGAAGCCGCACAGGTTGTCGTCCGTGGGCCCCTTGGCGCACTCGAGGTCGCGCGGGTCGTCCACCCACACGGGGTTCGAGAAGTGGTGCAGGGTTATCATCGGGCGGATCCCCTTGGCGATCAGCGTGTCGATGAACTTCCCGTACTGCGCCAGGGCGGCTTCGTCGATCTGGTCGCGCTTCGGCTCGACGCGGGCCCACTCGATGCTGAAGCGATACGAGTCGAGGCCGAGGCTCTCGATCAGCGCGACGTCGTCGAGCATCTTGGTCCAGCCCTTCGATGCGTCGCCGACGAAGGTGTGCTCGCCAAGCCCGCCCTGTGCCTTCGACTGCGTGAACAGGTACCAATCGGTGTTCGGGTTCTGATCTTCGATCTGCGTGGCGGCGCTGGCCGCGCCGAAGCGGAAGCTGCCCTTGCCGGCCTCGGTGCTCAGGCTCCCCGCAGCCGGGAACGCGATGTCGCTGCCGCCCTGGGCCGCCGGGTCCTCGCTGCCGCAACCCCCGCAGGCCAGGCCCAGGGCCAAACTTGCTCCAATCGCCAACCTGCACACCTGAACACCCGCCATGCTGGCCAGTTCTTTACCGCAGTTTTGCGGCTTTGGCCTGTCCGATGCCCTTTACGGCCCCGCGCGGAAGTGACAAACCTCAGGCGAGGTGGATCCCAAGACCGCGCTCGCGCCTGGCGTCGTCATCGCAGATCGGTTCCGCGTCGACGAGACCATCACCTTCGAGGGTGCGGCGCCCGCTTTTCTGGCGACGGATCTCGAGACCGAGGGCCGGCTTCTGGTCTTCGAGACCACCCTGGCCGAGGCCGACGCGCTGCGGCCGGGGGTCGCGGTGTCGCACCCGCACCTGGCCACGGTGGCCGGGCTGGTCGCCCACGGCGAGCGCGACGTGCTCCTGGCCCAGCACGAGCCCGGGCTCTCGCTCCCGGCGTTCACCGAGGGCAATACGTCCCTGTCCAAGGTCGACGCGGTGCGCTTCGCCCTGCGGATCTTCGACGCGGTTCAGGCCTTGCACCAGGCGGGCTCGGCCCACGGCTTCTTGCGCCCGGCCAGCATCGTCATGGAGCCGGAAGATCGTCCGCGCCCCGTGGTGGCGTTTGCCCCGGCTCCGCTGCAAGCATCGGCCTATCGCTCCCCCGAGCGGGGAGAGGGCGGCGCCCCATCCATCGCCGACGACGCTTGGGCGGCAGGCGCGCTCTTGTATCGCATGCTGCTCGGCGCCGACCCACCCGCGAAGGGGCTGAGCACCGAAGACGACCTCGCCAGCGCGGGCGTGGACGATCCCTTGTTGCGGACCGCGCTCTTCCACGCGCTGTGCGCCGACCCGTCTCGCCGCAGCGACACCTTGCAGCCCCTGCGGCGAGAGCTCGCGCGCTGGTTCTCGGACCACGCCGGCGATGGGTCGAGCCACTCGAGCACGATGGGGCGCCCGCCGCCGCCACTGCCGGCGAACATCACCGGCCCGAGCGCCAGCCGGCCCCCGCCGCCGCCGATCTCGGGCGCTCCGCCGATCTCGCGCTCGACGGCCACCGAGCTCACCCCGCGCAAGAAGAAGTCCGGACCGCTGGTCTTCGCCGCCGTGGCCGCGGTGCTGGGCCTGGGCGCGGCCTGGGGCGTCTCGGCCTGGCGGTCGCGGCCGAAGGTCACGGTGATCACCACCTCGGCACCCCAGGAGGCGCCCGCGCCGACCGCGCCTTCGGCGGTCAGCTTGGGTGAGGTGGCCGTCACGGGCGAGAGCGAGGGCGACGGTGGCGCCGACCGCTCACTGTCCTGCGTCGCGGCGAACTTCCCGAAGGACACGTTCAAGAAGGCGCCTGATCTGCGCTGGCTGTGCGCAGAGTCGGACCCTCGGGCCGGCGGCGAGAAGCTGCGCGTGGCGGTGGTTCAGGGTGCCGCCGGCGGCGCGCCTTCGGAGGCGCAGCAGCTCTTCTCGAAGCTCGGGTGGCACGAGATGACCGCCTTCGGCGTGATCCACGCGAGCTGCTGCAACGAGCAACAACCCTTGAGCCTGCCCGAGCCGAGCCCGGGGTGCGAGCCGCTGGTCAAGGCCATCGACGGCATCGCCAAGGCCGTGACCGCCAAGCAGCCGATCGACGAAGCGCTGGCCGCGTTCGGCAAGGCGGCTCGCTGTGAAGCCGACGCGAAGAAGGCCGCGCAATACCGGCGCACGCAGGCCCCGCAGCCGAGCGAAGACGCGGCGCTCAAGGATCTGCTGAAGAGCGTCTCTGCCCCCTGACGCGCGGCCCGAGCCATGGCGGTCCTGTTGGTCAGCATCGAGCTGGCACTGGGGATCCTGGTGCCGTGGTGGATCGTGCGTCGCGATCTGAAGAAGCTGGAAGGCGAGCGCCTGGCCCGAGCCTGGAACGACGCGAGCTTCTGGAGCGCGATCGTGCTGTTCGGGCCCCTCTCGCTGCCGTTTCACTTCACCAAGACGCGACGGTCGCTGCTCGGCTTCGTGCTCGGGCTCGTCTGGATGGTGGCCGCGTTTCTGGCGATCGGGCTCTTGGGTTCGGGGCTCGCGCTGCTGTTTGGCGTGGAGTGAGTGCCAACGCGTGCGGCGCGAGTGCTACGACCCCTGGCAGGGAACCTGGATGTCGACCTTGCCGTTCGGATCGGCCTGAATCGTGGTGCACGAGGTGGGGCAGAGCTCGATGGTCTTCGGGCTCGCGTTGTTGTCGTAGAACCACCCGGCGCCGCTGCACGCCGTCTTGTCGTTGGCCTTGGGCAGGGGTGAGCCCGAGCCCGAGCCCGGCGTATAGATCACCTTGACCTTGCCCGGGTCGATCAGCCCGCCATCGGCCTTCGGCATGGCAAAGGTGCAGCCGATGAGCTTGCCCTGGATGTTCTTCATCGCCGCCAAGAACTGCGCAGAACCGCCGGCCGTCCCGACGTTGAAGGCCTGCCCGCCGCCCGCCGTGGCCCACGAGTTCAGGTTGGTCGACATGGTCGTGTCGGGGTCGATGCCGATCACGAAGGTGCGAACCGACGGGCTGCCGGTGAACCCTGCCGCCACCGCCGCTTGCACGCCCGCCGCCGTCTCGCCGGTGCAGCCGGCCGCCCCGGGCAGGCCGTCGGTGGCCAAGACGATGGCAACGGTGTGCGACGGGTTGGCAGTCTTGTGCGCCTTCGCGAAGGTCACGGCGCCCTTCGCCGCCGACTCGGTGGGCGTGCCCACGCCCAGCACCGGTGCGTTGGCGTTCATGGTGCTCTGCAGCGTGAGCGCATGCCCCGTGGCCGAGCCGGGGAGTGGGGCCATGGCCACCAGTGGCGTGGAGTAGCTGGCAGGCTGACACGCGCTCTTGGTCGGGTGCGCGAACATGGTCAGCGCGATGCCCATGCCGGCCGTGCTCGCGCTCTGGAAGAACGCATTCAGCGCGTCGCGCACCGGCGGCCAGCGCAGCGGACCGAGCGACGGATTGACCATCGAGCCGGAGCGGTCGAGCACCACGTACAGATCCAGCGGCACCGGCTCGGCCTTGATGGTGACCGCCGCGCACGCTTCACCGCCGCTGTCGTCTTCGGCGGGGCCGTCGTAGCTGAAGCTCACGTCCGCCAGACCGGCGTCGGCGCCGCTGCCGCCGCTGCCACCGCCGGCGGCGCTTCCGGCTGCGCCGCCGCCACCGGCTTGACCACCGCCACCCGCAGCGCCGCCGCCACCCGCGACGCCGCCAGCGGCGCTGCCGCCACCGGAGCCGGTGATGGCACCACTGCCGCCGCCACCCGCGGTGCCACCGCCGTCACCACCGGCGCTGCACGCCGCGAACCCCGCCGTCGCCACGCCGACCAAACCCATCGTGAGCCACCGACGCGCCATGCAGGCATTTTCGCATGGCGCCGGGCCCGCGCCAACTGCTCACGGGCCGACGATGGTGATCCGGCAGTGCCCATCGGGCCCACAATAGGGCAGCGACGGCTTCGGGTAGGGCGGTGGAGCACACGGCGGACAGGCGCCGCCGTTCGGCTCGCACACCTGGGCCTCGAGGTTCGCGTTCTTGTTGTAGGTGATCAGCGAGTCCGGGCCCATGGGGCTGCAGCTCTCGCAGCAACCGCTGCCCCAGCGCAGGCGGCAGTCGCCGTCCGACGTGCAGGCAGAGAGCTCGTCCGTGCGCAGATCCAGCGCGGTGCACTGCCCGGTCCGACACAGCGCCAGGTAGTTCGGGTTGTCGTACGACATGCACCCCGGGCACGCGATGTCGCCCTGGCAGAGCTGGGACTCGAGCTGCTGCAGCTTGCTGCCGTTCACCGCCTGCCAGCCGCTCAGCGGCGCGTTCGGATCGCAATAGCCGCCGCAGCAATTCTTGGCGAAGAGCGTGCACGTCCCGGGCGAGTCGCAGGCCGTCAGCCCCGTCACGTTGCCCGTGCCGCCGGTGGCCGTGCCGCCGGTGCCCGAGCCGCCGCTTCCGCCCGTGCTGGATCCACCCGTCGCACTCCCGCCGGTCCCTTTCCCATCGGTCGCCGTCGAGCCACCGCACGCGACTGCCACCGCCCAAGAGCCGATGACCAAGATGAATGCGCCTCGCATCTCGTGATCTTATGCGGCGTTCGCGAACGCGTGCAGGCTTTCTTCGGAAGACCAGCCGCCAAGTCGTCAAATCAGCTCGCGCACGCGGCCCCCGGCGGCCAGCACCCGCGCGATCTGCAGCAGGGTGCTCGCCTCGCGCCCCAGGGCCAGGGGCGATGGGCGACCCGCGCCGGTGTGCCCGTAGAGCCCCGTCAAGAGCAGCCGCGAGGGCACGCGACCGCGCGCGGCTGCGTGGAGCTTCTCGGCTTCGCCCCAGGGGATGACGTCGTCGTCGCGCCCGTGGCACACCACGACGGGACACTGGATGCGGCCGAGCGCCGACCGCGGGCTGGCAAACGTCGCGGCTTGCCCGGCCCGTTCGAGCGCCGACTCGATCAGGGCCGCGCCGCCTTCGCGCACACCGCAGCCGATCAAGAACAGCTCGCGCGCTTCGGGTGCGACGCGCGGGGCCAGCTGCTCGGCGAACGGCCCGAGTCGCCCGGGCGCCTTGAGCTCCATCCGGCCCCACGTGCGATACGTCATCTCGCGCCAGGCCTCGGCGAGTGGCACGTGGTGCTCGATGGGAACGTCGAGCCAAGGCAGCACGTTCAGGAACAGCGCAGGCTGGTTCAGCGGATCGTGCGCGAGCTGCTGGTCGCCTCCGGGGCGACGCATCACGCCGTCCACGCAGAAGCGGATCGCGGCGTCGAAGTCCGCATAGCCCCCGAAGGCGATCACCGCGTCCGCCAGCTCGGGCACGCGCGCGGCGACCTCGAGCGCAGGCCAGGAACCGAACGAGATGCTGAACAACGTGAACCGCTCGCCGGGCGCCATGCGGCGGCCCAGCTCACGCGCCACGAGCTCGAGATCGTCCACCGCGCTCGGGTGCACGACCAGCTCGGCATAGGTCGGGAGCGTGGGGACCACGACCCGAAACCCGGCGTGGGCCAGCACCCGGCAGAAGCGCTCGAACCGGGGGTCTTCGGGGCCGTCGAAGTGCAGGCCCGGCACCACCAAGAACGTGCCTACGGTCGGGCCGGCCGAGCGGAGCTCGTGCACCTCGAGCTGGGTGGTCGCGCCGGGTGGGCGGCGCGCGCCAGCCTTTCGACCGCGCCTGCCGGGAACGTCGCCCGCCCGAAGCAGCCAGCGACCGCGGCGGACGCCCCGGGGCATGGCGCGGGGCGGGGCCCACGGACCGAGCCACTCGAGCAGCAGCGCCAGGGCCCGGAGCTGGTCCACCTGCATCACTGTCGGGGAATATCACCCGGCGAAACGGGAGTCATTCTGACGACATCGCGGCCGGGCTTGCGGCGCGGCGGTTTTGGCGTGAAGAGGCCGCCCGGTCGGCGCGTCCAAGGGGTAAGGGCCCCATCGCTCGGGCGTCCCGCCAAGTCGGCCAGGCCGACCCCAACGCATGAGGGAGCATCCATGCGCACGTTCAAAGCCACGATCCTCGCTGCCATCGTTTCGATCCCACTCGTGTCCGCCGCCGGGCAAGAGCCCCCGAGCTCTCTCGAGCCGGTGCGCACCGGCAAGGTGGCCTTCAGCCACGACGCCCGCCGGGTGATCGCGTGCACCGCCAAGGTCGAGCAGAACAAGACGACGTGCGTGCCGAGCCGCCAGGTCGCAGACGCCGCGACCAGCCTCACCTTGCGCCCCGTCGCCAGCGGCGACGTCAGCGCCAAAGACGCGCGCGAGCCCGTCCAGCTCAAGCTGGCGAAGGAAGCGGGGCAGGTCCAGAAGCTCGACCTCGCGGTCGGCGTCTGGGAGATCGAGTGGCCCGGCCGCAACGACAAGGACCGCTTCTTCGTCGCCGACCACGACGAGTTCTCGGTGAAGCTGTCCACCGAGATCGGTGGCTGCACCAAGAAGAAGAACGAGTGCCGGCTCAAGACCGACCGCACTCGGCTCGAGGTCAGCATTCCCGAGCGCTGCCGGCGCTGAACGCCACCCCCGCATAGAAAGCAAAGCACCGACCATGAAGCATGCCTCCGCACTGGGTCCGATCGCTGTCCTTGCCTCGATGCTCGCGCTCGGCGCGTGCTCGGCCTCTGAAGGCGGGGGCGGCGCCGGCGGCGCAGACGCTGCCGCCGGCACGGGCGGTACCGGCGGAACGGCCGCCACGGGCGGCGTGGGCGGCAGCTCGGGCGGCTCGGGTGGCACCGGCGGAAGCACGGGCGGCACCGGCGGAAGCACCGGTGGCACCGGCGGAAGCACCGGCGGCACCGGCGGCACCGACGGGGGCACGGGGGATGCGGGTGGCGACGCCGGCCCCACGTCGACGGTCAGCGGGAGCATCGTCGGGCTGATCAGCTCGACCACGCCGGTGAGCGGCATGAAGGTCTGCGTCTACCAGACGCCTTCCATCCCGTGCGTGACCACCGGCTCGACCGGCAACTATCAGCTGATGGGCGTGCCGGCCAACGCCGAGGTGCTGCTCGAGTACACCAAGACCGGGTACCTGAGCTCACTGGTAACGGTGAAGACCGTGGTCGGCCCGATGAGCATCGGCCAGTTCCAGGCTCCGACCACCAGCGAGGCCGACACCTTCGCGACGATGGTGGGCACCACCATCGACACGACCAAGGGGCAGATCTTGATCACCGCCTTCCAGGGCGCGCCGGGCAGCTACACCGGGCAAGACAACGTCACCGCGACCGTCACGCCGAAGTCCGGCACCGGCCCGTTCTACCTCACGTCGAGCATGCTGCCGAGCACCAGCCTGACCACGACCAGCACCGCGGGCATCGGCCTGTTCGCCAACGTGAGCCCCGGCGACGTCGAGGTCACGCTCACGCATCTCAGCAAGAGCTGCCAGCGGATGGGCACCTCGTGGTCGGGCACGACGCCGACCGCATCTAAGGTGAAGGTCGTCGCGGGCTATCTCACGGCCGGCGCCGGGCTCGAGTGCCCCTGAGCCGACCTCGAGTCGTCTCTGAGTCGTCCTTGAGTCACCCCTGAGTCGTCTCACGACTTTCTCGCGCTCGCGGGTCGAGGTATAGCCTCGGGGCCCGCGAGGAAGACATGCAAGACGTTCGCGCCCTGAACGAGTTGGTCGCCAAAGAGAGTGCGTTCATCGACGATCTGATGGCCGAGGTCGGCAAGGTGATCGTCGGTCAGGCCTACATGATCGAGCGCATCTTGATCGGCCTGCTCGCCGGCGGGCACGTGCTGCTCGAGGGCGTCCCCGGCCTGGCCAAGACCCTCACCGTGCGCACCGTGTGCGACGCCATCCACGCCAGCTTCTCGCGCGTGCAGTTCACGCCCGACCTCTTGCCCGCCGATCTGATCGGCACCGTGATCTACGACCAGAAGCGTGGCGAGTTCTCGAGCAAGCTGGGCCCCATCTTCGCCAACCTGGTGCTGGCCGACGAGATCAACCGCGCCCCGGCCAAGGTGCAGAGCGCGCTGCTCGAAGCGATGCAAGAGCATCAGGTCACGATCGGCGACACCACCCACAAGCTGCCCGATCCGTTCGTGGTGATGGCCACCCAGAACCCCATCGAGCAAGAGGGCACCTATCCCCTGCCCGAGGCGCAGATCGATCGCTTCTTGCTGATGATCAAGGTCGGCTACCCGTCGCGGGACGAAGAGCGCTCGATCATGGATCGCATGACGGGCATCGTGCCTGCCACGGTCAAGCAGACCACCACGCCGGAACAGCTGACCGAAGCGCGCAAGGTGGTGCGCGAGGTCTACATGGACGATCGCGTGAAGGACTACATCGTGGACGTGGTGTTCGCCACACGCGAGCCCCAGAAGAAGGGCATGAAAGAGCTGGCACCCCTGATCGAGTACGGCGCCAGCCCCCGCGCCAGCATTGCCCTGAACCTGGCCGCCCGGGCCCACGCCTTCCTCCGCCACCGCGGGTACGTGACGCCCGAAGACGTCAAAGCCGTCGGCCCCGACGTGCTCCGCCACCGCATGGTCCTGTCTTACGAGGCCGAGGCGGAAGAGGTGACGGCAGAGCAGATCGTCAAGCGCGTGTTCGAGGTGGTCGAGGTTCCGTAGCCCTGCAGGGAAGAAGGCGGGACGTGCGGGACTTCGCTCATCAGACGACGGTCCGGGCGGACGTGCGGGAGGCCGGCGACCTGCTGAGCTACCCGCGTTTCCGGGAAGGGCGCTTCGAGCTCGCGACTGCGAGCGAGCGGGCGACGCTCATGACCACGATGCTGACCGACGTTGCTACCGCGTTGTGGTCGCGTTGTCTCGAGCTGGACCCGGGCGCGACCAGGCGAGTCCTCAGACCCAACGGGTTCACCTCGGCGCGCTTCGTGATCGTCTTCGAGGCGCGCGACTTCGAGGTCGAAGTTCAGCGTGAGGCCCGGCGCCCGTGGTTGCTGCTCATCCCCGGGTACGCGGAGCTGCCAAGTTCCTATCGTGTCACGCTGCACGTTCGCGCGGCGACACGCGACGTCGCCGAGTCGCTGCTCCAGGTTGTTGGATCCCTCGTGCAGTCAGGTTGAGGCCCGAGGCTCCTCCAACGAGGCGCTGCGGTTCACGCTCAATTCGCCGTCGCGAGGCGTTCACCCTTTGAGCGCCTCGCGCACCCTTGCTACCGCTTCCCCGGGCGCCCCCAGCACGAGCTCAGCCTCGAGCCGGAGCACCCGGTACCCGAGCCGCCGGAGCGCCCGCTCCCGCCGCGCGTCAGCCACGCGACGCGTGCGGTGATATCCACCGTCGACCTCGAGCACGAGGCGAGCGGCGGGGACCAAGAAGTCGACCACGAAGTTTCCGAGCACCACTTGGCGGCGCACCGAAACGCCGAGCTTTCCGCACCGAACCATTTCCCACAGCGCGGCCTCCGAGCGGGTCGGCTGATCCCGCATGGCGGCGGCGCGTTCCGCGAGGACTTGCTGGCGACGAAGCTGAGCGATGGGGCGAGCGGACATGGTTCCTCCGAGGCCCGGCGTGGTGGGCGGGCTTCGCGACCCAGGGCGCACGATCTGTGACACGCCGCCCCCTGGGCCTTCGGCTCACGCGAGCGCGCGCCGCCGCGGCGTTCCGCTTCTCGTCGCCGAGCGGCGTGGCGCAGAGCGTGCGCCAAGAAGCGGAGCCCGACCACTGCGCCGGGCCGAGGTGCCAGGCGTTCGCTCGTCCCACGCGAGCGTCGCCGTTGCAGTATCGCGAAGACGCCCGTCTTCCCCGCTCGGGCGAAGCCCGAGCTTGGGGAAGACCGACGCCGCGAAGCGGCGGCGAGTTGGGGCAGGAAGAGAGGCCGAGGCGGAAGAGGTGACGGCAGAGCAGATCGTCAAGCGCGTGTTCGAGGTGGTCGAGGTTCCCTAGCCCGAGCCCTGCGGGGAGGAGGGCGGCACGTGCGGGACTTCGCTGATCAGACGACCGTCCGGGCGGACGTACGGGAGGCCGGCGACCTGCCGAGCTTCCCGCGCTTTCGGGAAGGGCGCTTCGAGCTCGCGACCGCGAGCGAGCGGGCGCCGCTCATGCGGGCGCAGCGACGCAGCACCGAGTTTCGGGTAGGGTAGGCGCGTGATGGGCAGCCTTGCCGCTTCCCCAACTGAGAGCGAACGTGAGCTCCGACTCCGGCGCAAGTGACGACATCTCGCTGCTTCGTGCGTGGCACGGTGGGGATCGCAGCGCCGGACAGGCGCTGATCCGCCGCTATCACGAGCCCGTCACGCGCTTCTTCCGGACGAAGGCCTTCAAGCATGCAGAGGATCTGGCGCAACGCACGTTTCTCGGGCTCGCCGAAGGCGCGGACCGATTCAGTGGAGAATCTAGCGTGCGCGCGTTCCTGTTCGGGATCGCGCGGAACGTTCTGTTCGAGTTCTATCGGAGCAAGAAGAAGCACGGTCCCGCTGCCCCGGACTTCGCCGTGGAATCCGTCGTGGACCTCTCGCCCGGCGTGTCCACGCAAGTCGCAGCTCGGTCGGAGATGCGCGTGCTATTGCAGGCGCTGCAGCGCCTTCCGGCGGACCTACAGACTCTGCTCGAGCTTCACTACTGGGAAAGCTTGAGCGTCGACGAACTCGCGTCGGTCTTCGAGATCCCCACCGGAACGGTCAAGAGCCGCCTGCACCGCGCGCGGGGGATGCTCCACGAGGAGATGGAACGTGTCGAAGCGAGCCCCGCCCTGCTCCAGAGCACACAGACGATCTACGCGGCTTGGCTGGGTCGCAAGGCGGGGCACGCCGACGGTTGATGGGGCTTCGCCACGTGGATTCGGGACGGTCAAGTGCCATCGGTGCGCTCGACCTTCCGCTTTCGCGCCACTACCACGTCGGCCAGGCGCCGCTCGATTTGGTCCACCGCATCATCGAGGCCGACGTCGGTGTTGATCTGGAAGGCGACCGCGATGCGGTGATCGCGGTAGTAGCGCAAGCTCGAGACGTAGCCCGGGATGCTGCCGCCGTGCCCATAGCTGAGGCCGAGCGGCGTGTGCTGGTGGATCGCCACGCCGGCGCCGTAGCGGACGCCCGAGCTCGCGCCGCCCACAGGCACCGACTTCAATAACTCGTCGAGGTAGGGTCCGGAGAATGCACGCCCTTCGTAGAGCGCACGGCCCCAGACCGCGAGATCCCGCGAGGTGCTGACCAGACCGCCGCCAGTCCACTCCACGGCTGGATTCCACTTCATGACGCCCGGCGCGCTCGTGGTCTTGACGGGCAGACCGAGCGGACTGTCTTTCGCGGTGTATCCGCCCGCCAGCCCCGGAAGGGCACGCCGGTCGGACGGCTTCGTGGCAGTGAGACCGAGTGGTTCGAGCAAGCGCTGCTGCAGCTCCTCGTAGTAGGACCGCCGAGCGACCTGCTCGATGATCAGGCCGACCAAGATGTAGCCCGTATCGGAATACGACCAGCCACCTCCTGCGGGAAAGCGCGCCGGCTCGTCGAGCACGTATTCGACGAGCGCTTCCGGCGGAAACGGATTGCCGGGCTCGTTCCACCTCTTGGCTACGGCGCGTGCGAAACGCGGGGTGTGCACGTGGTCGGGCAAGCCGGAACTGTGAGTCAGCAGCTGCCGCAAGGTGATCGAGTCGTGATTGGGCAGGCGCGCCAGCCAGGGGCGATCCGACAGCCATCTCTCGATCGGCGCGTCGAGGTCGAGCGCGCCGTCCTGGGCGAGCGCCAGGGCCGTGGCGGCGACGAAGCTCTTCCCGATGCTGGCCGCGAGCATCCGAGTGCGCGGCGTCATCGGCGTGCGGCTCTCGACGTCGGCGAGCCCCGAAGCGGCGACGCCCACGGTTCCGTCAGCTAGAACGTACGCGGCGGTCGCGCCGGGAAAGCTCAGTTCGGCTCGAGTGCGGTCGAGCTCGGCCTGAAAGCGCTTCTCGAGGGCGGTGGGCGCCGTCGTGGGGGTGGTCGTCGGCGCTGTCGCGGGCCCGGTCGTGGATCGGCACGCGACACAGCCGAGAGCGAACAGCATGAGGATTGCGCCGACGCGACTCATCACAGCACCTCCGTGACAGCCGTGCCGCGATCGAATAGGACGTCGCGCTTCCACCACACGACGACGATGGCCACGGCGATCCAGAGCAGGTTGTCCCAAGGCTGCGCATCGGGGAACAGGGGGTTCATCATCTGGAAGTGGTAGAGGTACGCGACGAGCAGGCTGCCCCGTGCGGCGTTGAAGAACGGCGTGAGGATGACGTAGATGGCGATGACGGCGCCGAAGTACGGGGCAAACGACCAACTGCTCATGGGCGCGCCGCTCAGGAAGAACGCCGGGACGTGCCAGACGGCGATGAGGGTGCCGAGAATCAGACCCGCCCAGATCGGCGCGAACCGGCGTTGCAGGATCGGCAGCGCGACTCCGCGCCAGCCGAACTCCTCGATGGGGCCGAGAAACAATGCGAGCAGGAGCGCGGACGCGATCTGGTATCCGCCCGAAACGGGCAATGGGTCGCTGATCGATCCTTTGATGGCGGCACCCGTGTAGACGACTGTGGGAATGCCCAGAGCGAGGAAAGCCCACCAGCCAAGCGGGGCGCGCCAGAGGGTGAGGCGCCGGAAGAAGCGGCCCAGACCCTGGAGCCCGTAGTGCCGCCAAACCAGGAACACACCGGCGAGGCCGGGCGAGTACACGGCGAGGATGTAGAGCGGGTTCGAGATGGTGAGTTCGCCGAAGATGGCAGTGACCTGGTCGTAGAAGAGGATCAAGATGGCGGCGATGCTCCAGGTCAGACCGAAGGACATCGCGAGCAGCCGGAGCAGGGTCTTGTCGCTCATTGGAGTTTCTCGGGCGGCTTCCTCGTCGGGTTGCGACTCGTGTCGTACTCGCGAGGTCACGTGTAGGGTTTTCATGGCGTCTCCTTGTTCGTTCCCGCCGTGCGTTTCTGCTGCGGCGCTGCGTCTTCGTCGCCGCCGTCAGGCAGCCGCCAGGTCAAGCCCACCCGCGCGAAGAACGCGTTGGGCAGCGTTTGCGTCCCGCCAGCGACACGGTCGTTGTCCGCGTTCAGCTGCTCGAAGCGGCGATAGAACGTGCGCGCGGCGTACACAGTCAGCCAGAGGGAGTCGAAGGTCCGCACGCCGAACGTCGCGCCTGCCGTCGCAACCGAGTACCCGACGTGATCGACGCACTGCGCCTGGTCGGATTGTGCTTCGTTCTGGGGGGTTGCGGGATCGTCCGCCTCGGCTTTGCACGGCCAAGAGCCGCGGATTGCGGAGTCGCTGATCGCGTACGAGCTGCCATCGACGTCGGCGCGGAGCCCGATCTCGAAGCGGTCACCGAGCGCCAGCTTGGCCTCGGCCTGCAAGGGCAGCAGGGCTTCGACCTTCACCTGCGGGGTCGGCTCCCACTGTGCATGGAGCACGGGAAGGGGCAGGAAGGAGCCGAACTCGAACATGGCGGCCGCACCGCCACCCAGCACGAACTGGTCGGAAAACTGGTAGCTCGCGAGCCCCAGACCCTGCATGCGCAGAGCTCGGCTCTGTACCGAGCCCAGGTCACTCGCAAGCGCAGGCTTGGCTTGAAAGAGCAGCATCCAGTCACTAGACAGGAGCTGGATCAGCGTGAGCGGAAGCTCAAAAGCGTGTAGGTCGAGCGCGCGCTCCGCAGGCGACTCGTGGGAAAAGGAGAGCTTGTCGAGCCGGTAGCCGATGCCGGCAGCGAGCAGCGTGGAGTCGCTCAGCGCCAGGGGCAGGTTCAATGCGACGGAATACGTGGAAACCTGCACGTCATCCGCGTCCGACCAGGGCGCACTCCCCACGGGTCGGTCGCCGCCAAGCGCGGTCGGCGGCACGTACTCGCTGCGCAGCTCCAACAGGTCGAGCGGCTGCGCCTCGGCGGCGGCGGGCGCGGCCACGAAGGCGAGGAAGGCGAAGAGCCCCGAAAGTCGCGTGCGATGTCTCATGAGAGCGCAGTGACCACGGGGCCAGTTTGGTTCACGAGAAAATGCGAGCGGCGCCTGAGCTCGGCGGAAATTCCGCTATTTGACGGGAAAAGTGGGCTTCCGGCGTCTTGCCGTCCCCCGTCGGCCATCGGTCGCTGCGCGCTCGACCGCTGTTAGCTGCTGGACGTGGCTGCCCGTCGGGCACTCGTGGGCGGCGGATGCACGGCGCTCCACCAGCTTCGCAGCTGCGCGTCATCCCACGCGTCTTTGACGTCGACTCGTTCGAGCGTCGTCAGCAACTCGTCCGCCGACTGCGGGCGGTCCGCCGGACTCTTGGCGAGCATGCTCGCGACCAGCACCTCCAGAGCTCGTGGCACGGCCTGTTCGCCGAACAGGGGCGACGGCGGCGCCTTGTGCACATGGCAAGAAAGAAGTCCCACGACGGTCTTTTCCTCGAAGAGATGCCGGCCCGTCAGCAGGAAGTACGCCACACAGCCCAGGGCGTAGATGTCAGCCCGATGATCGACGTCATCGGGCGCAAGGATCATCTCTGGCGCCATGAAGGCCGGCGTCCCTACCACATCGTTGTCGCGGGTGAGCGCCGGCGCGTCTTCTCGATCTGCTCGGGCGACCTCAGTGACCAGTCCGAAGTCGAGCACCTTGGCGATGTCGAGCTCCGTTGCCTGGCGACAGAGAAAGATGTTGGCGGGTTTGACGTCTCGGTGGATCAGTCCTGCACTGTGTGCCTCTGCCAGTGAGAGGCACACTTGCCGCAGGATCCGGACGACGCGCCACGCTGGCTGGGGACCATCGCGCTCCACGAGAACTTTGAGGTCCATGCCGTCGAGAAGCTCCATCACGTAGAAGAAGTCGCCTGCGTCCGTGCGCCCAAAATCGTAGAGTTCCACGGTGTGCGCAGAACGCAGGTAGGCCGTTGCGCGCGCTTCTTGCTCGAAGCGTCGCAGCGCGCTCGCGGCCCGTGCGGGGGCGACGTCCAGCCGATCCGCCTTGATGATCTTGAGGGCCACGGGGCGAGCCAGCATCTTGTGTTGGGCCAACCAGACCTCGCCCATGCCGCCATGCCCCAACTCCTCCACCAGCAAGTAGCTGCCGAGATCTCGCGAACGGCGCCGCTCGCTGCGCAAGGCGTCGTCGATGCGATGAATGCCAATGGAAGTGAAAACACTCAGGACGACGCTCAGCGGTACGTTGGCGAACGTCTCGGCCGAAAGGATCGCAAAGTAGTCGAGCGCGCTCACCCTGGACCAGACGAACGGCAAGGCAAGCAACGGTAACGCAAGGGAGAGCGCGAGCAGGAAGTGCTTCTTGGGTGATCCTGGCACGAACGGGGGGAAGAGCACCATGAAGACGCAGGTCCAGGTCAGCCCGTCTACCAAGCTCGGTCCTTCCGCGCTGGCTTCACCGGACCACTGGAAGAAGTGCAGGCTCTCGAGGGTCTGATGGATCCCAACCGCAAACACCAAGACGAAGGCGAGTCGTGCCACGGTTTCGAGCGGGACGCTGGCTTTCCGAGCGGCGCGGTACACCCACCACGCGAGGACCGCCATGACCACATTCTTCAGACGGGCGGGGCTAGTCAGCCCGGGGGCTCCCAACGCGACACGCAAGCCGAGATCGAGGGGGACCGCGACGGAGTACGCCACCCCCGCGAGTGCTGCGAGAGCGGCAACCCGACCGCGGATGCTCGCCTCGAGCACCGGATCGCTCTCGACGGACGATGCCCCTACCTCGCCTTCGCGCCGCAGAAGTGTGGTGACCTTCGCGGCGCCCTCGCGCGTCGGGCTCGAATCACGACCCCGAAACCCGCGCCCCAGCGGACCGAGCTTGGCCAACCCCTTCAGGGGGCCGAGCTGAGTCGGAGCACTCCCGAGGACCGCCGCTTCGAGCTTTGCCAGTGCCAGCTCTCGCTCGGCGCTGGATTCGAATGCTGCAGGTGGCTCAGCGTCCTCGATGCCGTCGGGCAGGGCTCCAGTCGGCTCCGGCATGGCCGGGATGATACAGCATGGCGCAGGCATTCCCGGCACAGCGATCGTCTTGGGCTCTTGCGCCGACGAGCCTCACTCAAACAGCACCATCTGGCGCCCGGCCACGGCGTGGAAGCTCGTGCCCAGGAACGGTAAGACCCCCCTCCAGGAGTTGGGGCAGGAAGAGAGGAGGTGGAGGTTCCCAGAGCTCGCCGAGCTCCGGCCGCCGCCGTCGATACTCGACGCCGGCCGCGCCCGACGTGACCTCCGAGACCCGCAACACGCTCCACAGCGGCCCTGCCGTCCTTGGGCTCGGACGGCCCCCGCGCTATCGTGTCTCGCATGCGGTGCGGTCATTGCGGCTCGAACCTGTCCGCCGAGGACCTCACCCGGAGCAACTGCAAGTACTGCGGCACGGTGCTCCCGCACCGCGCCAGAGCCGCCGAGAGGGCAGCCGCCGTGGAGCAGATCTTCGCGGACGCGAACCAGAACGGGATCCCCGACGTCGTGGAGGGGGTGTTCGGGGGGGTCGGCAACATTGGTCCGGGCGTCATGGGAAACGCTGCCGTGCAGACCGTGGTGAGCACCACCGCTGCCGTCACCTCTTCGAGCGCGAGCGTCGTCGTCGTGAACGGCGTCGTCCAGCCGGGAGGCGAGCTTCCGATCGAGGTCCAGACGGCTCTCGCGAACGCCGGCGTGTCGATCGCCGGCGTCGCACCCGCGCCCGTACGAAAGCTCGTCGCCCCGGTCGTGGAGGACGTCGCCGCCGCGCCGCGCGCGAGATTCGCGCTCTGGCTCGTGGTCGGCCTCAGCGTCATCGCAGTCGCCGCGCTCGTCGTGGTCGTGCTCGTGCTCGCAGGGGCGGCGGGCGGCTCCTGAGAAACCGCGCAGGCTGCGCTGGCTCGCCGCCGCCGGGCTCGACGGATCGGCAGTGAGCGCCGCGGCTTTCGCCGGATGGTCGATCATGGCGCTCGAAGCAGCGCTGACCGGCACGCGCTGCTCGCGCCTACGGCTGCTTCGGCTTGGCGCCCGGCTTCTTCGCGATCGGCGGCTTCTTGATCGCGCCGCGCCCGGTGCCCATGGCTGCAGCGCCGCCGCGCCCCCGCATGCCGAGGCCACCGATCGAACCGAGCCCGATCCCCTCGCCGCGACCGCCGCCGCCAATCCCGGTGCCACGCAGGCCCAACCCCCCGAGGCCGCCCGTGCCCAGCACCGCGCTGGTGTCGCCGATCAGGCCCCCGAGGGCAGAGTCGGCGAAGAGCCCGCTCTCGCGCGCGTGGGAGAGATCGATCCGCGCGTGGATGCTCGAGGGCGCGCGCGCCAGAAGCTTGGGGCCCATGGTCCGGAGGCACTCGCTCACCTCGGGGGGCGCGTCGCCCGAGACGCTCACGCTCACCGAACCGTCGTCCTTCACCACGGCGTCGAGCTCGGCCAGCGATTTGCCGCCCCGCTCGGGCAGTCGCCAGTGGCTCGGCTCGAGGCACAAGCGCACCAGCGAGGCCACGTTGCGCTTCGCGTCCGCCTTCGCGTCGTCTGCCAGCGCCGCGCGTTCGTCGAACTCGGGCGCCGCTTTCTTCTGGGCGAATAGCCCGAGCAACCCGAACGAGCTCTGCCGGGGTCGCGCCGCCTTCTTCTGCGCTTCGAGCTCGGCGACGCGCGCGACGTCGTGCGTGCGCTTCGCGAGCGCGATGAGCACGTCGAAGGCGTCGGCCGCGCCCTTGGGGCTGAGCGTCACCGCCCGCTCCGCGAGGCGGGATGCCCCCCGGTCGTCGTGGCGGTGGGCGGCGCGGAGCGACAGCTCCGAGAGGATGAGGGCGCGGGTTTCTGCGCCGGCCGCCAGCTCCTCGACGTCGATGCCGAGCCGCTCGACGATGTCCGCCGCGATCCGCGTCTCGGGCTCGCGCACGTAGGTCACCGCGAAGGGCCGCGCCGAGGTGAGCACGCGGTCGAGCTCGGCCAGCGCCAGCGTCAGCGCCTCGCGGAAGCGACCGGCACGGTACTCGGCGACGAGCATGGCCTCGCGGAGCTGGAGGCGCGACACCGGTTCCTTCGACGCTTCGGGCTGAGCCAGGGCGCGGGCAAACGCCCGGGCCGCATCGACGTGGCGCCCCTGGGCGCCCAGCAAGATGCCGTGGCGCACGTGAAGCTCGAAGCCGAGGTCGGCGGGTGCGTGGGCGAGCAACGCTTCGGTCTCGACCAGCGCCTCCGCGCTCTCTCCCCCCTGCCAGCGGTGAAGCATCAGCGAGTAGCGCGCCAGCCGTCCGAGGTCCGTGCCGGCGGGCGCCAGGTCCCGCGCGCGCTCGAGCGGGGCAATCGCCAGCGCAGACTGGCGATCCGCGTCGGCGTAGAGCTCACCGTAGACGAGCGAAGCTTCCGCGGGGTGATTCATGACCACGATGTCCGACTGCCGATTCGACTCGTCGTGCAGGCGCGCGACCGCCAGCGCCAAGGCTGCGGTCGGCGCCTTCTCGAGCTGCTTCTCGAAGGCAGCGACGGCCTTCTCGTGAGCGGCCTGGATGCGCTCACTCTGCTTTTCGAACACAGCGCGCACCCGCCGCTCTTTGGCTTCGGACGGGGCGCACTTGTCGGCCTCACAGCTCAGCGCCTGGAAGTACGCCTCGTGCACGGGCTCGGCGGCTTTCGCCAGCTGGGCAGTGGCAGCCAGCGCCTGCTCGAACCGCGCGCGCCACGGGGCCGCAAGCTCCTGGGCGACCCGTTGATCGTCGAAGGGGCGAGCCGCGATTGGACCGACGCGGACTTCGACCCAGCGCGCCCAAGGCGTGAGCGTGGCGTTCGTCGCGGGCAGAGCCTTGGGCTCGGGGGGCGGAGCAGGCTCTTTGCGCTCCGCGGCCGGGGCCGCGACCGCCGTGCGGGGGGCCGGCGCGCGGGGCGAAGCCGCGGCGCCCGCACAACCCGCCGACAGAAGCAGCAGCCCTAGCGACCCAGTTCGGCGCATGTGCCTCGTACGCTTCGGCGGCAGGACGCCTTCCCAATCCCGCCGGCGTGAGGCTCACTTCACCGGCGGCGGCGCGATGTGCTCCAGGTTCGAGCCCCCGGGACCCGGATGCCGACGGGGTCTCACTGCACCGGCGTCTCGCCCTCGCCCTGGTGCTCGAGTGCCTGCTCCGTTCGCGCATCGATGCGCCCGGCGAAGGCGTCCCGCTCGCGGATCTGTTCGCCGCCGGCTGGCCCGGCGATCGCGCGGACGCCCACTCTGCCGCGATGCGCGTCCATCAGGCCATCGCCACGCTGCGCAAGCTGGGTCTTCGCTCGGCGCTTTTGCGCAAGCAAGACGGCTATCTGCTCGACCCGAGCGTTCCGGTCGCGCGCGTGCAGAAGCCGGACGCGTGAGGGTTTCGGTGTTCGCCGCCGAGTCCGGCGGTGGTCCGCGCTCCCGGCCGCTGGCGCGTCACGAAGGAGCCGCGCGCCCCACGCGACCCCGAGTTGCTGCCTCGCAGCGCTGCGCTTACCCTTGGGAAATGAACGCCTACGCGCGCGCGGCCAGCGCCTCGCTCCTGGTCTCGGTTTTGTGGTGGCAGGCGAGCTGCGGCCCCAGCGACGACGCGACGGCGGGCCCCGGCGGCAACGTCGTCGGCAAGCAGGACGCTTCCACGGGGGGACAGCCCGGATCGGGAGGAAGCGGCAGCGGCGCGGGAACCGGCGGCTCGCTGCTGGTCGACTCCGGACCGCCCAGCGACGGCCCCGCTCCGGACGGCAAGCCGGCGGCGGTGAACCTCATTCCGAACGGCGACTTCACTCAAGGCAACACGCTGTTCGGATCCGACTACGCCTTCGCCACCAAGAACACCGCAGAGGGGCAGTACACCGTTGGCACGAACGCGCAGGCGTTCAACGGCCTGCTCGTCACCGCGGGTGATCACACCGCGGGCAACGGGCTGATGTTCATCGGCAACGGCAAGGCCACGCCCGATCGGGTCTGGCACACCACGGCGTCGATCGCGGTGCAGCCGAACACGAATTACTACTTCGAGGCGTTCGTGATGAACCTGTGCTGCGCCTCGGGCCTGGGCAACGGCGTCGACCCGGTCGGGCCGAGCGAGCTCTCGTTCTACGCAAACAAGCAGCTCCTGGGCACGCGCACGTCGTCGAAGCTCGGCGTCTGGGAGGGCCTGACCACGAGCTGGAATTCCGGTTCAGCCACCTCGGTTTCCCTCGAGCTCGTGAACGCCAACACCGTGGCCGCGGGCAACGACTTCGCGGTCGACGACATCTACTTGGGGATCGTGTCGACCGTTCAACCGCCGAAATGAGGACGCGAAACCACGTTTTACATTTGGCATGACCAGTCAGCGCGACCGAGCCAGCCGCAAGTAGGAAAGAACGCTGTCGCGTGTTCTTTGGGCCGCCCGCTGCCCCGACCGATCCCCTCACCCCCCCAGCGCATCGAGAAAGGCGTGCACGGCGGCTTGCTCGAGATGGACGAGCACGACCACGAAATCTCCGGGCAGCGCCGCGTCGAAGACCGAGCGCAGGGCCTCGACCTCGGAGCTCACGGTTGCAACCGCCGCGAGCGGGAAGCCCAGCGCGGTGAGTGCGTGCTCGAACATTGCAGGCACCTCGCCGGGCGCTCGGCCTCGCAGGTAACCGGTCAGATCGCGCAGCAGCACGCGATGGGGCTGGGCTGCGCGAATCGCGCTCGCGACCTCGGCGATGTCGTGCTCGCTGCGATCGCCGGCGGCGCCCGCGACCACGATCAAGCGGCCGGGGCGATCGCGAAGAAGCTTGGCCGAGAGCTGCAGCACGCCGCGGATGCCCTCGGGATTGTGGCCGAAATCGAGCAACACGCGCACTCCGCTCCGCTCCAAGAGCTGGCCCCTCCGCGGATTGTCCGAGGGCTGGAAGGTGGTGAGGGCGCGAGCGATGGCGTCTTGCCCGATCCCGAGCGCCCGGGCCATGGCCACGCACGCGACGACGTTCTCCACGTTGTAGCCCGCGGCGCCGCCGAAGGTGAGCGGCACGGCGGCGACATCGACGACGAGCTCCGCGCCGTCCAGGATCTTCCCGCCCTCCGCAGAGACCGTGCGTACGCCGCGAGCGCGTGCCCCTGCCATCACGGCACGTGCGGCGGGGTCGTCGCGATCGAGGTTGGCGAAGAAGACCACCGCTCGGTCCAAGCTCGACGCGAGCGCGACCAGCTTTTCGTCGTGAGCGTTCAGCACCACGGTGCCCGCCGGGCGCACGGCGTCGGCCACCACAGCCTTCACGCGCGTCATGGCCGCCAGATCGTCGACGCCGTAGCTGCCAAGGTGGTCGTCGCTGACGTTGGTGATCAGTGCCGCGTCACAGCTCTCGACGGCCAGGCCGCGCCGGAGGATGCCTCCGCGGGCCGTCTCGAGCACCGCGAAGTCGACGCCCGGGTCGCGGAGCACGATGCGCGCGGCTGCGGGTCCGGTCCAGTCGCCGCTCTGGACGACCTTGGCTCCGATCGAGATCTCGTCGCTCGACGCGGCTCCGACGCGAAAGCCTGCCTCGCGCACCATGCGCGCCAGGAGGCGCGTGGAGGTCGTCTTGCCGTTGGTCCCGGTCACTAACATAACCGGGATCGCACCCAAGTCTTGCCAGGGCACGTCGGCCACGTCGGGGAGCGCGGCGCGCGGCCAGCACGCGGACCGCGACCCCTCGCCAATGCTGACCTGCTCGTCGTCCCAGAGTAGCGGAAGCGTTCGGCGCCTGGCCTCCGCCTGCAACGCCACGAGGCGCGGGCTCCGGTCGCGCTGGATCATCGCGCCGATCTCGCTCTGTTTCGGCTCGAGGGTGAGCGCCTGCCGCCCCGCCAGAAGCTCCGCGGCCGAGAGCGCCGCCCATTCGCTGATCTCGGCGCACGCCAGCATCACGTCGATGGGGGCTTCGTACCCGATGACCGCTCCGCCTCGATGGATTTGTGACCTCAGCGCGACCTCGACGGAAAGGCCAAGCGCCGCCCGCATGCGAGAAAGCTCCCGCGAGTACGCATCGAGCACCGCGCCCGGGGACTCCGTGGCACCGAGCGCGACCTCCACGATCACCAGAGGCGCGCGCGAGAGCAGGTTCGGTCCAGTCAACCGGCGAGCGTCGAGCAGCTCCATGGCAGCGCCCTTCAGTCTTCTTGTTCGCGCGCCAGGCGCACACCGCGCTCGTCCTGGATCAGCTGAGCGCCCTCGATCAGATCACGTTCCCGTTCGAGGCCCGGGGCGCTGGCGCCGGGCACCGGGCCAGGGCTCGGGTCCGTGCTCGGCCCGGGCGCGGGCGGCGGGCTCGACCGCTCGGTGGATTCCGGCTTGAAGTAGATGACCTGCTTCCAGCTGCGCGAGATCATGTCGGCGAACACGACCAACAGGTCACCGCGCTTGCTACGCTCGAGCGCGGCCGCGATGGCCGCCTGCTCGTCGGGGATGACCTCGATCTGCTCCGCGGGATAGCCGGCGAGCAGCAGCTCTTCCTGCATCATCAGCGGAACCTCGTCCGGCGCCCTGCCACGGAGATCGTCGTCCCGCCTCAAGATCAGGTGATCGAAGGCCTTGCCCGCGATCCGCGCCATGGCGCGAATGTCCTCGTCGCGACGATCACCGGGCCCCGCGAGCACGCAGATGCGGCGGCCGCTGCACTCGAGCTTCGACGCCAGGTCGGCCATCACCTGCACCGCCGCCGGGTTGTGTGCATAGTCGAGGATCACCTTGAACGGCAGATCGTTGAACACGTTGGTGCGCCCCGGTACCTGGAAATACGAGGTGTCGAAGGTGCGCAGCCCCTGGCGGATGTTCTCGATCTTCACCCCCATGGCGTAGGCCATGACCGCGGCGAACATCGCGTTCTGGACGTTGTGGAGCGCCTTGCCCTCGAACGTCGCCGGGATCAGGTGGGTCCAGAGCAGGGGCAAATGCGCGCCCTTGTCGTAGAGCGTGATCATCTGACCGTTGATGCCCTCTTCGAGCACGACCGCGAGCCCGCCGGCGCGCAGGTGCTGGCGGACCAGCTCGTGGCGCGGGTTCATCGTGACGTAGGCGATGCGCGCGGCGTGGGTGTGGTCGGCCATGCGCAGGCAGAGACGATCGTCGGCGTTCAGCACGGCGCAGTCGCGCGTGACCTCGACCACGATGCGCTTCACCTCTGCGAGCTGCTCGAGCGTGGTGACGCCCTTCGAGTCGAGGTGATCGGCCGTGACGTTCAGCACCGCGCCGACGTTGCAGCTGCGATAGCCCATGCCCGCGCGCAGCAGGCCACCGCGTGCCGTCTCGAGCACCGCGAGATCGACCGACGGATCCCTGAGCACCATCTGAGCCGAGCGGGGACCGGTCATGTCGCCCGCAACCGTGCGCTCGCCGTCGATGTAGACGCCGTCGGTGGTCGCCAGGCCGACCGTGTGCCCGTTCATCTTCTGGATGTGCGCCAGCATCCTCGCGGTGGTCGTCTTGCCGTTCGTGCCCGTGACGGCCGCGATGGGGATGCGAGAGGGCGCGCCCGGCGGAAACAGCGTGTCCATCACCGGCCCGGCCACGTCGCGCGACTTGCCCTCGGTGGGAGCGACGTGCATGCGGAACCCGGGTGCCGCATTGACCTCGCAGATCCCACCGCCGACCTCGCGATAGCTCTCGCTGACGTCCGGGGTGATGAAGTCGACCCCGCACACGTCCAGGCCGATGGCCTTGGCAGCGCGAATGACCATCTCGCGGTTGTCCGGGTGAACGACGTCCGTGAGATCGATGGCAGTGCCTCCGGTCGAGAGATTGCCGGTGCCCCGCAAGAAGAAGGTCTCGCCGCGGGGAAGCACCGTGTCCCTGGTGACGCCCTTGGCCTCCATCAGGCGCTCGGCCTGCGCGTCGAGCTCGATCCGCGTCAGAACCTTCTCGTGGCCGATGCCGCGGCGCGGATCGGCGTTCACCAGCTCGACCAGCGCCGCGATGCTGTGCTCGCCGTCGCCGACGACGTGGCCGGGAACGCGCTTCGCCACCGCGACCAGCTCGCCCCCCACCACCAGCATGCGGTGATCGAACCCCGAGAGGAACGACTCGACGACGATGCTGCGGGCGTGCTCGCGCGCCTTCTCGAAGGCGGCGCGCACCTCGGCTTCAGTGCCCAGGTCGAGAGACACACCGCGCCCGTGGTTCGCGTCCAGGGGCTTGACCACGACGGGGTAGCCCAGGCGACGGGCGGCCCGGACGGCGCCGTCGGCGCTTCGCACCAGCTCCTGGCGCGGAACCGGCAGGCCGAGGTCACCGAGGATGCGGTTCGTCTCTTCCTTGTCGGAGGCGATGGAGACCGCGATGTGACGCGTCTCGCTGGTGACGGTGGCCTGGATCCGCTTCTGGTACTTGCCGTGCCCGAACTGGATCAGGCTGTAGTCGTTGAGCCGCATCCAGGGGATGTCGCGCGCCTCTGCGGCACGCACCAGCGCGCCCGTGGACGGGCCGAGCTGGCGCCGCTGCGCGAAAGCGATGAGCTCGACCAGCTCTTTCTCGAAGTCGAAGGCTGGTTCTTCGGGGGCCTGGCTGGGTGCTCGCAGCTCTTCCGGGAGCAGGTGGTGGAGCAGCTTCAGCGCGAGCTCCCCGGCGGCCTCGGCCACGCGCTCTTCCTCGTATTCGTAGACGACGTGGTACCGGCCCGGCGTGCCCTCGCTGCGCGTCTTGCCGAACACGACCTTCGCGCCCGTGAGCTGTTGCAGCTCGATGGCCACGTGCTCGAGCACGTGACCGAGCCAGGTTCCTCCGTCTTCGGTCAGCCGCCGGACGAAACCGCCTTCGGTACCGAAGGAACAGGTGTGGCTGGAGAGCGTTGGGATGGCCGCGAGCAGCCCCTGGTTGAAGCCGGGGATCTTCGCGCTGGGCCACGCTTCGAGCACGCCGAGATCCACCGTCAGGCGAACGACCGGGAAGTGCGCATACAGGCTGGGGCCGCGGTAGACGCGGCGCTCGAGAAGTTCCATCGGAGTCCTCAGTCAGCGCGCGGCGACGCGCGCCGGGTTTCGAGATCGAAGGTGCCCCCTTCGATCAACACGTGCAGCCGAACGTTCGTCATACACACGGGATGGCCCTGCTTCGCCTCGGCTATGGACGAGTGTCCGAGCTCGGAGGCGTCGATGATGGTGAGCGCGCCCGTCCCCACCACGGTGAGGTTGCGCTCGTGGTCGATGAACGCGGCGGTGTCCTCGTCGAGACCGATCCCCACGGCGAAGGGATTGTAGGCCAGCGCCGTGAGCAGGCGGCCCAGCCGATCGCGCTGGCGAAAGTGCTGATCGATCACGAAGCGGTTCGTGAGACCGAAGCCCGGCACGAGCGCCACGGCACCAGCGTGGGGGGAGTGACCCTCCGCGCCGAAGGCGATCATGTGCTCGCTCAGGATGGCAGCCCCGGCGCTGGTGCCAGCGACGGCGACGCCGCGGGCGTTCGCGCGGCGAATGGCCTGCGCCACCGGCGTCCCGCCTAGAATGGTCGTCAGCCGCAGCTGATTGCCGCCGGTGACGAAGATGCCGTCCGCCGCCTCGATGTAGTCGAGCCACTCGCGCTTGGCCGCGTCGTCACGCGAAGCCAGGGGAAGGGCCTTGGCCTCGTCCGCGCCCAGCTTGCGGAACAAGCGCTCGTAGCGGCGCCCCGTGTCCTCGAGCTTCGAGGCGGTGGGGATGATCACGATGCGCGAGCCCTCACCGCCCGAGACGTCCAGGAACCGGCGCAGGATGCTGGCCACGCCTTCCTTGTCTTCCGCGCCGCCGATGGGGACGATGTAGCCCCGCTTGTCGTCACCCTCGATCTTCGCTGGGCTCATCTGACTCTTCTCGCTGGTGGCCCCTCGAATGTACCGAAAGCAATCGGCTCGCCGGAGCGAACCAGGAACCGTCCGCGGGCCATCACCTCGCGTATGCGATGGCTGTCGTCAAGGACAACGAGATCGGCGTCCGAGCCGACGAAAATCCGGCCCTTGCGCGCGAGGCGCAGGGCGTCGGCGACGTTCGCGGTGAACACCGGCAGCACCCGCTCGAGCGCCTGGCCGCTCTCGAGCAGGGCTGCCAGGGTCTCGGCCAGGGCGCCGGGGGAGCCGACGTCCATGGCCGCCACGCGGCCGTCGGCATCGAACGTCGGCAGGCATCCGCCACCATCGGAGCTCACCGTCAGCCGCGCGTGCGGCGCGCCCGACTCGCAGTACGCAGCGATGGCGTCGGCGGCCGAGAGCGCGTCTTCCCCCTCGGCCACGGGGAACGCGGTAACGTCGATGCACGAGCCCCGCCGCGCCAGCTCGAGCGCTTCAGCAAACAAGCCCCGCTTCCGGTTGACGTGCGTCGGGTAGAGCACGCGCGCGGGGAGCTCCGTGTCGCCCAGCAGGCGGCGGACGGGCTCGAGCCCGCGCGGGCCGTCACCCAGGTGCAAGTGCAACACGCCGGCCTTTCCGCTCATCAGCCCGGCGACGTGACAGTCCGCGGCCAGGCGCGCCAGCTCGTCCAGTGTGGGCTGGGACGAGCGGTGATCGCTGATCGCGACCTCGCCGGCGCCGATGATCGGATCGACGAAGACGATGTCCGACCGCACGCTGCCGGTCAGCGTCACGGGGGGAACCTGATAGCCCCCGGTCCAGCACCAGGCCGACAGCCCCAGCTCGCGCAGGGCGAGCGTCGATGCCACGAGCCCAGCGACCGATCGCGTCGTGCAGTCCGTGCCGAGCACGCCGACCACACTCGTGACGCCCCCTCGCGTGAGCTGGGTGAGCGCGACCTCCGGGACCCGCGAGGCCGGCCCCGACTCCCCACCACCACCGGTGACGTGCACGTGCGCGTCGATCAGACCGGGGATCACCCGCGCCCCGCCCAGATCGACGACCTCACACAGGCTGGGATCGATCGCGGGCGGCTCGACCTGGACAGCCAAGATGCGCCCGCCACCCACCAGCACGTGGCACGGGCCGCGCGGCTCGGGGGCGAACAGCCGGGCATTCCTGAGCAGCGTGAGAGGCAACGACGCCACGCTGCCTTCTAGATCACCGCCGGCGTTTCGGCGACAGTATTCGCGACGGCCCCTGCTAGGCTCGCGCACCTTGGCCCGACAGAGCCGGCGCTCCGCCGCGATGCCGTTCGTGATGATCGCGGTGCTGATCGACATGGTGTCGATCGGCCTGATCGTGCCCGTGCTCCCGCTCTTGGTGGGCTCTTTCACCTCTTCGCCGGCTGAGCAGTCGTTCTGGTACGGCGTGGTCGCCCTGGCGTTCGGCAGCGCCAACTTCTTTGCGTCGCCGCTGCTGGGCGCGCTGTCGGATGCGCACGGGCGTAGACCGGTGATGCTGCTCGGCTTCGGGGCGCTTGCGCTCACCTTCTTCGCCACTGCCTTCGCGACCGAGCTCTGGATGCTGATCGTGGCGCGCGCGATCGGCGGCGCGATGCAGGCGAACGTCTCGGTCGCGCACGCCTACGTGGCCGACATCACGCCCCCAGAGGACCGGGCACGGCGCTTCGGGATGCTGGGCGCGATGTTCGGGATCGGGTTCATCCTGGGCCCCGTGCTCGGAGGGTTCCTCGGGGCGATCCGCTTGCAGCTTCCGTTTCTGGTCGCCGGCACCCTCGCCATCGCCAACCTGGCCTACGGAGTGCTCGTCGTGCCCGAGTCCTTGGCACGCGACGACCGGCGGGCGTTCACCTGGAACAACGTGACCCCGCTCGGATCGCTCAGGGCACTGGCTCGGCTCGAGGGCGTGGGCGGCCTGGTCACGGTGATCGCGTGCAGCGGCCTCGCACAGTTCGTGACCTACACGACCTGGGTGCTGTACTCGAAGTTCAAGTTCGGCTGGGGCCCGCGTGAAAACGGCTGGGCGCTCGCCGCCTTCGGCCTTGCCTCGGTGATCGGTCAGGGCTTCCTGCTCGGGCGCCTCTTGAAGGTCTTCTCTCCGCGGCGACTGGCGCTGTTCGGCCTGGTGTCGTCGACGCTGGCCTACGCTGCCTTCGGCGCAGTCACCGAAGGCTGGATGCTCTTCGTGGTGATCGCGCTGAACCTACTCGGGACCACCGTGGCGGCAAACATGCAGAGCATCGTCTCCGGCGCCGCGAGCGCTCAGAACCAGGGCCAGACCATGGGCGCGGTGAGCTCTCTGAACAGTCTGACGGCTGTCTTCGCCCCCGCGCTGGCGGGTCCACTGATGGCGATGGTCTCGCACTACCCGCGCGGGGACGTGCGCATGGGCGCGCCGTTCTTCTTCTGCGCGCTGCTCCAGGGCGCTGCGTTCGTGCTGGCGGCGCGGCACTTCCGCCGGGAGCTTGCGGCGGAGCGCTAGTCCTGCGATCGTGCTGGTCGTGATGGGGTCAGAACGGATGCGCTCCACGATCGCCGCTCTGTTCTGCTCTGCGCTGGTGACGTTCCCCACGGCCGCTGTTCGGGCACAGCCGCCGGGCACGGCTGAAGACCCGAGCGCCCGGACTCACGACGGTTTCTATCTTCGGCTGAGCCTCGGCGGTGGCGCGCTCCGCGCGAAGTTCCAGGGCGGCGACACCGCCCCGGACGCCGATGCGGACGGGGGCGCCGCAATGCTCGACGTCTTGCTCGGGGGAACGCCGGCGCCGGGCCTGGTGGTCGGCGGCGGCTACCAGTTCGAGATGGCGCAAGACGCCGACTACGAGCTCGGGACGAGCACCGGCTCGTCGGGGACCCTCGCCCGGGGAGTGATCGGACCGTTCGTCGAGTGGTTCCCTGATCGCCACGGCGGCTTCAGCGTCGGCCTGCTCGCCGGGTATTCCCTCTTGCAGCTTCGCACCCCGACCATCCGCATCTTCGGCACCGAATTCGGAGGAGACATTCGCTCCCTCGGCGTCGGTGGCAACCTCTGGGTGGGCTACGCGCACTGGCTGGCGAACCAGTGGTCCCTGGGTCTCGCGGCGCGCGCCGGGCTGTCGACCACCAAGAACACCGAAGATTCCAGTCAAAGCGGCTCGGTAACCAGCTGGGGCGTGCTCATCTCGGCGGTTCACCACTGACGCCTCGCTGAGTTACGCTGCGAAGATGAGCTCGACTCGGGGGTCAGCCGCGTTGGTCGGTCTCGCGGTGCTGCTCCTGGCGGCGCACGCGGGCGCCGCCGACCCGCCGCGGCAGCCCGGGGAGTACTTCCACGACGGCGTGTACGTGCGCCTCGGCGCCGGCGTCGGCGTGGTTCGCGACAGCGTCCGCATGCGGCAGACCGGGGCTTTCGGGTTCGAGCAAGAAGGGACCGTGACCGGCTTCGGGCAAGCCAACGAGCTCGCAGTGGGCGGTGCCCTCGCCCCGGGGTTGATCCTGGCGGGCGGGTTCTTCCTCAACGCTGCCTACGGTGTCAGCGCGGACTTCGGCGACGTGGACACGGTCGTGTCCGACGGCTACGCCGTGGTGACCTTCGGACCGATGGTGGACTTCTACCCGGACCCGCGCGGAGGCCTGCACTTCGAACTGGGCTTCGGGCTCGGCGCCACCAGCGGGGTGGCGCCGAAGTCCCTCGACGATCCAGGCGGCGCGAGCGGGTACGGCGTGGCGATCGGCGCGGGCTACGAGTGGTGGATCGCCAAGCAATGGGCGATGGGCGCGCTCCTTCGCCTGCAGCACGTCCAGGCCGAAGACAACATCGTGACGCTGCTCGGCCCCGAGTTCGACGCCGACCACTCTGCCAACGCCCTCGGCTTGATGTTCACCGCCACGTTCAACTGAGGTGCTCTGTCGGCTCGGGCCCCTTGCGCGCCACGTCGGCCAGGTGGTCGCGGTCGAGCATCTCCCAGACCTCGCGCTGCTGCTCAGGCGTCATGACAACATCTGTCTGTTCTCGCATCCTCCCACCCCAAGTTGACGGTTTTCTTTATCATGATAAAAGAAAGTTATGATATCTCGCCGAGTGCCCCTCGAAGCACTGCCCCGGCAATCGTTCTTCCTCTGGGGGCCTCGTCAGGTTGGGAAGAGCACCTGGCTTCGTCAGATGTACCCCGCGGCCACCTGGGTCGATCTGCTCGAGACCGACCAGCTGCTCGAGCTCCGCACTCGCCCGGCGCTGCTTCGAGAGCGTCTGTATCGCCTCGAACCGGGTTCCCTGGTGGTCATCGACGAAGTGCAGAAGGCCCCCGAGCTCCTGGACGAGGTGCATGGGTTGATCGAGAAGCAGCGCCTGGTGTTTGCGCTCTCCGGCTCCAGCGCACGCAAGGTGCGCCGGGGACACGCCAACCTCCTCGGCGGCCGCGCGCTGCGGCTCGAGATGTTCGGGCTGGTTTCGGCGGAGCTCGGTGACGCTTTCGACCTCGAGCGCGCGCTCAACCGAGGGTACCTCCCGAGGCACTACCTGGCCGACGAGACCGACGCGAGCGCGCCCGGCCGGCTGCTGCGCTCCTACGTACAGGACTACTTGAAGGAGGAGATCTTGGCGGAAGCGTTGATCCGCAACCTCCCCGCGTTCAGCGCGTTTCTCGCGGCCGCTGCCCTCAGCGACGGCGACATGGTGAACTCCGCCAACATCGCCCGCGACTGCGGAGTGTCCGCGCCGTCAGTGCGCGAGTACTTTCAGATCCTGGTCGACACCTTGCTCGGCAGGTGGGTCCCGGCATTCACGAAGCGGCCCAAGCGCCGCGTGATTCAGGCACCGAAGTTCTACTTCACGGACGTCGGGGTGGTGAACCACCTCTCGCGGCGCGGGCGCCTCGAGCCAGGCTCAGAGCTCTTCGGGAAGGCGTTCGAGAACTGGCTCAGTCACGAGCTCCACGCCTACCGCGAGTACTCTGGCTCCGAGCTCGACATCGCCTACTGGCGCCTGCCAAGTGGGATAGAGGTGGACTTCCTGCTGACGCCCGCATGGGTCGCCATCGAGGCGAAGGCCGTGGCCAAGGCGACGTCGGAGCACTTGCGCGGGCTGCGCGAGCTCGCGGTGGACCAGCGCTCGGTGCGACGACGCATCCTCGTGTGTCTGGAGAAGCGTGCGCGCCGCACGGACGACGGCATCGAGATCCTTCCTCACGCCCAGTTCGCTCGGGCGCTCTGGCGAGGCGAGGTCGCGTGAGTGGGTTCGATGCCGGCCTTCTCCACCCCCCCGATGTTCACGTAAGATGAAACGATGCGGCGGCACCTCATCCTCGCCTGCGCGTTGGTCCTGACGGCCTGCCCCGAACGACCGAACGGGGCGGCTCCCGATGCGACGCCGGTGGCGAGCTCCACGGTCGCGCCTGCACCCGCCGCGCCTTCCCTCACCCCGGTGGCGCCGGCGCCGAGCGGTCCCACTCACTTCGCGGTCAGCGCGGCGCCCGCGCCCAACACCGCGTGCAAGCCGCTCCCCAAGGGCGGCCCGCGAACCGCGAGCGCGCTCGCCGGCGCGCTGCGCCGGCTGTCGTGCGAGCCTGCGCTCTTCATGCTGAGCAGCGCTGCGCTGAAGAAAGAGCTCGCCTTGCCCGAAGACCACAAGGTCGAGCTCAGCGGCCCGAGCACGGTGAGCCTCGAGTTCCCCAAGGGTCGCGCGGCGGATCTCGCGGCCGCGATGGGCGTCCCGGCGCCCGTGGCGGCGCGTTCGAAGACGGGCGCGTGGAGCTGGCGCATCTGGAACCTGGCGGCAGGCAAAGGCGGGAAGCTCGACCTCTGGGGGCCGGGCGCGCCGATCATTGGCGTGGACGTCGACGGGGCAGTCGGCGACGCCATCGAGCGCGTGCCCCTTGGTGACACGAAGCTCGAGGGCTTCGCGAGCGTGACGATGCCCGAGGCCGCGCTGCCCGTCCGAGACGACGCGCCCGCCGTCGCCATGCTGCTCGCGGGGCTCGAGCGCCTGGCTCAGGACAAGAGCCAAGTCGCGCGCGATCCAAAAGAGGCTGCGCGCTTCGCCGGCCTCGACGACGAGCGCTTCCGTGTGTCCCGGCGATCGATACACGGCGCAACCGTCGTAAGCGGACTGGATTTGTGGACCGCGCGCACGCGCATCGCAGCCGGCGCCGTGATCCAGGGCCTCGGGCTCTCGGGCAAGATCGAGCACAGCCGCGCGCGCGACTCGGACGAGCACCTACTCTTCGCGGGCTCGGGCAGCGAGCACGGCTGGCGTGGGCTCAAGCTGACGCTACGCTTCGCCGCGCGCAACGGGGCCGCGGCGCCCGACCCCTACGGCGGACACGTGCTGTCGGGTGTGACCGTGATGCCGTGAGTCGTCGGCTTGTTCAGTCGCAGCCCTCGGCGACGGGGCTGGGCGCGGCCGAGCAAGAGCGTCGATCGATGAACTGGCAGCAGTGCGGCGCGTGGCCTGGGCAATCTGCCCACACGAACAGCAACGCAGAGAGCACCAGGGTTCCGCCTCCCACGACCATCGCGGGCGTGCCGGGGTGGGTCACGTCCGCGACGTCTTCCTCGGGGACCGCGACCTTGCGATCGCCGGTGCTTTGCACCCAGAGATGGCCGGCGTGGCGCCCGAGCAGCTTCCCTTGGACCTCGTCGCCCCGCTTGCGCGTCACGGTCGCGTTCGTCCCGCACCCCGCGAGCACGAGACCCAACGCCGCCGCCCTGACGACCGCACCCATCCCGATCCAGTGTCCCACGCGCGTCGGCTGTCGCCAACCTCGGGATCAGCGCCGCGCCGCCGGCACTGCCACGGGCGTGACCGCCTTCGTCGCGACATCGAGATCGAATACCGTGGGCGCGCGCTCGCACTCCCACGTGGTCACGTTCGAAAACCAGGTGTCCCCGACCTGCCACGCGCCACCGTCTTCGTGGATGTGGCCGAACAGGTGGAGCCGGGGTTTCACCGCTGCGACGCGAGCCAAGAGATCTGCGCAGCCCTCGCGGCGCGCGGTCGCCGTGAGGTCGCCGATGCCGCTCGGCGGACCGTGGGTCACGAGCACGTCCAGGCTCTCGGGCATCCGCGCCCACTTCTCGGCCAGGGCCTGGCCCCGCGGAAGGTTGAAGGCCCAGCTGCAGAACTCGGGCTGCCAGGGGCTCCCCCAGAAGCGCACGCCGCCGATCTTTAGCGCCTCGTCTTCGAGGTAGTCGACGCCCTTCGCGACGAGGCAGAGCGCCGCGGGGCGGTCCCGCACGAAAGCCCAGTCGTGGTTCCCCGCGATGACGACCTTGTGCCGATGTGGCAGCTCGGCGATCCAGTCGAGCGCGATGGCCAGCTCGCGAACGTGGCCGCTCTGGCAGAGGTCGCCGGCGTGAACGAAGACGTCACCGTCGGGCACGCGAAGCTCGCGATGGTAGAGGTGTGTGTCGGCAACAGCGACGATCCGCATCCGTGGGTCTTCCTCAGTGCGAGCCGGCCAAGAGCGAGAACATCAAGTTCAGCGCCAGCGCCAGGATGGTCGTGTTGTAGACGAACGAGAGCAGGGCGTGCCCCAAGGCGGTGCGGCGAATGCGCGAGCTCTGGATGGTGACGTCCGACACCTGAAAGGCCATGCCCAGCGTGAACGAGAAGTAGGCGAAATCGATCTCGGACGGAGGGCGCCCGCCAGGGAACACCAGACCTTGAGCCAGCCCGTGCCGGTAATAGAGGTGCGCGTAGCGCAGCGTGTACGCGGTGTGAGTCACCAGCCAAGAGAGCGCCACGGCGAGCAGCGCCAGCACGGTCCACAGTGGAGCTTCTTGCGGCGAAAAGCGCCGAGCCTCGCGCAGCACCACGGCGCCGGCGAACAGGCTGAATGCGCTCGACGCAAGCGCGATCAGGAACACCAACATCCGGCCGGGGTCTTCGGCGGCAGCGTGCTCGGCAGTCGCCGTCGAGTCACGCCGCAAGATCCCCCACCAGTTGACGCCCACCAGGGTCGCGGCCGCGACGTCCCACCCGACCACCGCGCGGATCCCCACAGCAACGTGACTGGGCGCGAGGAGGGTCGCCACCACCCCGAGCGTGACGGCGAGCACGAGCCGCCCGATGGCGCTGCGCGGATCCCAGAGGGGCTGCGGGCGCTGCGACGGTGGTGCGCTCGAGAAGGGGGGGTCGTCGTCCACCAATCACCGTGGGAAAAGCCCGAATGAGAGTGGCACGTCGCACGCGACGGCACAACGACCCCGCGTGAGCGCGGCTACTTCGCGCCGCGCTCGAACGGGCCGAGCGCCAGCGCCAGCATGCGCGCGCTCGGTCGCCGCTCTGGGCTCGCACAGAGCGCGGCCAGCACCAGCTCGCGCACCGGCTCGGGGATCGCGTCGCCGTCGATCGCTGGCACCGGCGGCACCGGCACCCCTGCCATGGCCAAGAGCGCGGGCGGGCGCTCGAACGGATGCTTGCCGCAGAGCAGCTCGAAGGCGATCAGGCCGAAGGCATACACGTCCGACGCCATGTCGGCGCCGTGACCGCGGCCGAGCTCGGGGGCCATGTAGAGGGGCGTTCCGATCAGCGCCCCCGCCCGGGTCAGCGGCTCGTCTCGCTCACTACCGTGACCGGGGGAACGCTGGGCGAGCTTCAGGGTCTCACGCCGGGCGTGTGCCGAAGCATCCAGGGTCACGTCGAGCGGCGCGCTCTGCTCCCGGGCGATGCCAAAGTCAGCCAGCCTGGGGGTTTTGCGCTCGTCCAGCAAGACGTTCGCGGGCTTCAGATCCCGGTGAACGATGGATGCCGAATGCAGGGCTTCGAGCCCGCGAGCGAGACCCGCGAGCACGGGCAGCGCCCAGGGGACGTCGCCGAAGCGGTGTCGCTGGTCCTCGAGGCTGCCGCCCCGCACGATCTCCATCACCAGAAACGGAACGCCGCTCGGAAGCAAGTCGATGTCGACGATGCCCACCACGTTCGGGTGGTGCAACCGCGCTGCGATCTCGGCCTCTCGAGCGAAGCGCGCCAGGCTCGCGGGGCCTGCGTCGGTGGACATCACCTTGAGCGCCAGACGCTCGCCGTCCGAGCTTCGTTCGACTTCGTAGACGGCGCCCATTGCCCCCGCACCCAGCTGGCGAACGACCTCATACCGTCCGAGGGTGGCACCCGACGACAGCTCGGTCACCGCAACATTCGGCGCCCCATCGCCACGCAAGAGCGCGCGACCGAGCTCGCGCGAGCGTTGCCCGATCTGGTGCCGCAACTCGCCCGAGAGCCCTTGGATCTGGCGCTGCTTGCCCTCTAGCTCCTCCACCCGCCGTTCCAGCTCGACGTTGCTGCGCTCGAGGGCCAGGCTGCGCTCGTCGAACCGCAGCTGGGCGATGGACGCCAGCGCCGCCGCGAACAGCAAGAGGCCAATCGGCGCCGTGTTGAACTCGAAGTGGAACGGGAGACCGAGGCCCCAGAACAGGTCGGGGGCTGCGAACAGCAGCAGCGCCACCATTCCGACCAAGAAGCGTCGCGCCGAGCGTTCACCGGACCGCGCGCGCGGAAGCACGTGCACCGCCCCCAGCGGAAGCAGCGTGAGCGCGAAGACTTGTGATGCGACGAAGCTGGTGCGAATGCCCGCAATCCGCGCCACGTCCAGAAGCACGGCGAACGCGGCCACCGCCAGCGTGAGCCACGACGCCCAGGCGAAGAGCCGGCGCTTCGTGTCGCCGAAGACAGCAACGATGTAGCGCCCCAGCGCGACCGAATACACGAACGCGAACAGGTCCCGAAGCCAGCTGACCGGCATCGGGTAGACCAGCAAGAGGTTGCGAAAACCAGGGCTCTGCGCCAGGCACACCCAGCCGGTGGTCAAGAGGAAGAGCGAGAGCCAGCCAAAGGCTGCACGGCCGCGACGAACGGCCACGGACACCCCGGCGAAAAGGGCGCCGAGCAAGAGCGCGCAGCCCACTGCAAACTGCACGATGTCGAGCAAAAGCCAGCGTGTCACCAGCTCTCGTTGACACCCGATCAGCACGCGCCCCTGCGGGCGATCGACCCGGCCCTCGAGGGTGAGACGCACGCTGACAGGGGTTCCGGCGGGTAGCGGCAACAAACCATAGGGGCGGCGCCTCACGGCCACGGGCAGGCCCGCCAGCTCGGCCCGGCTCAGGGCGGTGGCGTTGGTGAGCAGCACCGCCGGATCGGCGCACGGCTCGCGGCCAGAGGACTCGAACCAGACTTCGACGACCCGATTGGCGCGCGCACCGACGATCTTCGACATCGAGTCCGCCGTCCGGGTCTCGCCGCCGTCCACGCGGTACGAGAGCTCGCGAACCTCTGCGCTCGGGTTCGCCGACGCACAGCCAGCGATTGAGAGAAGCGCAACGATCAGCCAAGCCCTCATGCGCGGGGTCGAGGGTAGTCCGAATCACGGGCCACCGCAGCCATGGCGAAAGGCGTCGAGGCGCAGGTGCAGCGCCCTTCTCGACCCCGGCCGGTGTAGCGTACCGCCCCATGCCAAACGGCCGCCATCTGCTGATCACCAGCTCGACCTACGCTTATCTGGAGCCGCGCTTTCTGGCAGCGGGTGATTTCGAGCGCGGGGAGGTCGTGCGCAAGGCCTTCCCCGACGGGGAGTGCTATCGGCGGCTCGCCTGCGACGTGTGGGGTCGCGACGTGGTGCTGCTGGGCGGCACGCCGACCGACCTCGACTGGCTCGAGGTCTATGACCTTGGCTGCGCCATCTCGCGCGCGGGGGCGCGCTCACTGTCGATCGTGATGCCCTACTTCGGCTACTCGACGATGGAGCGCGCCGTGCTTCCCGGCGAGGTGGTCACGGCCAAGACCCGCGCCCGCTTGATCTCGGCCATCCCGCCCTGCGAGGCGGGCACGCGCGTGTTCCTGTTCGACCTGCACACCGACGGCATCGAGTTCTACTTCGGCGATGCGCACGTCACGCACCACGTCTACGGCGCGCCGCTGGTGACTCAGGCCGTCGAGACGGCGCTGCAAGGCCGCGACTACGTGCTGGGCGCCACCGACGCGGGTCGCGCCAAGTGGGTGCAGAGCCTGGCGCACACCTTGGATGTGGAGCCCGCCTTCGTCTACAAGCGCCGTGACTCGGCCTCGGGCAACCTGGCGGTCACGGGCGTGAACGCCGACGTGCGCGGGCGTGAGGTGATGATCTACGACGACATGATCCGTACGGGTGGCTCGCTGCTTCAGGCCGCGCGCGCCTACCTCGAGGCCGGCGCGACGCGCGTGCACGCCATCGCCAGCCACCTGGTCTTGCCCGGCGACTCTCTGGACAAGTTGCGCGCCTCGGGCGAGCTGGACATCATCACCGGCACCGACTCGCACCCGTCGAGCCAGAAGCTGCCGGGGGACTGCGTGGTTTCGGTGGCAGAGCTTCTGGTCAGCGCCGTGGGGCGCTCTTGAGCAGGCCGCCTGAGCCGCCCGCGACTCAGCCGTGGCTCATCAGCGCGACCATCAGCGTGTCGTTGGTGCCGTCCATGATGGTCAAGAGGTGCGCGTCGCGCATGTACTTCTCGAGCTTGTAGTCCTTGGTGATGCCGTAGCCGCCGAGGATCTGGACCATCTCGGCGGTGTGCTTCACGGCAAGCCGAGTCGCCAGGATCTTCGCGGTCACGCTGGTCTTCATGTCCCCCGGAAAGCTGGTGGTCGCGTGCCAGCTGCCTTTCCACAAGAGCGCGCGGCACGACTCGATCGCCGCCTGGATCTCGAACAGCTTCTTGGCCACGAGCTGGTGCTTCACGATGGGCTGCCCCCACTGCACGCGCTCGCGGGCATAGGCCAGCGCCTCTTCGTAGGCGGCACGCATCAGCCCGACGGCAAGGTACCCGGTCGCGAGGTTCCCAACGGTCATGATCGCGTGGTGCAGCATCGGGTACATGTCGCTCGGCGCGAAGATCATCTGGTCGTCGGGCAACGCGGCAGCATCGAAGGCAATCGCAGCCTGGTTCAGCGCCCTCAGACCCAGCCGATCTTCCGCCGGGCCGCGCGTGACCCCGGCAGCGGTCCCGTCGATTACGAACAAACCCGAGCCGCGCAGGCCCTTGGCTGCATCCACGCAGGCGAAGACGGCCAGCGCCCAGGCCACGCCACCGTTGGAAACGAAGGCCGACTTCGCACCGTTCAGCTCGTACACGCTGCCGTGCAGGGTCGCGGTGGTTGCGTGATGAACGCGCAGATCGTCGTAGTTCTTTCCGTCAGAGCCGATCTGCGGCTCGCTGCTGCCCCAGCCGGTGATCTTGGACCCGGTGACGTCCTCGCAGAACGGGGTCACGTACTTGTCGACCAGGCGCCGGCTCTGCGGCGCAAGAAACATGATCAGGGCCGGGACCACCGAACCCGCGACCAGGCTCGCGGTGAAACCCACGCCGTAGCGGGCGAGCTCTTCCCACACCAGGCCGACGGTCTGCGGGTCGAGGCCGAGGCCGCCAACCCGCTCGGGAAGCGTCATCCGGTTGAACCCGAGCTGGAAGGCACCGGACATGGCCTTCCGGTACTCGGCGCTCGAGAACGCCAGCTCGGCCGGCATTCGGTCGACGGCCAACTCTGCCGGCTCGAGCACGCTGCGTCCAAAGTCACGCGCCATGCCGACGATGCGCGTCTGTGTCTCCGAAAGCGCGAAATCGATCATGGGCGTGGCCTACCCCGAGAAGAAGTCGGTCATCTTGAAGTAGTGCGGCAAGAAGCTGCCGGCGTCGACCTCGGCCAGGATCTTCCCGGGCAGCATGCGATTGTGGCTGTCGATCTGGAATGCCATCAGCACCGAAGCGTTCTGGAGGTCGGCCCAGGGGTCGGCCTGAGACGCCGTGAGCTTCAGCTCCGCAGTGCCGAGCGCGATGGACTTGGGTCGGATCTCGGTCCGTTGCTCGGCCAGAAGCACTGGCCCGTCGAAGCCCGGCTCGAGATCGATGCGTGGCGACGCTTTGAACAGGTACGTCGGACCCATCGGGGGAAGCGCGTCCAGGGTCCCGACCTTCTTCATGCTGATCTCGACGAAGCGAACGCCCAGGCGCTCCACCCAGCCGTGGGCGCCTTCGGCATTCGACTCGAAGTGGATGCGCGCCGCTTTCTTCGGGAAACCGAAGATGTCTCGCCCGTTGTGCAGCCGGTTCGGCTCGCTGTCGATCGGCATCGACAGGCAGTAGGACCCGGGCGTGCCCTGGTACTTGCAGCGCACGAACAAGCCCGCCTCGCGGTAGCCGGGCCCGAGGTTGGTTGCGCCGTACTCGGCGATGAAGATCAATCCGCCGGGCAGGTCGGCCTGCTCCAGGGGCGGCGGCAAGAGCGCGCGCGTCTGCTCGTCGCCTGCCGTGAACATGACCCCGAGCATTTTCGCATCGGGGAACTCGCGAACCTTCAGCGCGTAGTACCGGTCGAGCTCGGATTGGGTCTGGACGAATCCCACAGTGGTTGGCCTCCGGCCCCCCCCGAGCAAAGTCCGTGGCAGGTTACTCTCGCCCGACCCCGCCGTCGACGCAGTTGAGCCGGGCCGACGACCGGTCATCGCCCGAGATAGAGCCCCCGATCGGAGCGCTCGCCACCCTCTTTCTCGGCGCCGCGATCGCCGTTGATGGGCTTGTCGTGCCAGAACTCCCAGTGGCGCTGGCCGTAGTGCCACGACCCCATCGAGAGCCGGGTATCCGTGACGCGGACCACGCCGAAGCTCCACTGCTCGTGCTTGGTCGACCCCACGTTGTAGACGTCGATTCCTTCCCATCGGTATCGACCCGAGCCGTGGTAGTGGCCGTGGAACAACGCGATCACGTTGTAGCCGAACACCACGCGCGCCAGATCGGCCGAGTAGCGCCCGTCCCCGAACCAGTTGCCGGTCGAGTACGGGCCGCGCAGTGGAAAGTGGAAGTACACGACGACCGGGCGCTCCTTGCCCACTGCGGACAAGTTCCGCTCCAGGAAGGACAGCCCCGCTTCGTCCGGGGCTTCGCCCAGGCACACCACCCGCAGGTCGTCCCAGTCGAAGGCGTAGCGCGTGCCGCCGTGGCGCTCGCGGATCCGGTCGAGGGTGAACCAGCTGTGGTGCTTGTCGTGGTTGCCGTAGGTCTCGAACACCGGCCAGCGAAGCTGCCCATCGCCACCGCGCAGGCCGTACCAGCGGACGAAGTGGCTCCATTGCCAGGGCTCGCCGTTCTCGGTCAGGTCCCCGGCGATCAGCACTCCGCGGGGGGTGCCGATGGTGCCGCCGATCGGAGCCGGGAAAGGCTGCCCGGGCAACGCATTCATGGCGTCGATCTGGCGCGCGTTGTTCCGGTCGCTCTCGGCGGGCTCCTTGACGGGGTCACGCGCCCCGCCGTCACCGCCCCTCTCGGAAGCCTCGAACCCGACGTGGGTGTCGGCGGCCACCATGAAGGTGACGTCGAGACCGCCTCGCCGGCGAGAGTGCGTGACGATCGGTGGGGCAGCAGCACTGGGTTCAGCTCCAAGCGCGCGCCGCGGCGCGCTCGACCGCGAACGCGCGAACAGCGCCACCGCAGCCACGACCACCACCGCGGCAGCGGCGACGCCGGCTGGACGGAGCAATCGCTTCACGGAAGGGAGGATGGTCCCCGAAGGCGCTGCCGGCAACCGGCCTTCGCCCTCGCGCGTTCATCGCGTTCCCTATGGGCGCGAGTTGTTCTAGCCTCTGACCGCCCGCCGCGAGGCGCGCGCGAGACAAGGGGACTTTGACATGTTCATTCGTGAGCTGAGCTGGAAACTCGTGGGTGTGGCGGCGAGCGTGGCCGGAGCTCTATTCGTCGCGACGACGGGCGCGTGTGGCCCGATGAACCCACCGCCGAATCAGGCGGGGCAGTATGGGACGCCTGGCTCGAGCGGAGACCCGCCCGCGGCGCCCGCGGCCGTCTCGGGGTCCGTGTCGATCAACGGCAAGACGCTGAGCGCCGCGGAGCTCCAGAATCTGAGCGCGACCATCGGCGGGACTCCGGCCGCGGGCGACTACTGGTACGACGGCGTCGCAGGACTCTACGGCCTGGCCGGGCACGGAACCGGCGGCGTGATCAAGGCAGGGCTCGCTTTCCCACCCGTCGCGCGCGATGCGTCGCGCGGCACCGCGGGGATACTGGTCAACGGCCGCGAGCTCACGGGCTCGGAGGCTGCCTACTTGATCCGAGTGCTGGGCGGGAATCCCCAGACCCCGGAGCAGTATCGAGGAAGCTACTCCCTCGATGCCTCGGGCAACCTGGTGCGCAGCGACGGTCGTGCGATGGGCAACATCGTTCAGGCGAGCCGCGCTGCCGCTGGGCCGAGCAACAACTGGTCGTCGGGGAACGCCTCGGGCGGCGGCAACTCGAGCTGCAACTGGGTGTCGTTCAAGAACGAGAGCGGCAGCACCTATAGCAGCGTGACGTCGGGCTGCGACTGACCCTCGCGCTCGATCGGTTCGCGCCGCGCCACCGCCCGCATCCAGAAGAAAAAACTCAACTCGCGCCCGCCAAGTCCCGAAGCACGGGCATGTCCCTGAAAAACCGACTGAGGCAGAAACATGGCGCGGCGCAGCACGACGAGAGGGCCGAGGATTGGCCCATTGGGAAGGGCGTTCAGATCGTGGTCGACCTGTCGGGCGGGCATCGCGCCTTCCCCTACGACGACTGTCCGATCTGTCGCGCGCTGCGCGAGTCTGGCGAAGAAGTCATCACGCTCAGCATGGATCCCTTCGAGAACTGAACGCCGCGTGCTCGCTCACGGGGTGGGCTGGTTGACGTGCTCGACCAGCGCACGACACTGCTGGCCTCGCAGCGAAGGACACGGCGGCAGCGGTGTGGGCACGCTCATGCCGGGCACGACGGACAGCACCACACTGCTCGGCTTTTCGGCCGAGTGCCCGACGTCGTAGAGGGCCTGACCCGGGAACTTCTTCAGGTTGAAGCGCCAGTCGGCGCGGCTGTCTCCCGGGGTGTCGACCCAGATCTTGATGCGCGAGCCCTTTCGAAAGGCGTGGCTCATGGCGGCGATCCCAACGCGGGCCTCGGTCCAGCTGCCGGGGACCAGCATCTTCTCGTCCTTCTCGCGGAAGGTGTGCTCGGGCCAGAGCTCGGTCGACTTCGGATCGAGGGCGCGGTGGCTGGCGCGAAGCCAGCCGCTCTGCACGTACATCTCTTGACCGTCGGGGCGCACTTCGCTGAGGTTCACCTCGAGGTCGGCGTCGTCCACGCTGGCCCTCAGCCAAAGATCGACGCTGCCGGGTCCGATCACCACCAGATCTTGCTCGAGCGGGGCGCTGGTGAACGCCACGGCCTTGCCCGTCTCGAGGGGGGGCCAGGCATAGGCGGGCAGCGGGTCCCAGACGTTGCCACCCTTGGCCAAGATGCCGCGCTGACCGGCATCGGGGTCGAGGAAAAAGCGCGAGGAGCCGGTGGCCGCCGAGGGCGGATCGCTCCCCAGCGTGCCGTCGGGCTGGAAGTAGAAGCGCTTCGGCTGCACGGTCGGCACGGGCCAGGCCGGGAAGGTGGCCTCCCAGCTGGTCTGCGGAGCGCCCAGCGGTTCGGTGGCGCCCGCCTCGAGCAGCACCCGCACGCGGGGCTCTTTCTCGTAGGCCGCCAACGCGGCAGCGTGGCTCTTGAAGTCCGCGAATCGCTCTTTGGGAAACGACAGCTCGACCTTGAAGATCTCGTTGAACAGCTGCGGCGCCATCACCCGCGCGAAGCCTTCGACGCTGGGCACGCGCTTGGCGACGTACAGGTCCAAGAAGTACTTCCATTCGATCAACGTCTGCGGACCGAACGCATCCGGGTGGACGCCGTTGTAGACGGTGAAGCGCGTCAGCGGAGACTTCGCGAATCGATCGAGAAGTGTGAAGAAGAAGGGACCGGTCTGCTCGTCTTGCCACGCGCCGGCCAGGAACACCGGCACGTCGATCTCACCCACGAACTTGGTCGGGTTGAGCGGCCCCGCTACCTCGTCGGTGTAGTACGGGTTGTCGTAAGCCTTCTGGATCACGTCGACGCGTTGCCCGTGCAAGAGCTGGTTTTCTTCACAGATCTCGTCGCCCGCGTCGACCCGCGCCTGCTCCCAGCCCTGGCCGTAGGGGCGTGCCTTGTCGAGCACGTGGTCGATCCAAGAGATGGCGAAGCCGTCGTTGAGGATTCCCCCTGGGACCAGGGTGGTGACGGTGTTGCCGATCACCGAAAGCGGGGTGATCGCAGCCAGGCTCGGCGGGTGCGTCTTGGCCACGAACAGCTGCGAGATCCCCGGGTAAGACAGGCCGGTCATGCCGACGCGGTGGCCGAGCACCCAGTCTTGCGCCGCCACCGTCTCGATCACGTCGTAGCCGTCGGTGAGCTGAAGGGGCTCGAAGAAGTCGTACGCCCCGCCCGAGCAGCCGGTGCCGCGCATGTTCACCCCGACGGTGGCATAGCCCAGCACCGCGGCGATCAGCGCGCTCGCATCGGCAGGCGCGTCGCACAAGACCGGCACCGACCCGCACAGCGACTCATAGTCGCCCAGGGGCTCGCCGGGTTTCGAGGGATCGTATCCGCTGTAGTTCACCACCGTGGGATAGGGACCGTCTTCCGCCGGGCCGGGCAGCGTGACGTAGATCGAAAGGCGGGTGCCGTCGCGCGTGGTGATGTAACCGGAACCCGCGACCAGCTTCTGGGACTCGTAGAAGTCGGCAGTGGGCGGCGGCGTGTCGCCACCGAACACGTCCACCGCCGGGCTGGTCTCGTCGCCGCTTTGCACGCGATAGCCCTGGCCCGGGGCGACGCCGCGGAACACCAGGCTGCCGAGGTCGTCGGCGGTGCCGCTCGCCTGCTGGTTGCCGGTGCCGTCGAGGAGCTGCAGCTTCGCGCCCGGGTCGGCCCGCGTCACGTAGACTTGTTCGAGAGTGCCCCGGACTTCGAAGCTTGCCGTGCCGCCGGTGCCGAGTGCGTTCGGGGCGAACCGCTCGTCGTGCCCGCACCCCGAGAGCGTAGAGACCAAGAACAGCCATGAAGCCGCGCGCCGCATCGGCGGCATTCTGCCGGTTGGGCCGCGGGGGCGCAAAGCCCGGCAGATTGCTTTGCAGATTTCCCCGATCGCGCTATCAGAACGCGAGCGGTGCCCACAATCACCTTCACGCGCCCCCACTGCCTCGACCCGCGCAACGCTCGGGAAACGGCAGAGTCCATCGCGCGGCGCTTCGAAGAGCGCTTCGAGGTCTCGTGGCGCTGGGAGGGCGACGCGCTGCACCTGACGGCGGACCGCGGCAAGGCCCGCGGCGCTTCGGGCAGCGTGTTCATCGGCGAGCGTTTCATCGACGTGACCCTGCACCTGCCGCTCCACCTGCGTCCGCTTCAGTCGCTGGTGCGTTCCGAGCTCGCACGCCGACTCGAGCGCGAGCTCGGGCCGGCGCCCAGCTATTGAATCAGCGCGCGCGGGCGCGGGCGGTCACTCGTCCTCGAACTCGATCACGTGTCGCAAAAACAGCTCCGAGAGCAGCCCCAGGCTCTCGAGGGCGGGCATGCCAGCGCGCTCGATGATGATCGAGAGCGAGGTCAGGCCGTCCACCAGCTCGAGCAATCGCGGGGCTCGCTCGTCCGTGAGGAGATGGCCCAGCTCGTGGGGCTCGACGGAAAGCTGGGGAATGCGCCCCAGATCGCCGATCCGAGACAGATACAGCTTGCGCAGCTCGGTGTGGCACATCTCGCGGCACTGGACCGCGTCGTGGTGACCCGGCTCGCGCGCCAAGATGCTCTCGGCGACCAGCAGCGCGCCGGCATAGTCGTCGTGTTTCAGGCGATCGTACATCACGTGCACGCGCCCCCCCTCGATGTCGTCCTCGGAGACGTAGCTGATGCGCTCCTCGGGATCCTGGTGCTCGGTGACGATCGTCTGCGGCAGCGGCGGCGGAGTCGCGCGGCGCTGAGGGCGATCGGAGGTGTTCATCGTCGCCTACCTGCAGCCGTGCGCGCTCCGCGACAAGGGGGTTTCGGCTCAGGGCAAGCTGAGCACCGCCAGCTCGCTCCGCCAGAGGCTGCCGAGATAGAGGCGGCCGTCGTGCTCGAGGGCGCTGGTGATGGGCGAGAACGACTCGGGCGTGGCATCTTGGAGACTCCGAGCGATGGCGCCCCGGTCGTCGAGCTCGAGCACGATGCCGTGACGCACGGCCGCCGGCTGAAGCCGCTCGGGGAGCCGGGCCACGACCTTGCGCAGGAACGGCTTGCCCGCCATGGCGTCGAACTCGGCGTTGCGGGGGGCGAACAGCGCGAGCCAGAACCGATCGCCGCGGGGCGCGCGCGTGATGTTGTCGGGCAGGCCGGGCAGGTTGTCGGCGAAGACTTCGCTCTGCCCTTTGCGTTCGCCGGTGAGCCAGACGCGGGTCACTCGGTACGCCCAGGTCTCGTTCACCAGCACGTACGACCCGTCGGCGGCGAGCGCCACACCGTTGGCGAAGTACAACCCGGCCTGGACCAGCTCGGTGCGCCCATCCGGGCGATACGCCAGCAGCCTGCCGCTCGGGCGGTGCTCGAACAGGTCGTTGCGGAACTCGTGAACCCCAAACCGATGCGACGCGTCGGTGAAATAGATCGTGCCGTCGGCGGCGATGTCCAGGTCGTCGACGAAGCGGAACGGCAACCCGCCCTGCTCGGTGCTGAGCACGCGGATCGACCCATCCGGAGGCACCGCCAGCAGGCCCTTGGCCGCGTCGCAGACGATCAACCGACCCGCCGCGTCGAACTGCATGCCCAGCGGGCGCCCGCCGGTGTTGGCGAGCGTCACCGCGCTGCCGTCTCGGGCAACGCGCACGATCCGGCCGTCCTTCAGACCGGCGAAGATCCTGCCTTCGCGGTCGATGGCGATGCCCTCGGGCCCGGGCAGGTCGCGCCCGAACCGCTCGGCCTTGGCCAGCGCGTCGTTGGGCGGAAGGCTCGGCGCCGGGGGCGGCGACCAGGCCACGGGATCGAAGGGGACGGGCCAGGCGGCAAGGTAGCCCCCACACCCCACGACCACCGCGCCCAGAGCGAGCCACCCGCGCTTCACCGCGGGAACAGTCGCGTTCGGCACCGACCCTGTCAATTCCCCACCCGTTTCTCGGGCTCGCGTCCACTCAGCCGCCATGGGTGCGACGCGTCGGAGCTTCTGGGCGGCAGCGGTAGTGCTTTCGGTGGGTTGCGCGGCCGCAACGGCCGAGACCGGCTCGGACCCAGCGGGCGGGGGCGGCAGCAGCGCAGCCGGCGGCACCGCCAGCGGAGGAAGCCCGAGCGGGGGCGGTCCAGGGCTCAGCATCGACGCGGGCGGGGATGGGCCCGGCGAGGCGTCGGTGTTCGCCGGCGACCCCAAGACCTGCGCCGAGGCGGCGGCCAGCAAGAGCTACGTCGGCTGTGACTTCTGGCCAACGGTGACCGCCAACTCGGTCTGGCCAATCTTCGACTTCACGGCAGTGGTCGCGAACACCCAGAAGGCCGCGGCCACGATCCAGATCGAGCGGGGTGGGGTCGTGGTGGCGACGGGAACCGTGCCGCCCGGTGGGCTCTCGAAATTCCACTTGCCCTGGGTCGACGAGCTCAAAGGGCCGGCCGTCAACGAGTGCGGGCTCTTGAACGACACGCTGCAGCAGAGCGTGCGCGTGAAGGAAGGCGCGTATCACCTGACCAGCGACCTGCCGGTGACCGTCTACCAGTTCAGCGCGCTCGAGTACAAAGGCCAGGGCGGCCCGCCGGGCAAAGACTGGAGCTCGTGCCCGGCGAGCAAGTGCCCGGGAGGGTTGAACGGATGCCTGTCGTACTCGAACGATGCATCACTCCTCTTGCCGAGCACGGTGTTCACGGGCAACTACCGCATCCCGGGGATGAAGGGCTGGGCCCTGGGCAAGGTGCCCCCCTACTTCACCGTGACCGGAACCAAAGACGGAACGACGGTGAAGGTGAAGGTCGGTGGCAATGGCGCCACCGCGAGCGGCGGCGGCGTGGTCGCGGTCAATGCGGGCAGCACGCTGGAGTTTCAAATTGGGCGCGGCGAGGTGGTGCAGGTGGTAGGAACCCACAGCACGGATCTGAGCGGATCACTGGTGCAAGCGTCGGCGCCCGTGCAGGTCATCACCGGAATGGCATGCGTGTACCTGCCGCAGAACCAGAAGGCCTGTGATCACATCGAAGAGAGCGTGTTCCCGGTGGAGACCTGGGGGAAGCACTACTTCGTGACCACCCCGACGGGTCCGAACGGCGACACGCCCGGGCACATCGTTCGCCTCTACGGAAACGTCGACGGCACCCAGCTCAGCTACTTCCCCGCAAAGCCGAAGGGCGCGCCGGACGTGATTGGCGCCGGCGAGATGGTGGATCTCGACATCGTGACGACCAGCTTCGAAGTGTCGGCCAACCACGAGTTCGCCGTGGCCTCGTTCCAGCTCGGCGCCACCATGGTCGACCCAAGCGCCGCCTACGACAAGCAGAAGGGTGACCCGTCCGCGAGCGTGTTCACCGCCGTGGAGCAGTTCCGGAAGAAGTACGTTTTCCTGGCACCCGACGACTACGACGTCAGCTACGCCGACATCGTGCTGCCCACCGGAGCCAGCCTGGTCCTCGACGGCACGGCGATCTCACCCGCCTTGGGCTCCATCGCAAACGGCTACGGCATCGCCCGTGTGAAGCTTGGCCCCGGCGAGAACGGCACCCACGTGCTCGAGAGCAACGAGCCGGTGGGGCTCCAGGTGATCGGCTACGGGCTGCAGACCAGCTATCAGTACCCGGGTGGGTCGAACCTGCTCTTGATCGCGCCGCCGCCGCCGCCCATCAAGTGAGCCCGCGTCGCAGCCACCCGAGGGCGCCCAGCAGGGCGAAGACGAGCAGCCCCGCCGTCCGCTCGGAGTGTGGTCCGGGCGTGCGGCAGCCGCAGCCGTCGTCATCTGCGTCGGTGGTGCCACCCGTGGTCGGGTTTCCACCCCCGCCGCCAGCGCTCGAGCCACCGCTGCCGGCGTTCGCCGAGCCCGCCGCGCCGCCGGTGCCACTGCTTCCGCCGGTGCCCCCGGTCCCGGCGGGCCCCGCCGACTCGATCACCAGCTCGGGGTGGGTTCCGGCGTGCTCGCGCGAGTTGTAGCCGCAGCCGTCGCCGTCGGTGGACGTGATCGCGAACGAAACCAGGCCGTCGCCCTTCACCGCAGACGTCACGTCGAAGAAGTACACGCCGTCGATCTGAACCTTGGGCAGGCTGGCGATCACCTGCGCGCCGTGCGCGGGCTTGTTCTGGTGGGTGGTCCCGGGCTCGGTCCAGCTGTCGTCGGCCACGGCGCGGATGTCGCCCCCGCCGCCGGCGTTCATGGCCTTGAGATAGAGCTTCGCGCTCTTGACCTGGCCGACGCCCTTCACGTTGAAGCGCAGGAAGATGATGCGACCGATGCCGCCCGAGCCGTCGCCCCCCGCGCGGAGCTCGGTGTCGGTGCCATGGCTGGCGCCCGGGTTCAGCGAGTCGGTGTAGGTGTCGGCGATGGGCTCGAAGCTCGCCGTAGCGGGCCCGCCGCCGGCGCCGCCGCTGCCACCCGCACCGCCGCTGCCCCCGCTTCCACCTGCCCCTGCATCCGGCACGGTGGCGCTGGTGCCCCAGACCTTCAGGTTCTTGTAGATCACGTCCTTCTGCGGGCCGTAGGTGCCACCCGGTGCGTCGTCCGTCCCGATGAACACATGGCGAAAGCGCAACGCCGTGCCGTGCGAGTGGGTGACCAGTTGCTCGCTGTCGAGCCACGCCGTGATGTCCCCAGTCGCCTTCCACTCCACCTTCACGGTGTACGTCTTGGTCGAATCGACGAACCCGAGGGGCTTCTTGATGCGCGTCTCGTGCCGGCCGCTGGGCGGCGGGTCGAAGCCCGCGGTGCTCGACAGGAACTTGAACAGGTTGTCGTAGCTCGCTCCGGTCCGGATGTTGAAGAAGCCCTTCTTGGGTGAGTCGGCATCGGACTGGTGCGGTGAGCCGTAGCCGGCTTGATACATGTTGACGATCTGCTGCTTGTCGAACTGATGTTGCGGGCTGTCGCTGTTCGGATTCCAGTTGGAGAGCTCGATGCTCATGCCGCCTTCTGTGAGCTCGGTGCCCAGGTCCCAGGTGATCTGCTGCCCCGCCTGCCAGCCTCCGCCGCTGACGAACGTGCCGCCGTTCTGCTGGCCGGTGGTCGAACCGTTCAGTGGGTCCGAGAGCACGTCGGCGGCGTGCGCGGCTCGAGGCGCGGACAGGGCAAGGGCAAGGAACACCAGAGGGCGGCGCATGCTCCAAGGGTACGCGACCTGTACGCGCTGACCAATCGCGCGTATCTTCGTCGGGTGGTGCGGTGCAGCGTGGCGTGCTGGTGCCTGGTCGGGCTGCACGCCTGCACGCCCCAGCCTGCGCCGCGCCCCGCGACGGTCCCCGTTCCGCCCGCGCCGACGACCCCGGCCAGCGCGTCGGTAGCGTCGCCACCGGCCGCACGCGAGATCGCAGGCACCGTCACCACGCTGGCCACCGGCATGACCAACCCCGGCGAGCTGGTCGTCGACGAGGGCCACGTCTGGCTCTGCTCGTTCACTTCGCTGGTCCGCCTGGAGAAACACCGTGCCGCTCCGGCGCTGACCATCGACGTCGGCGGCCACCCGATCGACATCGCGGATCGGGGACCCAGTCTGGCAGTGTCCGTGCACCAGCCGCCGAACGGCTGGCTACTGGTCGAGGTGGACAAGCGCACGCTGACTGCGCGCACCTTGACCACGGGCCTCGAGGCGCAGCACATCGCGCTGACGGGGTCGGAGGTGGTGGCGGCCGACGCCACCGGCCGCATCGCAGCGGTGGGCGTCGGCCAGCGCGAGGTCGCCAGCGGCCAGGGCTACGTGAGCGACATCGTCGCCGGCGCGGGCAAGCTGTGTTGGGCGTCGGGGGGCGACCTGGGGGCCGCCATGATGGCGGGCAAACCCCTCCCCGGTTCGGTGACCTGCGCGGATCCGTCGGGGGCGAACGCCGCGGTGCTGGCCCGGCCGGTCTTGCCCGTCGCCGTGGCGCTGACGCCGTCGTTTCTGGCGTATGCCGATTTCGAAGGCGTGCACACCCTTCGGGGCGCGGGTCCGCCTGTGCGACTCCACGAGAGCGCCGGAACGCTCTTCGCCGTCACCGCCCTCGCGGCCGACGAGCGCGATGTGGTCTTCGGTCTGGGCTCGGCCACCGGCGACGCACCCGGCAAGCTGATGCGGCTCTCGCCGAGCGACGTCGGCGCGCGTGAGCTCGCCCGCTTCAGCGGCGCCGCGACGGCGCTGGGGATGGACGAGCGCGCGGTGTACGTGAGCAACATGCAGGCTGGTTCGGTCGCCCGCGTCGCGCGGTGAGCGGTGCTGCGCCGCGCGTGACGGCCCAGGCCGATCAGTGCGCTGGCGTCGATCGGCGTCGATCCCGAGCGCCTCGTTCGGTCGGCCAGGAGTCGAACCGCCTGGACGGCGCGGTGTCCACGCGGCTGGACACTCCGGCGCACCAGGCGGGAAACCAGCGGAGAAATTCAGTGTCCGGCCCCTGGCACGCGGCGTGCTCTTCCCCCTCGCGAGGATAGAGGAGACGGTCATGAAGATCTCGACGATGGCGGTGGTCGTGGCGTGGGCGTGGGTGGCGGCGGGATGCACGGTGAACGCGAGCCCTGTCGGAGACGATCAGGCGGCGGAAACCCCGGATGGCAAGCCCGAACCGGGCGACCCGGCGTCGTCCCCGGCCTGCGAGCGGCTCGACGATCTGGGCCTGGCTGCCGCGGGTGAGCCGCTGAAGCTCGGCAATCCGGAGGCGCTCGACGGCGTGTGCGTGAGCATCGAAGCGGGTGCCTTGAGCGCGGTCGCCGGAATCCAATGCCGCTGGGTCGAGCCCCGAGGGTTCTCGATCGCCGGGTGCGCAGACTGGTACGACTGTGGCGGTTGCATCGTGCAACTGCGACATGACGCGAAGCTCGACGCTTGGACGCTCGAGGGCGTGTCGCCCGAGCGCGCCTGCGCTGCACTGGACGCGAAGTATTTCCTGATGCCGGGGCCGAGCTGCTCGGCGCACGAAGGGCCGGTTCCCCCGCTGACGCCGAGGTAGCCCCTGCGTCGGCTCCAGGCTAGCCTCCGGGCCGAGATGATCCCCAAAGAGCTGATCAAGGCTCTGCGCAAGATCGAGATCACGACCAACCGGCTCGCCACCGAGCAGCTGTCGGGCAACTACACCTCGGTGTTCAAGGGCCAGGGCCTCGCGTTCCGCGAGGTGCGGCAGTACCAGCCCGGGGACGACGTACGCAGCATCGACTGGAACGTCAGCGCGCGCATGAACGAGACCTACGTGAAGGTCTTCGTCGAAGAGCGCGAGATGACCGTCATGCTGGTAGTCGACCTGTCCGCCAGCGAGAGCTTCGGCACGCGCCGTTCGAGCAAGGCGGCCCTGGCGGCCGAGGTCGCGGCGCTCTGCGCCTTTTCGGCCATCAAGCACAACGACCGCGTGGGGCTGATCCTGTCCACCGACCAGGTCGAGAAGATCGTGCCGCCGATGAAGGGGCAGAAGCACGTGATGCGCGTGGTGCGCGAGATCCTGGGTGCCAAGCCCGAGCGCACCGGCACCGATCTCACGGTCGCCCTCGAGACCTTGTACAACGTGGCGCGTCGTCGCAGCGTGGCCTTCGTGCTCTCGGACTTCTTCACCAGCGGTTACGAGCGCACGCTAGCCCTGGCCGCCGCCCGCCACGACGTGATCCCCTGCATGCTGGTCGACCCGCGCGACGAAGAGCTGCCCGACGTGGGGCTGGCCACCTTCGAGGACCTGGAGAGCGGCGAGAGCATGCTGGTCGACACCTCGAGCCCCCGCGTGCGCGCGCACTATGCCCACCACATGCGAGCCTTGCGCGCCGAGCACGTGAAGATCTTCCGCAAGCTGGGCCTCGACCACGTCCTGATCCGGACCGATCAGCCCTACGTGAAGCCGCTGCGGGACCTGTTCGCGCGGCGGGCGCGGCGCCTGCGGCGGTGAGGCGGCGGGCAAGCCTCGAGTGCGTGACCGCGTGGAGCGGCAAGCATCGGGGATGACTTCGGCGCGAAGCGTGTGCCGCGTCGCCGGTGCCACGCACGTCCCACGACGGTTGCGTGCGACGCGTTGTGCCGTGCCGGCACAACGCGCTCGGGTGCGAGCATGCTCGGATCGCAGCGCACCGCGCTGTGCTATCGTGGCCGCAGCACGGAGGGACCGCGATGAACCCAAGCTCGCTCGCTCGCTCGCAAGATTCGCGCCAAGCGCTTCGATCCTCGTGATGTCGGCGTCTTGCACGCACGACCCGCTGGCAAAGCAAGACATCGATCAGGGGCCAGGGGTCGTGGTTCCGCCCAAGGTGGTCGCCGATCCGGCGGTTCCCGGCGGCAAGCGGTCGACCCTGTTCATGAGCAACGCGTCCGTCGGCTCGCTGCGAAACGAGCTCAGCACGGTGCTCGACGTCGGAACGAGCTTCGATGCGAACGCACTCATCATCTTGAATCCGACTGCGGCGACGCTGCCTCCGAAAGGTTGCACCGCCGGGCCACAGCGGGCTTGCCTGAGGTTGGTGCGCGGCGGCAACTCTGACCTGGCGCAGCTCTCGGCGAACATCCTCCCTGGCGCGAGCACGGTGAGCTACGACCCGAATCGGGTCACGATCCCTCCGTTCACTGGAAGCTTGCTCACGTCAGGGCTGGAGCTGGTGGGCATCGACCTGACGGACCTGGATTCACAGGGAAACGTCGTTCTCGACAGCTGGACCATCCGTGCGGCAGCGCTGTTCCCGTGGAACGACACCGAGCTCGGGCTCCGGCTCGCTCCGACCGAAACCTACTTCGGCAGCCGGGTCGGGAAGATGGGCGTGTGGATGCCCGCGACGCTCACGCCCAACTTCGCGTTGACCGCGCAGAACGACTGCCACCTCGGGGGCAGCCCGGGCTACCCGCAGTTTCCAGGCAGCCTCGGCCCGGAAACCTGCGCCGAGATCATGACCGGCCTGAACGACTCACTCGGCGACATCTCCGAATACATCCCTGGCACGGAGCCGACCGACTTCCACTGCAACGACTTCAGGCTATACACGACCATCCGGCGCATCCGGCTGTGGCTGGGGCTCGTGCCGCGAGTCATTCCGGGCTGCGTTCCAAGCCAGTTCAATTCCCAGAACGACTGGATGGAGAACGTCCCCGGCGGCCATCGCTACCGCCAGGGGTGCCTGGCAGTAGACTTCGCGCTCGACGCGGACGCGAGCGCTTCGACCGAGGGCTCGACCGCGGACATCAAGGTTTCGGCGAACATCGACGACTGCTCGGACGTCGTGAAATTCGCCTGCGACCACGTTGTGAACTGCCCTCACAAGGCCAGCGAGATCGCCGCGAAGCAGATCCCGTCGAAGGTGGTCCCGATGCTGCGCAAGCAGCTCGCGACCCAGCTCGCGCCGCTGTTCTCGTACGCAGGCGGAGCCAGCTCGCCGTACAACAAGCCTGCACCGGGGTCAGCCTGCGACGCGCTGAGCAGCCCGGCGTGCCGTGCGGCGATTCGGAACCATCATCTGCCGGCTTCGCTCACCCGCCTGGCGTACGGCTGGTTCGCAAACGCCTTCGCCTCGTTCGACTCGACGCCCAGCTACCAGTTCCCGGTGGTCGGCGTCGAGGTGCCGTGCATGTCCGGGTTCGACGTGGTCGAGCAGCCCTCCGGGGAGCTGGCCTGCGTGCGGTGTCAGAAGAACTGCTCGTACGACAAGAAGCTCGGGCAATGCCTCCCTGACTCGCCAAAGCCCGGCGGAGGAGTCCAATTCTGCGACGCGCAGTGGTCGCTTCCCCAGGTTCTCAACCTGCACTACGCGACGGACCACGACGCGGACGGCATCGCGACGAACAAGGACAACTGCCCGGACACGCCGAACCCTTCGCAGTCGGACAAGGACGGCGACGGGCTGGGTGACACCTGCGATCTTTGCCCGTGCACCGAAGGTCCGGATGTGGACGGGGACGGCGTGTGCGCGGTGGCCTGCAACGGCCCCGGCGACAACTGCCCGAGCGTCGCGAACCCGAACCAAGAGAACTGCAACCTGGACGCGGAAGTGGCGCGCAGCGCCGAGACCCTGGGTGATGCCTGCGATCCGGTGCCCTGCCCACGCTTCACGCCGGTCTTCAACAAGGCCAGCGTGGTCGGGGAGCACAAGGGGCCCCTCTACACCGACGTGAAGGTGAAGCAGTCGCTCGACCACATCACGTTCGAACCCATCGGGTCACGCTCCAAGACGGCAACGACGCTGACCGAGGTGCCGGTGGAAGTGGCGCAGACGCACTACCGGTACTGCGTGGACAATGGCAACGTCGGCGCCGAGTGCTTCCTCGGTACCGCCATCCACGACTCCTGGCTGAACAAGGCTTCGAGCGCAGCGCTAGAGGACACTTTCACGCTCTGGCACCGCGTCACCATGAACGGACTGGGCCTCGGCGTCCCGGAGGGTGCCCAGACGTACCAGGACGGAGCCAAGTTCTCGCGAACCTGGAGCTTCGGCGCCGATTTCAAGGCGTGGAAGGCGAGCGCCTGGGGCGCGCCCTGGATCCCCGATCTGGTCGCGGCGGCTGCCCCATCGAACACCGACGCCTTCTTCTCGTTCCAAGGCCGGTTCTGGGTCCACGCCGCCACC
>JAKLKA010000035.1 GCA_023150915.1 Polyangiaceae bacterium
AACTTGCAACAACCTTTACGCCCGCCAGGTCGCCATCTTCTGCCTCCACCGAAGCCGCCCGCGCGACTGGACCTCCTGAAGCCTGCAGCCTGAAGTCTGTAGCCTCGGCTTTCGCCCGAAAGGGCGAAAGCCGAGTCAGACGAAAAGCGGATCCCAGAAAGCCGGGACCGAGGCACGAGTGCACCTCGATTGCGGCACCGACCAACCGGAGTACGAGCTCGTCGAGCTCCGCCGCCGGCTCTGCCAGCCCAAAGTTCTTGGCGCCCTTGGCGCCCTTGGCGGTTCACCCCCTGGCATCGGCGCTTTGACCGGCCAAGGTGTCGTTGTTCGCCGGCCGCGTCTCAGTTCGTGGTCACCACCACGCCCAGCGTGGTGGTGAAGAGCTTGTCCGAGCCGTCGCGGACCTTCTCGCGGAAGATCTGCTTGTCGCTTGCGTCGATCACGAAGTCGCCCCGGTTCTCGAGCCGGAGGATCAGGTTGTCGGTGGGCTTCGCCTCGACGGTGAAGGTGGCGCTGGCCAGCTCGGTGTCCTTCAGCCGTGCGCCGCCGGGCAGGGTATACGCGAGCGCCCGGCCGTCGGGATCCGCCAGGTATTCCCCGCGCAGCGCCACGGCCCAGGTCTCGCTCAGCTGCATGCGGGTGAGCAGCGCCGCGCCGAACCACTTCTCGGCCTTCGGATCGGCGTCGATGCTGGTGTCGGCGGGCCGAACGCCCTCGACCCCGTAGTCGGCGTTGAGCACGATGGCCAGAGTCTCCATCGGTTGCACCGCCAGGGTCAGGTCGAGCAGGTGGCGCCAGGCGTCGAATTCGTTGGCGCCGCCGCGGTCGACCACGTGGGTCTGAGCCGGCGCGCCGGCCTTCACGGCGCACGTTCCGACCTTCGGGTCGTAGGCGGTGCCAGTGGTGCACGCCACCTCGGCCGAGTCGTCTTGCTCGGGGCCGCCGATCCAGCCCAGGGTCGCGGCGAACGAGTCGCTGGGGTTCACGCTCAGCCCGAGCCCGAAGGTCTTGCCCACGTTGTTGTCCAGCGAACGATTGACCCCGTTCGCCACCATCGCCGTCAGGGTGAGCCCGTCGATCATCTCGGCGCTGGCGCGAACGCCGGTGTGAAAGGCGGGCTGCGCGAAGGCGTGCAACAGGCCGCGGGTGTAGTTGAAGTTGTCCTGGCTCTCGGCGACCTCGGCTCCGACGAAGGTGTCGAACTTGCCCAGCTCGAGCGTGAAGCTGCCCGACCCCGGCTTCCACGCCACGAACGCCTGCTTCACGTACTCGAGGCCGCTGCCAGCGTCGCGCCCAGCATGCAACGCCGCCGAAGGACCCCAGCGCAAGCTCAACGTGCCGCCCACGGGCTCCGGCGCGAACGATGCGTCGAGCCCCACCCAGGAGAGCCCGAAGCCCTGGGGCCCGTCGTAGAGTCGAGTCGCCGGCTGGTAGGTCGCGGGCTTGGGGAATGCCCAGTTGGCGCTGGCGTAGGCGTCGGCGAACGCACGCAGCTGAACCGCTTCGTACCAGGGCTCGGCCGGAGGCGGCGGTTCCGGCACCGAAGGCTGCGCGCCTGCGACGCTGGCCGAAAGGAGCACGACCGCCCCCACCCCACTCTTCACCCAACGCGTGTAGCCGTGATGCTGCGCCATGGTCCTCCGTCTCGACCGGGGTTACCTACCAGCTTTGCCGGGCCGGTGGCGCAAAAACTGGGGGTCAGCGGGCCTGAGGCGCCAAGCCGGGTCCGACCGGGGTCCGCCCCTCGATCATCATCCGCAGCTCGTCGGGTTCGCTCGAGCGACCCATGCACTCTTCGAGCGTGATCAGCCGCCGCTGATAGAGCGAGAACAGCGACTGGTTCATGGTCTGCATGCCGTGCTTGGCCTGACCCACCTGCATCTGTGAATAGATCTGGTGGACCTTGTCTTCACGGATCAGGTTGCGGATGGCCGGGTTCGGCACCAGCACCTCGAGCGTCAGCACGCGCCCCGGGCCGCCGGCGCGCGGCAAGAGCAGCTGCGAAATCACGCCCTCGAGCACGAAAGAGAGCTGCGCCCGCACCTGCGACTGCTGGTGGGGCGGGAACACGTCGATGATGCGGTTGATGCTCTGCACGGCCGAGTTGGTGTGCAGCGTGGCGAAGACCAAGTGACCCGTTTCGGCGATGGTCAGGGCCGCCTCGATGGTCTCGAGGTCACGCATCTCGCCCACCAGCACCACGTCCGGGTCCTGCCGTAGCACGTACTTCAGGGCGTCTTTGAACTTCATCGTGTCGCTGCCGACCTCGCGCTGGTTGACGATGCAGCGCTTGTGGGGGTGCAGGTACTCGATGGGGTCTTCGATGGTGATGATGTGCTGGCGCGTCTCGCTGTTGATCTTGTCCAAGATCGACGCGAGCGTGGTGCTCTTGCCGCTGCCGGTGGGGCCGGTGACCAGCACCAGGCCGCGGGGCTTGCCGGCCAGGTCGGCCACCACCGCCGGCAGCCCCAGCTCGTCGAACGACAAGATCTTGAAAGGGATGGAGCGGAAGGCGCCAGAGACCGCGCCGCGCTGCATGAAGATGTTGGCGCGGAAGCGCGACAGGTTCTTCACGCCGAAAGACAGGTCCAGCTCCTTGTTCTTCTCGAACTGGATCTTCTGGTCCTCGGTCAGCACCGAGTAGCAGAGCTGCTTGGTCTCGACGGGGGACAACGGGGGCAGCTTCAGCGGGACGATGGCGCCGTCGATGCGGAGCAGCGGCGGCGAGCCCGTGGTGATGTGCATGTCGCTCGCGCCCTTCTCGATCATGGCGCGCAAGAGCTGGTGGAGGTTGACCTTTACGCCTTCTTCGCCGATGGCCATCGTCGTCCTTCTTCAATCCGCCATGGTGACGCGGAGCACTTCTTCCGGGGTGGTCATGCCTTCGATCACTTTGCGGATGCCTGCCATGCGCAGGCTCACCATGCCGCGTTTGATCGCGCCGACCTTCAGCTCGGTGGTCGAGGCCCCCTGCAGCACCATCTCCTTCAGCTCGTCGCGGAAGCGCATCACCTCGTAGAGGGCGATACGCCCCTTGTACCCGGTGCTGTTGCAGGTGTTGCAGCCCCGCCCCTTCATCACGCGCACGCCCTGGGCCATCTGCTCTTCGGTGACGCCCATGTCGATCAGCGTCTGGGGATCGGTCGGCACTTCGTAGCGACAGTCCATGCACACGCGGCGCGCCAGGCGCTGGGCCAGCACCAGGTTGACGCTGGCGGTGATCAAGAAGGGCTCCACACCCATGTTCAGCAGGCGGCTGATGGTCGCCGGCGCGTCGTTGGTGTGCAGGGTCGAGAGCACCATGTGGCCGGTGAGTGCTGCCTTGACGGCGATTTCCGCCGTCTCGAAGTCGCGGATCTCGCCCACCATGATGATGTCGGGGTCTTGGCGCAGAAACGCGCGCAAGCACATGGCGAAGTTCAGGCCGATCTCGTCGTGCATCTGCACTTGGTTGATGCCGTGCAGGTTGTACTCGACCGGATCTTCGGCGGTGCTGATGTTCACGCCGGGCTTGTTCAGATCCGACAGCGCCGAGTAGAGCGTGGTGGTCTTGCCGGACCCGGTGGGGCCGGTCACCAGCACCATGCCCCAGGGCTGATTGATGGCCCACTGGAAGTCGTCGAGCGGGCCCTGGTCGAAGCCCAGCTTGGTCATGTCGAGCTGCAGGTTGCCCTTGTCGAGCAAGCGCAACACCACCTTCTCGCCCCACATCGTGGGCAGCACCGAGACGCGGAAGTCCATCTCGCGGCCCTTGCCCAGCTTCAGCTTGATGCGCCCGTCTTGCGGCAAGCGGCGCTCGGCGATGTCGAGCTGGCTCATGATCTTGAGGCGGCTGACCAGCGCGGCCTTGAGCCGGATGGGCGGGCTCATCTCTTCGTGCAGCACGCCGTCGATGCGGTAGCGCACGCGCAGACGCTTCTCGTACGGCTCGACGTGGATGTCGCTGGCGCCCTTGCGGATGGCGTTGAGCAAGAGCACGTTGACCAGGCGCACCACCGGCGCGTCGGCACTCTGCTTCTCGAGCTCGAGGGCGTTGATGTCCTCTTCTTCGGCCGAGAAATCGATGTCCGTCTCGTCGAGCGAGAAGTCGCTCATCAGCTCTTCGTAGGAAGGGCCCGCCGAGTAGTAACGCTCGATGGCGTTGCTGACCGAGGTCTCGCTGGCGACGACCGGCTCGACGTTGTAGTTCGTCAGGAACTTGATGTCGTCGATGGCGTGCAGGTTGGTCGGATCGGCCATGGCCACGATCAGCGACTGGCCGGAGCGCGAAACCGGGATGATCTTGTGCTTTTCGCAGACGTCGCGGCTGACCAGCTTGATGATCTCGTTGTCGATCTCGTACTCGTCGAGGTTGATCGCGGGCAGGCGGTACTGCGACGACAGGAAGTTGGTGATCTCTCCGTCGGAGATGAAGCCGAGTTTCTGCAGCGTGTAGCCGAGGTTCTGGCCGGACTTTCGCTGCTCGTCTTGGGCGCGGCGGAGTTGCTGGAGGCTGATCAGCTTCTCGCGGACGAGGAGCTCTCCCAGTCGATTGGTGCTCATGGTCGGTGGCGTCTCCCTGGGGCGGGTTTCGGAGCAGAGAGAGCTTACCAGGATTCGCCCGGGCCCAAAGCACCAGAATCTCCCGATCTCGGTTCGTTCGCCTTGAATTCGCGGCGGGTTTGCGTTCAGCCTGGGGGCGGCGATGGGTTTCTTCTCGCGCGTGGGTGAGATCTTCCGAGGCCGGCGCCGCGCCGGCCTGTCGCGCGCGCGCCGGCTCGAAGCGCTAGGTCAGCTCGAAGAGGCGACCGCGCCCTACGTGGAGCACGGCGAGGCGCCCCAAGCCGCACGCGTGCTCGCGCTCCGCGCCGACGCCAGCATCGACCCCGAGCGGAAGCGCTTGCTGCTCAGCCAGGCCGCGGGGTTCGCCAGCGGCGCGCTCTTGCGTGACCTCGAGGCGAAGCGCGCACGCCTCACCCTCGAGCTCTGCGCTGCGGGAAAGTACGCTCCCGGTCGCGCCGAGCTGCTCGACGTGGCCCAGCGGCTCGAGCGGGTGGGAGAGTCCGCGCTGGCGGCCGAGGTGTACGCGCGGGTGGGTGATCGGGATGCGGAGGCGCGGATGCTGGTCGAGGCCGGGGCGATCGACCGCCTGGAGGCGGTGCTCGACTCGGAGCACGCGCGCGAGCGGGCGGAGCGCGAGCGTGCCGCGCTGCACGGTCGGGTGCGGGATCTGGTGCTGGCGGGGGCCCGGCGCGAGGCCATGGCCCTGGGGGCCGGTGCCCGGAAAGCGGACCCGCGGATCGCCGAGCTCTTGGCCGGCGTCGAGCAGAAGCGTCCGGCCTTGCCCCGCGTGGCGCTGATGCTCGACGGCGAGCGACTGGACGTGATCTTCGGCCGCGAGGTCATCATCGGTCGGGCCGAGGCGACCCTGGTGATCGCCTCGCCGGCGATCAGCCGAGCGCACCTCGAGCTGCGCCGTGGCGCGGCGGGGCCCGAGGCGGTCGATCGGGGCTCGCGCAACGGCACGTTCGTCTCTGGCGCGCGGCTCGACGCGCCGCTGCGGGTGGGTGACGGCGTGGTGCTCGAGCTGGGCGGTGAGGTCCGTCTGGAGCTTTCCCCGTGGCACGACGGGGTGCGGATCGCGTATGCCTCGGGCGTGGTTCACGCCGCCCTGGGCCCGCTGGCGCTCGAGGGCTGGACGCTGGACGCGACCAAAGACGGGTGGCTCGAGCTCACGGCGAGCACGCCCGCGGTGCTCGATGGGCTGGCGGTGCAAGGCGCCGTGCAGTTGCTGAACGGTGACCGCGTGCGTCAGAGCATCGACGGTGCCGTCGTGCTGGAGGTCGTGGGGTGAGCTTCTGGGAACGATGGAAGGGCAAGGGCAGTGCCGAGCCCCCGCCGGCGCCGCCGCCGCCTGCCGCCGCCCCGCCGGCGCCGCGACCGGAGCCGCGCGTCGAACGCTCGCTGCTCGGGGCGCTGGCCGCCGGCGACCCGGTGGACGAGCGCGCGGTGCTCGACGAGCTGGGCCGTGCGCGCGGTACGGCCGCCGAGAAGCCCGCGCTCGCTGCCGTCGAGGCAGCGGCGGAACGGGGCCTGGCCAGCGAAGCGCTGCGCACCCGCGCCGCGGAGATCGCCCTGGCGCGCGGGGAGCCCGAGCGGGCGCTGGGCCTGCTCACCGAGGCGGCAGGCCCGGCGGCGCTGCTCTTGGCGGCCGATGCCTGCGCCGAAACGGGAGCGGTCGCGCGCGCCCTCACCTTGGTCGAGCGCGTGCTGGCTCGCGACATCGACGCGCCCGGCGCGCGCGAGCGGCACGAGCGCTGGCGGCGCGCGCTCGGCGAGCGCACTCCGGCGGCGGTCTCGGCCCTGAACGAGCCGACGCTGATCCGGGCCGACGCACCCGAGACGGCGCTCAGGATCGTCGGCGAAGCGGGGCGCGGCGGCGCGGGCACGGTGTTCGAGGCCGTGGACGACGCGCTGGCGCGTCGCGTGGCCCTCAAGATCTACCACCGGCCCGAGCGCGAGCGCGACAAGCTGGCCCGCGAAGCGCGGACCGCCGTCGCGCTGGCCGGCAGCGGGGTCGTGCGGGTCTACGACGTCGATCTGGACCATGGCTCGCTGGTGATGGAGTGGCTCGCGGCCGGCTCGCTCAAGCAGGCGATCGTCCGGCGGGACACCGAGCTGCTGTTTCCGGTCGAGCGCTGGCTGCTCCCGCTGGCGCGCACCCTTGCCCGAGTGCACCAAGCCGGGTGGGTTCACGCCGATCTCAAGCCCGCCAACGTCATGTTCCGCGCGCCCGGCCAACCGGTGCTGTCCGACTTCGGGCTGGCGCATCGCGGGGCTCGCGTGGTCGAGGGCGGCAGCGTCGGGTACATGAGCCCGGCGCGCGTCCGCGGCGAGGCCGTGAGCTTCGCCGAGGATCTGTACGGCTTCGGCCGGCTCGTCGAGGACGTGCTCGCGCTGGGTGACGCCCCAGAGCGGCTGCGCCGGTTGGTCGCCCGGCTGCTTGCCGCCGATCCCGGTCTGCCCGACGCGGGCGGTCTGGTCGCGCTGGTCGCGGGACCGGCTTGACACCGGGCCGCGGACGCCAATACTTGTGGCGTCAATTGGCACATCGGAATAGTGCGACAATTCACGGAGCCCCGGAAAAATGCCGAAAACCTACAGCGACTTGTTCTCGGAAGTGCGCGCGTCGGTCCGCGTCCTGACGCTGGAACAGCTGCGGGCGAAGCTCGAAGAGCGCGCCGACTTCACCCTGCTCGACGTGCGCGAGAAGGACGAGGTCCGCGGCGGCTTCATCCCCGGCGCCCTGCATGTGCCGCGCGGGTTCCTCGAGATGCAGGCCGAGCAGAAGCTGCCCGACAAGTCGCGCGAGATCGTCGTGTACTGCGCCGCCGGCGTGCGCAGCGTCTTCGCCGCCAAGACCCTGGCCGAGCTCGGCTACCAGAACGTGTGGAGCGCCAACCCGGGCTTCGTGCGCTGGAAGGACATGGCGTATCCGGTGGAGCACCCCGCCGACCTCAGCCAGGCCCAGCTCGATCGCTACTCGCGCCACATCTTGCTGCCCGAGGTCGGCGAGAAGGGGCAAGAGAAGCTGCTCGAGTCACGCGTGCTCTTGCTCGGTGCCGGCGGTCTGGGCGCGCCGGCCACGCTCTATCTGGCGGCCGCGGGCGTGGGCACCCTGGGGCTGGTGGACGCGGACGTGGTCGATGCGTCGAACCTGCAGCGCCAGGTGATCCACGCCACCAGTCGGATCGGCATGGCGAAGGTCGACAGCGCCGAGAAGACCATCAACGACCTCAACCCGGACGTGAAGGTGCTGAAGTATCAGGAGCGCCTCACCAGCGAGAACGTCGACCGGATCTTCGGTCAGGGCTGGGACGCGATCATCGACGGCTGCGACAACTTCCCCACGCGCTATCTGGTGAACGACGCCTCGCTGTTCCACAAGATCCCCGTGGTGCACGGCTCGATCTTCCGCTTCGACGGTCAGGTCACGACCTTCGCGCCGTTCACGGGCCCCTGCTATCGCTGCTTGTATCCCGAGCCGCCGCCGCCGCACCTGGCGCCGTCGTGCGCCGAGGCAGGGGTGCTGGGCATCTTGCCGGGCATCGTGGGGACCCTGCAGGCCACCGAAGCCATCAAGCTCATCCTGGGCCGGGGCGAGCCGCTGGTCGGCCGCCTGCTCACCTACGATTCCATGCGGATGACGTTCCGCACGCTGAAGCTGCGACGGGACAAAGGCTGCCCGGCCTGCGGCGAAAACCCGACGTTGAAGTCTTACGTGGACTACGAGGGGTTCTGCGCCAACGTACGCTGAGCGTGTAAGCCGCGTCGGGGCGCGGCGTTTCATCCAGCGGAGGAGCCCGAAATGTCGCGAATGCTTGGTCTTTGGACGCTTTCCGTGTGCGTGGCCGTGAGCCTTGGGGGCTGCAAGAAGAAGGGCGGTGAAGAGTCCAACGTCGGTCCCGGGCCCGGGCCCGGCTGTCCGCCGGGGCAGAGCTGGAACGGCCAGATGTGCGTGGCTGCCGCGCCGCCCCCGCCCACCGCCACGACCACCGCGACCACGCCGCCACCCCCACCGCCCGTCCCCACCGGGACCACGGGCCCGCGCGCGGCGCCGCTCGACGCGCAGAGCGCCGCGGTCGCGGGCCAGGCGCTGGACGCCCTGGCAAAGCAGAACGCCCCCGGGGCCAAGGCCGTGGGGGGCACGCTCTTGGCCGGTAACTTCCAGCAGGGGCAAACCCTCGAGACCACGTTCAACGCGCAACCCGGCAAGTGCTACACCCTGGTCGGGGCCGGGTTGCCCAACGTGCAGAACCTCGATCTTCAACTGATCGCCCAGAGCCCGCTGCCCGGCTTCGGCTCACCGGTGCTCGCCACCGATCAGACCGCGGCGCCGAACGCCGTGGTCGCGCCCCACCCGAACTGCTGGAAGTGGGCCGCGCCGATGGCCGCGCCGCTGAAGGTCGTGATGGTGGTTTCGGCCGGCTCGGGAATGGCGGCAGCCCAGGTGTACGAGAAGTAGCTCAGGGCAGCGTGCCGCGCCGGAAGCGCGGCCACGACTCCGACAGCCGGGCCTCGGCGCGGCGCGCGAGCTCCCACTCGGTGCCGCGCACCGACAGCACGAACGCCACCGTGGCCAGGGTCAGGCCGGCGATCACGTCGATCACGTAGTGCCAGCGCAAGAACATCGTGGCCCCCACGATGTTCACCGCGCAAAACGCGGTGACGGGCCAGCTGGCCTTGAACGGCAGCTTGTCGCGGTGGCGGAAGCTGAACAGCGCCAGGAAGGTCGGCGCGGCGGTGTGCAGCGAGGGGAAGATGTCCATCTGCGAGCCGCCGGACGCGACCGTGGCCATCACCATGTCGCGCCACATGCCGTGGGGTAGCGGATTGTCGAACTCGCCGGCCAGCGCGCGGTAGGGCCCGTAACCGGGGACCAGCATGTAGACCAGGTGCCCGACGCAGAACACGGTGAGCATGCCGAGCGCAAACTCGCCGAGCAGGCGGGAGCTCTTGGCGAAGAGCAAGACGGGGATCACGTGGATCGCCAGGATGAAGAAGTAGTCGAAGTAGAAGAACGCAAACCACTCGGTGGTCGCGGGGGTCACGATCGCGTCCATGGCGATCGCGGGCTCGAAGCCGAACAGGCGCAGGTCGAGGTGATAGAGCTCGAGATCCACGGTGGTCGGGTTGACCAGTGGAAGCAGCCGCGCCAAGAAGAAGTAGCTGAGCTGCACGGTGCCATACAGCGCGAAGCGATACATGAGCGGCGCCCAGAAGCCGTGCCTGAACACGCGGCCCCGCACCAAGACCAGCGTCACCACCTGAAACGCCAGCAGCGAGCCCATGCGGATGGCCGAGACGCGCTGATCGACCGACGGCTCGCAGCGCAGCGCGACGGTGGTCAAGATCGTCAGGAAGAGCAGCACCAACCAGTCGTGGGCGGCCATCTCGCGCAGCAATCGCCGCACGAATCCCGCCTCGGCTTCGTCGCTGCGGGTCAGGTACAGGCTCTGGTGATCGATCGCCATCGCTCGCCCAGCCGGCTTCTACTGCGGATCTCATACCACCCGCCAGTAGGCCGTGCCCGCGACGATTCTGCGCCCGGGCGCGCGTGCGCCCGACGGTGCAGCGCGAAATCCAGTTCGCACTCGGAAGCGCGCTACGCGGCGGCGGGTCAGGGCCCGGGCTTTGCGGCCTTGGCCTGCGCCAGCTCGGCGGCCTCGTCTTGCTCTGCCAGCTCGTCCACGGCCGGTTCGTCGCTGGCCGCCGCGACCCGCAGCTTCGACGCGCCGACGGAGTAGGCGAGGTCGCCCTCGTCGGTCACCCGGGCGTGCACCGAGTCGTGGACGCTGAGGTGCGCCAGGACGTGCTCGGCGCGAGCCAGATCGATGCGCATCACCTTGGCCAGGTCTTCCGCCTCGAGCTCCTTGCCGGCGTGGGCGAGCACGTCGGAGGCGACCAGCCCCCAGGCGTCGTCCAAGAGCTGGTCGCGGTGCCTGCCGTGCTGCTTCGACTTCCGCCACGCGAGCGCGGCGACCACGAAGGGCACCAGGTTCGCCGCGAGCAACGTGACCGACGCGAGCAGGCCCGGCCCGAAAGCGATCACCAGCAACGTCGTCAAGAGCGACAGCACGCCGAACCCCCCCAGCACGCCGGCGGCGACCGCCCACGCCGCGCGGGTCACGTGGGCCTTCTTGGCTTGCTTCAGCACCGGGACCTCGCGCCCGGTCCGAACCACCTCGTGGTCGTCCACCGGGACGCGGGGGCCGCCGCACACCCGGCACCGGAACCGGAGCGGGTCAGCGGCTTCGATGTCAGCGATGGCCCGACAGTGTGGGCAGCGGTTCTTCACGCCGTAGGCGGCGCCGCACTGCTCGCAGCGTAGCGAGTCGGAGAGCGTTCCGCCGCACACCTTGCAGCGGCCGCCGGGCGCGGGCTCCCCCGACAGCACGGGGTTCGTGACTTTCGACTCGGGCTCCATGAAGAACGGCGGGAGCCTAATTCAGCTCGACTCGTCCGGCGAGCGGCGCGGATCGAACGGCCACGTGTTTGACGGGTCAGTGCCCGGGGCCTATCCTCGAAATCCGGTGGTCAGCGCCCGACACCTCTTCGCTTTCGCCCTGGGGACGGCGATGAGTTGGTTCGTCGGCTGCGCCGAAGAGGTCGGGGTCGACGATTCACCGGGGGGCGCCGGGGGCGGCGACGCATCGAGCGACGGCAGCGGCGGTTCGGGCAACCAGGACGGCGGTGTGGCGGGCAACGACGGCGGGTGGCCCACCGGCAGCTTCGGCTCGCCGTGCAGCAACAACAGCGACTGCGGCAGCGGGTTCTGTGGGGACATCGGTCAGGGCACGCCCAACAAGGTGTGCATCACGCTGTGCCCCACCTCGGGCGCCTGCCCGTCGGGCGGGTACTGCACGTTCCACGCCGACCACGGCTACGTGTGCGTCCCCGACGTCGGCAACCAGTGCAACAAGTGCACGGTGGACGCCGAGTGCCCGAACATCGGCGATCGCTGCACGCCGTCTCCCAAGATCGATCGCTTCTGCGCGCGCGACTGCTCGTGGGACTCGACCTGCCCTTCGGGCTTCGACTGCGTGGCGGTGGGCTCTTACCCGCCGGGCATGCCGGTCAGCGACGGCGGCGTGCCCGACGCGGCGGCGGGCGAGGCCGGCTCACCCACCAAGCCGCTCAAGATGTGCGTGCCCAAGAACGGCGAGAGTTGCCCCTGCAACTCGGAGCGCAACGGGGTCAAGCGGAAGTGCACCAAGACCAACGGGTCGGTGACTTGCGAGGGCACCGAGGCGTGCAACGGCGCGTCGCAGAAATGGGAAGGCTGCACCGCGGGCACGCCCCAGGCCGAGGTGTGCGACGGCGCCGACAACGACTGCAACGGCACACCCGACGACGACACCGACGCCAAGCTGTGCGCGGGCCAGGGCACGCCGCCGAACGCCACCTGGAAGTGCAGCTTCGGCGCTTGTGTGATCGGCGCCTGCACCACCGGGTGGGCGGCGTATCCCCCCGGGCCAGGCAAGAACGGCTGCGCGTGCAAGCTCGACACGACCGAGCCGGCGAACGACACCTGCAGCGCCACTGCGCCGTCGGCGGGCAGCGTCACCGACGCCAACACCACGCCGCTGACGCTCTCGGGCACGCTCAGCTCGGACACCGACGTGGACTGGTGGCGGTTCAACACCGTGGACAGCGACGAGGGGACGACCAACAGCTACCACATCAAGATCCTGTTCACCGCCCCCGCCACCAACAGCGAGTTCTTGTTCGACGTGATCCGGGGCGGCGCGTGTGGCACCCCCGACTCGAAGCATTCGGGGCTCACTTCCTACGACTGGTGCGTCGACGGCACCGGCCCCGCGGGCTCGAAGATGGGCGAGAAGGCGTGCGGCCCCACGGCGGCCATTCACTGCGGGCCGCACACCAAGGCGTACGCCGTGCGGGTGCGGCGCAAGCCCGGCGCCACCGGCACCTGCTCGCAGTACACCCTGACCGTCACCGCCAAGGGCGGCGGCGTGTGCGACTTCACTCAGGCCTGTGATCCGCAGGTCAACGAAGCGCCGTGACCCGCTCGATCAGCGACACCAGCATACGGTAGGTCAGCCCCCACACCAGCCGGCCGTCGACGTTCCAGGCGGGCAGCTCCAGCTTCTGCCCCTCGTGCACGTAGCTGACCGTGCCGCGGCTCTCACCCCGCGCCAGCGCCGTCAGCGGCGCCCAGAGCACCTCTTCCACTTCGTGGTTCTGGCGAAGCTCGGGGGCCTCGGCCAGCTCGAACACGAAGGGGGCGATGGTCAGCCCCACGCGTCGCCCGCGGGCGACGGCGGGCAAGAGGTCCAGGGGCCCGAGCAGGCGCGCCTCGCGGGCCAGATCGAGCCCGACCTCTTCGCGCGTTTCGCGCACTGCGGTCGAGAGCAGATCGGCGTCGCTCGGATCGAAGCGGCCGCCGGGGAACGCCATGTGGCCCGACCACGGATCGTGCTCGTGCTCGGCCCGGCGGATCAGCAGCACCTCGGCGCCCGTGGGCCCCGAGCGCAGCACCGCCGCCACCGCGGCGTATTGCCCCGCGTCACCCGGGCGCAACGACGGAGCGTCAGGGGACAGGGCCCGGCGGATCCGCGGGAGATCGACGGCGGTCACGACAGGACGCTGCGGGCGATGACCATGCGCTGAATCTCGCTCGTGCCCTCGTAGATGGTGGTGATCCGCACGTCGCGCAAGTAGCGCTCGACCGGGAACTCGCGCGTGTAGCCGTAGCCGCCGTGGATCTGCACGGCCCGGTTGCACACCCGGTTGGCGGCCTCGCTGGAGAACAGCTTGGAGATCGAGGCCTCGCGGGTGAAGGCGGCGCCCCTCTCCTTGAGCGTGGCGGCCCGCAGGCAGAGCAGGCGCGCTGCCTCGAGCTCGGTGCGGCTGTCGGCGAGCATCCACTGAATCGCCTGAAAATCGGCGATCGGCCGGCCGAAGGCCTGACGGTCTTTGGCGTAGGCCACGGCGGCCTCGAGGGCCGCAGTGCCGATGCCGATGGCCTGCGCCGAGATGCCGATGCGCCCCCCGTCGAGCGCCATCATCGCGACACGGAAGCCCATGCCCTCTTCGCCGAGCAGCGCACTTTGCGGCACGCGGCACTCGTCGAAGGTGAGGGGCACGGTGTTCGAGCCGCGCAGCCCGTGCTTGTTCTCGGGGCGGCCGATGGTCAGGCCCGGGGTGCCCTTCTTCACCAGGAAAGTCGAAATTCCCTTGGCGCCCGGGCCGCCGGTGCGGGCCCAGACCACGAACAGCCCGGCGTAGCCGCCGTTGGTGATCCACTGCTTCTGCCCGTCGATCACCCAGCCATCGTCGGCCTTCTTCGCGACGGTGGTCAGGGCCGCGGCGTCGCTGCCGGCGCCGGGTTCACTGAGCGCAAAGGCCCCGGTCAGGTATTCACCGCCGGTCAGCTTGGGCAGGTGCTCTTCGCGCTGCGCCTCGCTCCCGAACGCCTGGACGACCTCGCCCACCATGTTGGTGACCGCCATGGTCACCGCGGTCGAGGCGCAGGCCTTGGCGATCTCGGTCATGGCCAGCGCGTACGACACCACACCCGCTTCGGCGCCCCCCCAGCGGCTGGCGAGGTTCACCCCCAAGAGCCCCTGCTCGGCCAGGCCGCGCACCGTCTCGGTGGGGAAGGCGCCGGTCTTGTCCAGCTCGGCGGCGCGCGGCGCGACCACGCGCGCGGCGAAGTCCCGCGCCGAGTCGGCGATCAGCTGCTGCGTCTCGTTCAGCTCGAGGTCCATGGCGGGCGAGGTCATAGCACGGCCGCGCCGGCCCCTCGAACCCTGTCGCCGAGCCGCCGCCGGTCGGCTAGTCTCCCCGCCCGATGCAGAAGCACCTGACCCTTGCCGCCTCGTCGCTCCTGGCCACTGCCCTCACCGCTCACGCCCCCGATGCCGGCGCATTCCCGGGTTTCTTCGTCGGCAAGAAGGACGGCGTCGGCAGCGCCCACGCGACCCATGTGGCGATCATGCCGAAGGGCGACACCACCATCGTCAGCGTGATGCCCGACTACGAAGGCTCACTGGACCCCTTCGCGATCGTGATGCCAGTGCCGGCCGACGTGACCGCCGACAAGGTCAAGACGCTGAAGCGCGAGTTCCTGGACCGGCTCGAGATGCTCACCGCGCCGCGCTTCATGGAGTTCTGGGAGATGGATCCGTGTGATCCGGGTCCGCTCGAGCAAGAGTGGGAGCGCTCGAAGCTGGCCAGCGCGGACACCGCATTCCTCGGCGGCGGTCAGGTGGGCGGCGAGAAGAAGGTCCCGAAAGAGATGCTCTTGACGGTGGAGCCGGACTTCAAGGAAGGCGAGTACACCATCAGCGTGCTCGACAAAGACCAGGCGAAAGATCTGGCGGGCTTCCTCAAAGGGAAGGGTTACGTGCTGGGCGACAAGGCGGCGGCCGCGGTGAAGCCCTACGTGGACGCCGGAATGAACTTCATCGTGGCCGAGGTCGACACCAAGCGCATCGAGCTGGTGGGCGGTGAGCGCGCGTCGCTGTCGCCGATTCGCTACTCGACCGCGACCGCGGTCAGCAAGATCCCCGCGAAGCTGGGCTTGCTCAACCTGGACAAGAAGCAAGAGCTGTTCGTCTACGTGCTGAGCACCGATCAGCGCTACGAGGTGAAGAACTACGGCAACCTCTTCCCGCCGACGAACATCACCGTCGACTTCGCGGTCAAAGAGCGGATGGGCGAGTTCTACGGCGCCCTCCACGACATGATCCAAGAGAAAGACCCGAAGACCTTCCTGGTGGAATACGCCTGGCCCGCCGAGGGCTGCGGGCAGCCTTGCCAGAACGAGGCGCTCTTGCCCCACGAGCTGCTGACCCTGGGCGGTGACGTGCTCGAGCTGCTCGTGCCGGAAGCCGAACGCCTGCCGGCGCCTCCGGAGATGACGGAAGAAGAGAAGAAGAAGCAAGAGGCCGAGCTCAAGGAGCTGAAGCCCGCCGAGCGGCCCAAAGCCAAGAAGCAGATGGAGGCGGATCGCAAAGAGCTGGCGCGGCGCAAGGCGCTCTTGGCGCGTCAGAAGTACGTCGTGACCCGGCTGCACCACCGCTACGACGCCGCCAACCTGCCGGAAGACCCCGAGGTGGGGCCCGCCGGGCACGTGGCCGGCGGCGCCACCATCCCCAAGGGCGAGAAGATGGAGATCTCGAGCGAGGTGAAGCCGGCCGAGAAGAGCCAGCTGCAGACTCGGTACAACCACTTCCACCCGTGGAAGGGCATGATGAAGTGCGACAAGCCCGAGCGCTGGCGCTGGGGCAAGCCGCCGCGCGAGTATCGCGGGCTGCGCAAGACCTGGGTCGCGGCGGATCTGACCCGCAAAGATCGGAAGCAGATCGATCCGAAGAAGGTCGTGCAGACGCCAATCCCCACCTTGGGCCTCACCGGCGTGCCGCTGGTCGAAGACGCCGGGGCCGATGCCGGCACGGGCGGGCCGGCTCCCAAGAAGGGTTGCGGCTGCAGCACCCCGGGCGCGCCGAACGGCGGTGCGTTCGTCGGCATCGTGCTGTCGCTGGCGGCCCTGACGGGCGCGTCGCGGCGGCGGCGCGGCTGATCAGCGCCGGCCCAGATCGGCGCGGGCCACCGACGCGGGCTCTTCGAACGGGTCACTCACCCCGCGACGGCCCTGGGCGTGGAAGTAGGCGCGCAGCATGTCGCGCGCGACCTCGTTGGCTTTGCGGCGCCAGGTGCCCCCGTTGACCAGCAGCACGCTGACCACCACCTCGGGCTTCTTGCTCGGGGCGAACCCGGTGAACCAGCTGGCGGTGGGCGCGTCGGCGCGCGGTTGAAGGGTGCCGGTCTTGCCCGCCACCCTCAGGTGCGGCAGGTAAGGTCGCCCGGTCGAATCGCTGAAGGCTTCGGCAGAGGTGCCTTCGCGCACCGTGACCTCCATCATCCGGGTGAGCCGGCTGGCGGTCCATTCGTCGGTGACCCGACCGAGCATCTCGCGCCCCTCGGGCGCCTCGAAATCGTCGCTGCGCGCCACGATGCGCACCCGCATCCGGCGTCCGCCGGTGGCCACGGCAAAGGCCAGCTGCGCGGCGCCCAGCGGGGACAGCGTGCTGCCCGAGAAGCCTGCGGCGGTGCGCGCAAAATCGAGATCGCCGTACGGGATGCTCAGCGTGCCCAGGGGCACCTTGGCGTCGAAGGGAAGGGACTGGTTGAAGCCGAAGCGGCGTGCGGTATCGGCCAGCTCGTCACGCGACAGGTGAGCGGTGGCGAGCTGCGCGTAGGTGGCGTTGCGGCTGTGACCCAGGGCCAGCCCGAAGGGTGAACAGATCACGCGGCCCGCGCGGGGCGGCTCGAGGTGGCGGCGCTCGATGCGATGGGTACCGCCGGCGGTGCACACCTCGGTCTTCGGGCTCACCACGCGCTGCTCGAGCAGCGCGGTGGTGGTCACCAGCTTGAAGATGCTGGCCGCGGGCTGGCGCGCCGAGGTGAGCACGCCGCTGCCCACTTCGGCGAAGGCGAGCAGGCGGCCGGTGCGCGCGTGGATCAGGGTGACGGCGCCCTCGCGCGGGCGAGCCTGCCCCAGCAGTCGTCGTGCGCCCTTCTGCAGCGCCGGATCGAGGGTGAGCGTGGCGGTGTGCCCGCTCTCGAGCGGCGCGGTCAGCGCGCCCCCGGCCTCGTGGATGCGCGACAGATCCACGCTCGGGCGTGCGCCGTCGTCCGCGCGCACTCCGCTTGGAAGCAGCACGACCAGCGCGGCGGCCGCGAGCGCGCTCGCGATGCCGGAAGAGAGCTCGCAGAGACGTCTCTGCACGCTGCCTTCGTACGATTCGCCCATCGCAGGGGCCAAGTTGGCGGGTTAGCGAAGTCCTTCGATATCCCCGCGTGTGGGCCGATGTAGGTGCGAACTTGGCCCCGGATCGGCGGAGCCTCTTACGATCGCACCCGAGGACGGAGGTTTTTCATGGAACGTCGCGTGGGCCTACGAGGCCGAACCGATTTCGGGGTCATCGCGCACGACGGCATCGCGATCTCGCGCTGCCGAGGGATCGAGATCTCGCCGACAGGCATCATCGTGGAGCGCGGGCGCACGGCCCTGGCAAGGGGCGAGTCGCTGCTGGTGAAGCTCGAGCTGAGCCTGCCCGAGCGCATCCACGCCATCACGGCCTGGGCGCGCCCGGTCTGGGTTCGCGGCAGCCAGCAGGCCTTTCGCTTCGTGCGGATGAGCGACCCCGATCGGCTGACCCTGGCCGAGCACCTGGACATCTTGACGCTGCGCGGCGCGCTGGTCGCCTGAAGGAGAGTGCGATGAAGGCCATCTGGATCGGGGTGTTCGCGGCGCTGGGGGCAGCGGGGTGCATGGTGCCGGCTTCGCGCTACGAAGAGGCGCGCTCGGCCATCGTGGTGGAGCAAGAGGCCCACCGGCGCACCCAGGACCGCCTGAGCCAGATCAGTCGCGATCTGGAGCGGCTACATGCCTCGCTCGCCGAGCGCGAGAAGAAGATCGCGACGCTGGAAGGCGATCTCTCGGAGGCGCAGCTCAGCGCGGACGTCGCGGGCACCGAGCGGCGCTTCGCCACCGAGATCGTCGAGCAGCTGCGCGGCGAGCTGTTGCGCACCGGTGACCACCTGCGCGACATGAGCGGCGAGAAGACCAAGCTCGCGCAGGCGCTGGACGCCGCCGAGGCCCGGGCGAAGAAGCTGGCCGCCTGCGAGGCGGCCGCCGCCGACAACGCTGCCATCGTGCGCGACCTGAGCGTCGCGCTGCACGCGCCCATCCACGCGGGCGAAGTCGAGCTGGTGGTGGTCGACGGGCGCGCGGTGTTGCGCGTGGCCTCGTCGGAGCTGGGCGGCGAGGTGATGCAAGAGACTGGCCGCAAGGTCGTCGCCGCCATCGCTGCCGTGACCCAGACCCGTGCCGACACCCGGGTCAGCATCCGCGAGGCCGGCGAGGGCGGCGGCAGCGAAGAGTCGGCCAAGCGCCTGCGCGCGGTGAGCGAGGCGCTGGTCAAGGCCGGGCTTGGCGCCGCCCGGGTCGAGCTGGCACCGGCCACCGCAGCGGGGAAGGGTGTGGCCACCCTCGAGCTCGGCGTCTGGGACGCCGGCGAGTGATCAGGCGCCGGCGCGAAAGCTGACGTCGATCTCGAGCGCCGACTCGGGGTCGCGACCGCGGGGCGCGGGCACCGCCGAGAAGCGCGGGTGCGCGCGCAGCGCCGCGAACAGCGCGCGCTCCAGCTCGGGTCGAAGCGTGCGCTCGAACTCGCCGAACCAGGCGTACCCGTCGTCGTCGCCCTGATAATCGGGGCCGAAGCGGGCCGACAGGTGCAGCGTGATGGTCAGCTCGCGCTCTTCTCGATGGTCCATGTTCGGCTCATTTCGAGCCGGGCCGAGCGCTTGGCAAGTCAGAGCTCGACGCTGACCTTGGCCGGCCAGCTTCCGGGCGAGGGGAACTTGGTGCCTTCGATCACGCCGACCAGGCAGTCCACCGCGGCTTCCCCCGGCTCGTCGGGCGGGGCCACGCCTGCCGCCATCACCGAGCCTGTGCGCGTTCGCCGTCCCACTCGGTGGGCGGGCGGACGTCGTTCGGGGGGTCGAAGTCGAAGCCCTTCTTGGCGATCCCCACCAGGCCGCCGACTGGCGCGGGCCACTCTTGCTTCTTGAGCGCGTCCAGCATGCACTTCTCGGTCTTGCGATCGCCGAGCGTCGACTTCTCGAGATGCGCGTGAGACACGCTGCCGCGCTGGTCGATCTTCACGAAGAACGCGACCTGCCCGCCGAGCAGCTCGACGCGCTTGGCGCCGTCCGAAAGGCAGCGGGTCAGGCCCTTCACGCTGGCCTGGAAGGCCTTGTCGACCTTCGCCTCGTCGAGGGCGCCGATCTCGGCCGAGACGTCGAGGCCCTTGCCGGGTTCCGACTGAGGCTCGTCGTGCTTCGGCTCGGGGGCCTTGGGGGTGGGCTCGTTGCCGCCGCAGGCACCGAGGGCCAAGAGAGCGATGGCGATGACAGCGCTGCGCATGGGCGAGAGGCGGTTAAAGCAGCTTTTTGCCCGGGCGAAAAGGGGAGCTCACGTCAGCCCCCAGCGGCGGCGGGTTCGCGCCTCGACGAAGCCCAGGACGACGTTGTCGAAGACCAGCCCGAGCGCGGCGATGACCAGCATGGCGGCCATCACCCGCGCCATGTCGTTCAGCTCGCGTCCGACGTGCATCACCTGACCCAGGCCACCCGCCACGAACAGCAACTCGCCGGCCATCAGCGCGCGCCAGGCGAAGCTCCACCCCAGGCGCAGTGCGGTGATGGTCCCCGGCAGCGTTGCGGGCAAGACCACGCGCAGCCACAAGCTGAGGCCGCGCTCGCCCATGCTTCGTGCGGCGCGCAGCCAGAGCCGCGGCACCCCGAAGACGGCATCGCGCACCGCCAACGCCACCGTGCCGAGCGTGGCGATCACCACCACGAACAGGATGGCCTTCTCGTTCAGGCCGAACCACAAGAGCGCGAGCGGCATCCAGCAGATGCTGGGCAGCGACTGCAGACCGGTGAGCAGCGTGCCGAAGGCGCGCTCGACGGCGGGGACCCGCCCCATGGCGATGCCCAGCGCGATGCCCCCGCTGCTCGCCAGGCCGTAGCCCAGTGCGAGTCGCCCCAGGCTCTTCAGCACCGCCGCGGGCAGGACGCCGCTGGTCGTGCCCTCGATGGCCGACTCGAGCACCGCGATCGGGCCGGGGAGCACGTAGCTCGGCCAGCGCCCGAGACTCACGGCCAGCTGCCAGAGCACCAGCAACCCGACGATGGCGCCGGCGCGCTCGAGCCGGGCGCTCATGGGGTCACCACCAGCCCGGCCAGACTGGCGCCTCTCGGCAAGAAGTGGCTCTCTTCGGCGTCCCGCGCCAAACGGCCAAGGGCGGCCGGCATGGGGTCGGCCGAGAACGCGATCCGCTCGAACGCCATGTGGGCCACGCGGTCGGGCAGCGCGCGACCCAGGCGGCGCCCGATGCCCTGCTGGCACAGGCTCAGCGCATCGTCACGGTGCGCCTCGATCCAGCGCGCCTCGGCGTCCAACGCCGTCACCAGCCGGCGCACGTGGTCGGGGTGTGCATCGAGGTAGCGCTGCCTCACCGCGAGCACGGTGGCCGGGTGCCGCCGGCCCGGCCACTCGTCGCGCTCGTCGAGCAGCAGGGTCGCGCCGGCGGTGAGGATCAACTCACTGGCGAACGGCTCGGGCGCGAACGCGCCGTCGATCTCGCCGCGGGCGAGCAAGAGCCGGGTCTCGGTCGAGCCCAAGGGCAGGACCGTCACGTCTCGGTCGGGCGTGAGCCCGTGGCGGCGCAGCAGTGCCCGTAGCGCGACGTCTTGGGTGCTTGCCACCTGCGGGGTGGCCACGCGTCGCCCGCGCAGATCGGCGGGGGTGGCGATGCCGGCGCCCGCGCGCACCACCAACGCGCTGCCGCCGCTGGCGATGCCCGAAACGATGCGCACGTCGCCGCGGGAACGTACGAACCCGTTGATCGCCGGGTTCGGGCCGAGCAACGCGACGTCCACGTCGCCGGCGAACATTGCCTCGATCACGGCGTTGCCGAACTCGAACAGCCGACCTTCGACCCGTGCGGTGGGCAGCGCCGCGGCAAGGCGCCCGCTGTCGAGCCCGGTCACGGCGGGCGCGTGGGTCAGGCGCGCCATGTAGGCGATGCGGATCCGCGTGCCGTCCTCGGGCGGAGCGTGGCAGGCCACCAGCAGGGCGAGCCCGAGCAGCAAGGCGAGTAAAACCCGCATCGGATATATGCGTGTATTGCACGTAAGTGCTCAAAGTCAATGACGATTCGCTCGTCGCTCACGTGCCAGAACGCGGCCAGGGGCGCTGAACTCCCCAGGTTTTCGGCGCCGCTCACTCGCCCAGCACGACCGACCGGGGCAGTGCGGGCAGGGCCTCGAGCAGGGCTGGTTTGGGGCGGACCGCCACCGCCAGCTCGGCCGCCCCCAGCATGTCGAGGTCGAACGGGCTGTCGCCGAAGCTCGCCAGCCAGGCCGAGTCCTGGAACAGCTCGCGACCGAACACGACCTTGGTCGGCCCGTAGGGCACGGGCGTCGCCAGCCGCGGCAGCATGCGTCCGGACTCGATGGCCGGCGTGGTCGCCGCGATGTCGTGCGGGCCAACGTCCCAGCGACGCGCTGCCTCTTCGACGATGAAGCGGGGTGAGGCCGAGATGATCACCATGCGCACGCGTTGGTTCTTGGCCCAGTCGACCACCGGGGCGAGAGCTCGGGTCACCCGTGCGTCGAGGCCGGTATCGTCGAGCGCTTGCCGGGCGAAGCGCCGCAGATCGCCGAGCGCGTGGCCGGCGAAGCACCAGGCCATGATCTCGCACACCGCGCGCTCGGGGAAGGTGCCCGCCACGTACGCGGTGAACAGGCCCGCGGCCACCTCGTTCGAGCTGCCCGAGAGCGTCAGACCATGGGCGCGGGCGATCGCCACCAAGGGCGCGGCGGGCACGCCGGTGAGCAGCTCTCGCTCGATGGCCCAGTGGAAGACGTCTTCGGCCACGTCGCCGCTCCACAGCGTGCCGTCGCCGTCGAAGGCCAGCACCGCCGGCGTGCGACCCCGGCGCAGCCGATCGAGTCGCAGGACCAACGCCTCGGCCGAGACGCGCTCCGGGGTCACGGGCGGCTTTCCCACCACTCTTGGGCGAGGGCCAGATCTTCGCGCGTATCGATCTCCATGTAGCCGCCGGGGGTGTCCTCGCGCTGCATCTCGCTCCCGCCCTCGAGCATGTGCTGCAAGAGGTCGATCAGGTACGCTTTCTCGAAAGAGCGCCCTTCGCGGAAGACCTTGCCCGCATAGGTTGCCTCGGCACGATCGAAGGCGTCGCAGAGCTCGTCGGCGCCGGTGGCGCTCAGCTTCATCACACCGATGAACTCGCCGCTCGCCTGCTCGCTGGGGATGTGGCGACTGATGCGCTGCACCCGCCGCCCGTCGGCGATCAGCTTCTCGGCGTCGGTCTCCGGGTGCTGCGAGCGACTGGAGTAGCGCCGACGCCACGCGGTGTCGCAGCCGACCACGATGGGCTCTGGCGCGTTCACCAGCTTTTGCACGATGGCGCCGTCGTACACGATGTCGGCGTAGGTCGAGAGGAAGCCGCCTTGCAGGTGCTCTCGCGCGCACAAGAGCGAGAGCAAGATGTTGTTGTGCTCCCAGCTCGCGTTGTGCACGAAGGTGAACTCCGGATAGCGCGCGCGCACCACGTCTTCGGCATAGCCGCACACGAACACCACGTCGCGGCGGGTGAAGCCGGCGGCGCCGAGCGCTTCGAGGATCCAGTCGAGCATCGGGCGCCCCATGACCTTCACCAGGGTCTTGGGGATCGCGTCGGTTTCGGGCCCGAGCCGGCTGCCGCGGCCGGCGCCGATGATCACGGGGCGCATGGCCCCGCAGCATAGCCGAGCGGCCTCGGGCCGTGGTATCTGCTGCCGTGTGGAGAAGCTGGCCCTCGATGAATCGCGCTTTCTGGGTCTGTTGTCGGAGCTGGTGGCCCTCGGGCCAAAGCTCGCGAACTCGCCGTCGGCGGGTTTGATCCCGGAAGAGAAGCTGGCCGCCGACGCGGTGCTGGCACGCCTTGCCCCGCACATCGCCGCGGGCCGGGTGAAGGCCGAGCTGTCCGCCGCCCCGGGGCACGAACGGCGGCCGAACTTGATCCTGACGCTGCCCGGCGAGGGCCCGGGCAGCATCGGCTTCGTCGGCGCGCATTTCGACGTGGTCCCGGCGGACCGCGAGGGCGAGGGCTGGAGCCACGATCCGTGGAAGCTCGCGGTCGAGGGCAACGTGCTCTATGGCCGCGGCGTGACCGACTGCCTGGGCCACGTCGCGGTCTTGACCGATCTGGTGGTGGCGCTGTGCGAGCGGGGCCTTCGCCCGCGGCGCACGCTGAAGGTGGTGCTGATCGCCAACGAAGAAGAGTCACCGATCCCCGAGATCGGGCTCGACTGGGCCGCGCAGAGCGGCGCGCTGGACGATCTGGCCGACGGCACGATCTACTGGCTGGACAGTGCCGAGTTCGGCCCCACCGTGGGCACCGGCGGCATGGCTGCGTGGCAGCTCGAGGTCACCGGCGTGGGCGGGCACTCGGGCTTCACCCAGAACTGCGTGAACGCGCTCGAGCTGGCGAACGCCACGGCGCGCGCGCTGGTCGAGTGGTTCGAGCAGCGCTTCGCGGCGCACCCGGACGAGGCGCGTTGGGGCTTCCTCTCGGCGTCGTCGCTCAAGGCCACCCGCATGGTCGTGCCGAACGACAAGATCTCGAAGATCCCGTCGAGCGCAGTGGTCGAGGGCGACATTCGCCTCACGCCGTTTTACGAGATGAAGGACGCGATGGAGGGCGCGCGGGCGTTCGTGGCCGAGATCGACCGCCGGATCGAGGCGAACGACCCCCCGCGGGGCTTCCCCCGCACCCGCACCCAGGCGGGTGAGCGCGGCCGCGTGAAGCTCACGGCGCTGGGCCGCAGCATCGAAGGCATCGCCTGCAAGCTGGACTCTCCGGGCCTGGAAGCGCTGACCGCGGCGATTCGTGCCGCCCGCCCGGGCAGCGAGCCGAAGGCGTACAGCATGACCGGATCACTGCCGCTGGTGCGCGACCTGCAGCGCCGCGGCTTCGACGTGCAGATCACGGGCTTCGGCCGAGCGGCGTACTATCACGCGCCGAACGAGCAGGCCGAGCTCGAGCACTTCGAGCAGGGGTACCGCGTGCTGGTCGAGTTGCTCAGGTAGCCGCCCTCACTCGTCCGCGGCGCGCAGCTTTGCCAGCACGTTCAGATCCTCGAGCGTCGACACGTCGCCGGCGGTCTCGCGCCCGGCGGCGATGTCCTTCAGCAGGCGGCGCATGATCTTGCCGCTGCGGGTCTTGGGCAGGCTCTCGGCGAAGCGGATGTCGTCGGGGGCGGCGAACTTGCCGATCTCTTGCCCGACGTGGGCCTTCAGCTTCTGCGTGAGCTCGGCGCCCGCGGTGAACCCAGGCTTGAGGGTGACGAACACCACCAGCGCCTGGCCCTTGAGGTCGTCGGCGCGGCCGACGGCCGCGGCCTCGGCCACCGACGCGTGCGAGACCAGCGCGCTCTCGATCTCTGCCGTGCCGATCCGGTGCCCCGAGACGTTGAGCACGTCGTCGATCCGGCCGACCACGTGGAAGTACCCGTCTTCGTCCGAGCGCGCGCCGTCCCCGGTGAAGTAGCTGCCGGGGATCTCGCTGAAGTATTGCTGCACGAAGCGATCGTCGTCGCCCCAGATGGTGCGCAGCATGCTGGGCCACGACTGGCGCAGGACGAGCAGGCCGCCCTCGTTCGCGGCCACGGCCTTGCCGTCGGTGGTCACCACCTCGGCCCTGACGCCGAAGAACGGCAGCCCGGTCGAGCCGGGCTTGGCGCACACCGCGCCCGGCAAGGTGACCATCATGATCGCACCGGTCTCGGTCTGCCACCAGGTGTCGACGATCGGGCAGCGCTTCTGGCCGACGATCTCGTGATACCAGATCCACGCCTCGGGGTTGATCGGCTCGCCCACCGTGCCCAAGAGGCGCAGGCTGGACAGATCGTGCTTCGCCACCCAGTCGTTGCCCGCCCGGATGAACGCCCGGATGGCGGTCGGCGCGGTGTACAGCACGTTGACCTGGTGCTTCTCGATGATCTGCCAGAAGCGACCCCAGTCCGGGAAGTTGGGCGCGCCCTCGTACATCAGGCAGGTGGCCCCGTTCGAGAGTGGGCCGTAGACGATGTAGCTGTGGCCGGTGACCCAGCCCACGTCGGCGGTGCACCAGTAGACGTCGTCTTCGCGCAGATCGAACACGTACTTGGTCGAGACGTGGGTGCCGGCCAGGTACCCGCCGGTGGTGTGCAGCACCCCCTTGGGTTTGCCGGTCGAGCCGGAGGTGTAGAGGATGAACAGCGGGTGCTCGGCGTCGACGATCTCGGGGGCGCCGCCCGCCGGATCGGCCGCCGCGGCCGCCTCGTGCCACCACACGTCGCGGCCGGCCTGCAGGGTCACCTTGGCGTGCTCGTCGCCCAGGCGGCGCAGCACCACCACCTTCTCGATGCTGGGCGTGCTCTCGACGGCCCGGTCCACCGTGGCCTTGAGCGGCACCACGCCGCCGCGGCGCCAGGCGCCGTCTTGGGTGAGCACCACCTTGGCCTGGCAGTCGTTGATCCGGTCGCGCAGGGACTCGGCCGCGAACCCGCCGAACACCACGCTGTGTGCGGCGCCGATGCGCGCGCAGGCCAGCATGCCCACCACCACCTCGGGCACCATGCCCATGTAGATCGCCACGCGGTCACCCTTTTTCACGCCCATGCCGCGCAGCGCGGCGGCGAAGCGCACCACCTCGGCGTGGAGCTCGCCGTAAGTCAGGGTGCGCACCTCGCCGGGCTCGCTCTCCCAGACGATGGCGCGCTTGTCCTTGCGCGCGGGCAGGTGTCGGTCGAGGCAGCTCTTGGTGACGTTCAGCTCGGCGCCCACGAACCACTTCACGTGCGGCAGCTGACCCTCGGTGACCGTGTGCCAGGGCTCGTCGAACACCAGCTCCGAGGTCTCGCGCTTCCAGAAGCCGTCGGGGCTGTCCAGGCTCTCGCGGTACAGGCGCTCGTAGTCCGCCTTGCTCTGGATGCGCGCGCGCTGGCGAAATTCCGCACTGGGCTCGAAGCGGCGGTTCTCGGCCGAGAAGGTGGCAATGGCTTTGCTGTCGGTCATGCTCGTCCCCAAACGATGTGCTCGGCCGGGTCCGGAGGGCGGTGCCCGACGCGCAAGGGAACACCGTCTAGCACGAGGCTAGCGGTGGGTCAGCGCGGCTTCCACTCGGTCCAGCCCACGCGCAGGCCGATGCCGCCCATGATGAGGCCGCCGGTGTCCTCGAACGGAGTCCAGGTGCGACCATCGTCGCCGTTACCCTTGGCGCTGCTGGCGCCGTCGATGAACACCAGGCCGCACAGCTCGAACACCACGTGGCTCAGGTTGTACTGTGCGCCGACCTCGACCAGAAAATACGGGTCCCAGCCCTTGGCGTTGCCCCCCGGGACCTTGCTGACGCCGTCTTCGCTCGGCGGGTCCAGATCGATCTCGTGCCGCACCGCGCCGGCGCCCACCACCGAGGTGAAGCGCAGCGACTCGCCGGCGCTCATGATCCGCAGGTTCGGTCCGAAGCGCAGCGAGTCGAGGGTGAACGAGCGCTCGAACGCGGTGGCCGTACCGCACTTGTGGCCGGTGGCCGTGGTGTCGCAGGCCTTCTCGACTTTGTGGCTGCCGCCCTCGATCAAGAGCTCGACGCCGACCGGTGTCCACAAGCGGTAGCCGGCGCGGACCCCCACCGAGCTTCCCGAGATCTCGCTCTGATCGATCTCGAGCCCGCCGGGTGCGTTGCGCAGGCCCACGGCGCTGATCACGCCCAGGGCGTAGAAGCCGCGCTGGTCCACCGGCTTGGAGGGCGGCGGTCGCTCGTCTTTGGTGAGCGCGGCCTCGATCGCCACCGTCTTGCCCACCTCGACCATGAAGTACTGCTCGAACTGCTTGAAGCCGTCGCGGTACACCTGCACGTAGTGCCGCCCCGGCTCGAGCGGGCCGCGCCAGGTGGAGAACGCCAGGGGCTTGCCGTCGATGGCGATGGCCGCTTTCGGATCTTTGCTGGTGACGGCCACCATGCCGGCGTTCTGGGACAGCGTCAGATCGACGGCGACGTCCTTCTGCCCGCCGGCCACCCGGATGGTCTTGGCCACGCGGGCGTGACCGGGGGCGTCGGCCGTGAGCACGTGCTCGCCGGTGTTGAGCCGGATGCTGGCGCCGAGCTCCGAGCGGTCGAGCGGGCGCCCATCGAGCTGCACCCGGGCGTCGGCCGGGACCACGCGCACCACGATGCTGCCCACCAGGGCGCCGAGCTCGGCGATGGCGTCCCGCACCGACTTCTGCTCGGCCTCGCTCATCTCGGCGGCGTGGCGGTCCAGCGCCTTCGTCAGGGTGTCGATGGCGTCGGTGTAGCGGAACAGCTCTTTCTGGCAGAGCGCGATGTTCTTCAGCGAGCTCGGCCCGGGCTTGAGCTTGTAGGCGGCGTCGAACTCGGCCAGCGCGCCCTGCCAGTTCTTGGCGCTGTACAGCTTCACGCCGTTCTGGAAGTGGCCGCGCGCCTCGACCGTCTTCGGGTCGTCGCCGCCGGGCGCGGGTCCGGGCTGTGCGTGGGCCGTGCCGACGGCTGCCACCAGCACCAGCGCCGCACGGCATGCGAGCAGGGTCACGGCTTTCGCGGGCACCGCCCGAGTTTTTGCCCCATCACCCCCGCGGGGTCACGTTGATTCTACGGGCCCTTGGTATCCAGCGTCAGCCCCGTGGCGACGCCCGGTGGGCTCGTCTTCACGGGCTCGGCGGGCGCCGAGGGCGCGGGCTTGCCGCTCGGCTTGCCGGGGCGAAGGGGCTTGGCCGCGGCGGCCCCCGCGTCGGCGGGCGGCGCAGCCGAAGCCTCGGGCGCCGGTGGCTCGGTCGCCGAGCGGGTGGGGACCGCGGCGGCAGGGCGCGCGCTCGCGGCGCTTTCCTCGGGCTCGGCGTGCCCGCTCGGCCGCGTCATGACCAGCGCCGTGAGCACGAACGCGGCGAGCGCGGCCACCACCACCGCGACCAGCGTGCGTCGGGTCTGGGCGCGGGCGTCGCTCGGAGCGCTGGGCCGGACTGCGGTGCCCTCGGCGGTGATCACCCGGGGCTCGCTCGGCGCCGCGTCGGCGCCGCTCGACAGCCGGGCGCGCGGCGCCCCGAGGCCCCCGGTGCGCAAGAGGCCCGGGCTGGCCACCGCGAGCGCATCGTAGAAGTCGTTGGCGTCCTGGAACCGCGCCAGGCGCTCGCGCCGCAGCGCCCGCGCGATGACCTGGGCCAGGGCCTCGGGCACCTCGGGCACCAGGCTGCGAATGTCGGGGGCGTCCTGGGTGCAGATGTCGATCAGCACCGCCTCGTAGACCGTGCCCATGTGGGGCGGGCGCCCGGCGAGCATCTCGAACAAGATGGCGCCGACGCTGAACAGATCCGAGCGCCCGTCGACGTCGCGGTGTGCCTGCGCCTGCTCGGGTGACATGTAGAAGGCCGTGCCGAGCACCATGCCCTTGTGGGTCAGCGTGTCGGCTGTGATCTCGCGGCGCGTGATCTTCGAGATGCCGAAGTCGACGATCTTGACGAACATCGCGTCGTCATCGCGCCGGCACAGGAACACGTTGTCGGGTTTCAGATCGCGGTGCACGATGCCCGCCACGTGGGCTCGGGCCAGGGCGCGCAGCACCTGACCGGTCACGTGGATGGCGTCGGCCACCGGCATGCGGCCCTCGCGCTTCAAGTAAGCGCGCAGGTCTTCGCCGCCGAGCAGCTCCATCACCAAGAACGGCCGACCGTCGTCCGACGTGCCCGAGTCGAAGATGTGGACGATGTGCGCGCTCTCGACCACCCCGGCGGCTTCCGCTTCGCGCTGGAAGCGCGCCACGGCGTCGGCGTCTTTGGCGGCGTCGCGATCGAGGAACTTCAGGGCGACGCGCTTGCCGATCGAGACGTTGGTCGCCTCGTACACCGCGCCCATGCCGCCGCGCCCGATCAGGCGCTCGATACGGTACTTGTCAGCGACGACGCTGCCGCAGCGCTGGTCGTCGTCCTCCTGCTCGGCGCGGCTCATGCGACTTCACCGGCCGCCCGTACGACGGCACAGCGCGATGGTAGCACGCACGGCGAGAACGCGGATTCTCGCGGCTCAGGCCGCGGCCGGGCTCAGCCCAGCTTGGCGAGCGCCGACTGGATGCGGGAGGTGACCCGCGACGCGGCGTTCTTGTGCAGGACGCCCTTCTTGGCGGCCTTCGCCAGGGCCGTGCTGGCGGTGGCGACGGTTTCCTTGGCGGCGGCCTTGTCGCCGGCGGCGATGGCGCTGCGCGCCTTCTTCACCGCGGAACGCACGCTGCTCTTGGCGGCGCGGTTGCGCTCGGTACGGACGACACGCTGACGGTTACGCTTCTGTGCGGAGGGGTGGTTCGCCATGGCTCTCTCTCAGGCGCTCTTCTTCTTGGCGTCCGCCGCGTTCGCGTCGTAGCCCTCGGGGTGGATGGGAAACGCAGGCGTCGTCGCCTTGGCGCGGGCGCGCTTCTGCGAGCGACCATTGCGTGCGGTGTTGATGGCGCGACGGCGCTCACTCTGCTTGGTGGACGAAACCATCTGACGAATCCTCGAAAAAACCGCGGCCGACCGGCCGAGGGGGCGGGAATATGCGGGACGGGGGGCCACTTGTCAACGCGGCCCCGGCCGGCCCGGAACTAGGGCCGGATGGTGGTCCCGACGCTGAAGCTCGGCCGGGCGAAGGGCTGGACCCGGGCCTTGCCGAGGGCCGCCTTGATGCACGCCTCGGCCGGGGTCCCGGCGGCCTTGCCCGAGACTGCGACCGACTGAACCCGCCCGTCGGAGCCGAAGGTGAGGGTCGCCCGAGAGGCCTCGTCGTGACCCGCCACGCACGCCCGCGCCGAGCCCATCACCGAGCCGATGGCCGCCTGGACTGCCCCCGTGGACGGCTTGTCGGGCAACTCACCGGCGGTGGCCGCGGGTTTCATCTGCTTGGCCGCTTCGTCGTCCTTCTTCTCGTCGACCTTCGCCACCGGCTCGGGCAAGGCCTCGGGTTTCGCCTCGGGGGCTGTCGGGGCCTCTGCCGCCTTGGGCTCGGGTCCGCCGCCCTTGAGCGCCAGCTTCTCGCCGCCCGGGCGCGCGGCGGGCGAGGCGCCCCCAGCCGTGGGCGCGAGATCGTTGATGCTGACCACGCTCTCGCCGGGTGCCGAGGCCGCGGGCGCCACGGCCTCGGCCGGCGTCGCGGAGGGTGCCGCGGCGACGGGCCCGGGCGTGGCCTTCTGCTGGGCGCGCACCACGATCACGGCGGCTGCGGCGAGGCCCAAGAGCCCGATGCCAGCCATGAGCAACGGCCCGGCACCGCTACGCGCGGGTGCCGGTCGCGCTGGCAGCGGGTGCACGGACGCTTCGGCTGCGGCGGGCGCTGGCGCAGGCGGCGCGACGAGCTCTGCGGCGCTGGCCCGCGCCTCGTCCGCGATCATCGGCGCGCTGGCGCGCGCGCTCTGCGACAGCGACAGGCTGGCCTTGATCCAGTCCGACGACTCGGGCTTCGAGTCTTCGGCGGCCAGGCTGCGGGCGAGATCCGCCAGGCTGCGGGGCGGGGGTTCGTCGGCCTTCGACTCGAACCCCGGCTCACCCGCCGCGGGCGGCAGGGGTGCCGCAAGCAGCGCGGGATCCAGCTGGGCGGTCGCCAGGCGCTCTGCCACCTTCTCGGCGCTTTCGTCCCAGAAGGCGTCGTCGCGGGGCGCCACGGGCCAGTCCTTCAACAGGTCTTCGAAGGGCCCCGGGAGCCGTTCCTTTCGGTCTTGCTCGCTCATGACTTGCCCGATTCGTCAGGGTAACCAGCTTGCTCGAGGTGGACACGCAGCTTCTTGCGTGCCTCGTGGACGCGCCAGGCCACCGTGCCCTCGGGGCAGCCGAGCACCTGTGCGGCCTCGGCGTGGGAAAGGCCGTCGATCCCCACCAAGATCAACGTGGTGCGCAGCGTCTCGCTCAGCTGATCGATGCCTTCGGCCAGGGCGTGCGCGGCCTGTCGGTCCGCTGCCAGCCGGGCCGGATCGGCCTCGACGCTCTTCTGATCGGCCAAGAGCCCCTCGATGCGCGGGTCGTCCGGGGTGGTGGCTTTGCGCCCGGTCTTGCGAGAGCGAATGGCATTGAGCGAGAGGTTCACGGCGATCCGATACATCCAAGTGAAGGGCTCGCTGCGGCCGTCGAAGCGGTCGAGCGCGCCATATGCACGCACGAAGGTGTCCTGAGTCACGTCTTCTGCTTCCGCTCCATCGCGCAGCAAGTGCGCCGCGAGCCGGTAGATCCGCTTCTGATGGCGTCGAACCAGGACGCCGAACGCTTCGGCGTCGCCCTTTCGGGCCGCATCCACCAGCTCACGGTCGCTCTTCTGAGACATGCCGGTCCCGGCGTGCGGCCCTGACCGAGCAGACAGCCGGGCGGGGTCGAATTCGACGGGTCACGATAGTTCAACACCGAGCCCTTGGACAAACCGCCGGCGGCCGGCCTTGGCCCCCCCGGGCACTTCCTTCAAACCTTCGAGATCACGAGGGAAAAACTCGGGGCACAGGCCGCCCGGGCGAGCTTTGGCGCCGTTCGCACGAAAGCAGCGCTATACCCTGGGCGCCTCAACCATGAGCGAACCCGCCGAAAATGGCACGCAGCCCGGGGTCGTGACGGACGCGGTCCGCGACCTCGAGAAAAAGCTCCGCGCCGAAGGCGCTCGCCGCTGGCTCCGCCGCGGCCTGGTGGTCGCGGCGCTGGTGGCGCTGGTCGTCGGCTACGGCAGCTATCGCCGCGCCACCCGCCCGCCGCCGGCGCCACGCTTCACTACCGAGGTGGTCGAGACGCGCGACGTGGTCGAACAAGTGCAGTCCACCGGCAGCGTGAAGCCGCTCACCGAGGTTCAAGTGGGTGCGCAGGTGTCGGGGCGCATGGTCAAGGTGCACGTCGACTTCAACAGCAAGGTCAAGAAGGGCGATCTGCTGGCCGAGATCGATCCCACGCTGTACGGCGCTCAGGTGAGCCAGAGCGGCGCGCAGCTCAAGGCGGCCGAGGCCAGCGCGAAGCGCGCGCAGGCAAGGCTCACGACCGCCAAGGCCGGGCTCAAGCGTCTGCAGGGGCTCAAGGCCGAGGGGATCGCCACCCCGGCGGATGTCGAGCAGGCGCAGGGCGAGCACGACGTGGCAGAGGCCGATCTCGCCGCATCGAGCGCGCAGATCTCACAGATCCGCGCGCAGCTCTCGGGGGCGCGGACCACGCTGGCGTATGCGCGCATCTTCTCGCCGATCGACGGCATCGTGGTAAACCGGGCGGTCGACCCCGGCCAGACCGTGGCGGCCAGCTTCGCCGCACCGGTGCTGTTCGTGATCGCCCAAGACCTGTCGAAGATGCAGGTTCTGGCCGAGATCGACGAGGCTGACGTCGGCAAGATCCGCGAGCAGATGAAGGCCGATGTGGTGGTCGACGCGTTCGTCGGACAGAAGTTCCAGGGCACGGTCACTCAGGTGCGCTTCAGCCCGAACAACGTGCAGGGCGTGGTCACCTATTCGGCCGTGATCGAGGTGGGGAACCCCGAGCTGAAGCTTCGCCCGGGGATGACCGCCACCGTGACCATCAAGACCCGCGAGGCCAAGGGCGCGCTGGCGATGCGCAACGCCGCGCTGCGCTTCCGTCCGTTGCCGGACAAAGACGAAGACGGCAAGCCCAAGCCCGTGAAGCCCCCGCCGCCGCTCGACCCCGGCAAGGGGCGTGTTTACCTGATGACCGGTGGCGCCCGCGGCGCCGAGACGGTCGAAGATCGGGTGGTCGGCGTGGGCATCACCGACGGCATCTGGACCGAGCTCACCGACCCAGCCGGGCTCGTTACCGGGCAGGCGGTGGTGGTGGAACAGCGCGACGAGAAGAAGCAGAAGCGCTTCGGCATGTTCTAGCCTCGACTTGGGCAGCCTTGCCGTGATCAGACGACCAAAGGAAGCACTCTGGAGTGTCGCGATCGTCATGAGCCGAAGAAAACCCACGGAAACTACCGGCGAGGCCGGCGGATGCTCCTCATGCCGGGGATGAGTCGCAATTTCATGGCTGGTCGCGCTCCGCGCGAAGACTCGATGAAGCTGGCTCACGGCGGGCTTTCCGGGGCGCCGACGCGCGCCAGCTGGGTCTAGCTGGAACCCGCCATGTCCGCGCTGATCCGGCTCCGTGGGGTGTGCAAGGACTACATGAGTGGTCCCGAGGTGGTGCATGCCCTGGTGGACGTGGAGCTCGAGATCGGGGCGGGCGAGCTGGTGGCCGTGGTGGGTGCGAGCGGCAGCGGCAAGAGCACGCTGATGAACATCTTGGGCTGTCTCGACCGGCCCACCCGCGGGCGTTACGAGCTGGCCGGAATCGACGTCACCGAGCGGTCGACCGATCAGCGCGCGCTGGTGCGCAATCGCCTGATCGGCTTCGTGTTCCAGGGGTTCAACCTGCTGCCGCGCACCACTGCCCTCGAGAACGTGGAGCTGCCGCTGGTCTACCGCGGCGTGAGCACCCGCGAGCGCTTTCGCCGTGCGGCCCACGCGCTGGCGCAGGTGGGCTTGGCCGATCGCGCGCACCACACCCCGGCGCAGCTCTCGGGCGGGCAGCAGCAGCGCGTGGCCATCGCCCGCGCGCTGGTCACGAACCCCCCGCTCTTGCTGGCCGACGAGCCCACCGGGAACCTGGACACGCGCACCAGCCACGAGGTCTTGGGGCTGCTGCAAGAGCTCTCGGAGCAGCACGGCATCACGGTGATGATCGTCACCCACGAGACCGACATCGCTGCCTGCACGCGGCGTATCATCACGGTGCGTGACGGCCGGATCTTCCGCGACGAGCCGAACGCGGCGCGCCCCGCGGCGGCGGTCGAGAGCCGGCCATGAACGCGCTCGCCACCTCGCTCCGCATGGCCGTGACGGCCATGCTCCGCCAGCGCCTGCGGTCGATGCTGACTTCGGTCGGGATCTCGATCGGCGTGGCAGCCGTGGTGCTGGTGGCCGCCCTGGGCACCGGCGCCCGCGGCGAGATCGACAAGCAGATCCAGAGCCTGGGCTCCAACGTGATCTTCGTCTTCTCGCAGCCCGCCACCAAGAGCGGCGCCAAGTCTCGAGCCAACATGGGCATGGGCCTGACCGAGCGCGACGCCGAAGCCATTCGGCGCGAGGCCACGGCGGTGACGGCCGTGACGGTTTATTCCGAGGTCAGCGCCCAGGTGATGAGCGAGCTGGGCAACGGAAAGATCGGCGTGATGGGGGTGGACGAGAGCTACTTCGAGGTGCGCGGCTACGAGGTGGCCAGCGGGCGCCGCTTCAACGAGAGCGAGGCGCAGACCAAGGCGAAGGTGGCGCTGATTGCCCCGACGGCGCAGCAGAAGCTTTTCGGTAACCAAGATCCGGTCGGGCGCTGGGTGCGGGTGGGCAAGCACCCGTTTCGAGTGATTGGCACGCTGCGCTCGAAGGGGCAGTCACCTTTCGAAGATCAAGACGATCGCATCTTGATCCCCATCGGGACCTGGCGGTCGCGGGTGGTCCCCACGCTCGGCGATCGGGTCCAGCTGGTGATGGCCTCGGCCAAGAGCGCCGAGCACTCGGGCGAGGCCGAGCGGCAGGTGAAGCAGATCCTGATGCAGCGCCACCAGATCGCCGAGGGTGAAGAGCCGGACTTTCGCGTCGGCACTCAGCAAGAGTTCCAGAAGATGCAGGAGGGGATCTTCACCGTGCTCACTGTGCTCTTGCTCTCGGTGGCGGCGATCTCGCTCTTGGTGGGCGGCGTGGGCGTGATGAACATCATGCTGGTGGGCGTGACCGAGCGCACCCGCGAGATCGGCATCCGGATGGCGATCGGCGCCAAGCCCGCCGACATCCAGGCCCAGTTCCTGCTCGAGTCGATCGCGCTCACACTGTTCGGCGGGCTGGCGGGCATCGCCCTCGCCACCGGCTTGATGCTGGCCTTCGCCAAAGACCTGGGCTTTCCGATGCAGCTCAGTGGGCAGGCGGTGGCGGTGGCCCTGGGCACCAGCGCGGCCATCGGGCTCACCTTCGGTTTCTGGCCGGCGCGGCGCGCGGCGCACCTGGATCCGATCGAGGCCCTGCGCCATGAATAGGATCTTCGGTGCGGCCTGGACGGCGCTGGTCTTGGCCCTGGGGGCGCTGCGGCGGAGCCCCCTGCGCGCCAGCCTGACGGCGTTCGGCATTCTGATCGGCGTGGCCGCCGTGACCATCGTGGTGGCGCTGGGCGAGGGCGCCACGCAGCAGGTGTCGGGGCGGATCGACAGCATGGGCGAGAACGCGCTGATGGTGATGCCCGCCGAGACGCTGAAGAGCGGCGTGCGGGACGAGCGCGCAGTGGGGATCTTGACCGAAGGCGACGCCGACGCGCTGGCCGAAGAAGCGCCCGCCATCGAGAAGGCCGCGCCGCTCTTGTTCAGCTCGGCGCAGGTGGCCTGGCGAGACGCCAACACCCCCACGATGATCGTGGGCAGCAAGCGCGCGTTCTTCGACATTCGCCGCTGGAAGCTCGCCTCGGGCTCGGTGTGGAACGTCAGCAGCGAGACCCTGGGGGAGAAGGTGTGCGTGGTCGGCGTCACCGTGCAGCAGAACCTGTTCGGCGCCGAAGATCCGGTGGGCCAGGTCCTGCGCATCGGGCGCCACCCGTTTCGAATCGTGGGCGTCCTCGAGCCGAAGGGGCAGGGGCCCTTCGGCAACGATCAAGACGACGTGGTCGTGATGCCGGTCTCGACCCTGCGCGCCAAGCTGCTCTCGACCCTGCCCGGACAGGTCGGCCGCATTCTGCTGCAGGGCGCGACGCCCGACTCGGCCGCCGAGGTAGAGCGGCAGGCCGCAGCCATCTTGCGCCAGCGGCACGGCTTGACCGAGGGCGCCGAGAACGACTTCCGCATCCGTAGCCAAGAGGACTTCCGCCGGCGGCAAGAGGGGATCTTGGGGACGCTGCGCACCCTGCTCCTCTCCATTGCGCTGGTCAGCCTCATCGTGGGCGGGATCGGGGTGATGAACATCATGCTGGTCAGCGTCACCGAGCGCACCCGCGAGATCGGCATCCGGCTCGCGATTGGCGCTCGCGAGATCGACATCTTGTTCCAGTTCTTGGTCGAGGCGGTGGTGCTCTCGCTCTTCGGCGGCGCCGCCGGCGCGCTCTTGGCGACCCTGGCCGTGCGCAGCATTGCCAGCGCCCTGAGCTGGGAGATGGGGGTGTCGACGGATGCGCTGGTGGTGGCGTTGCTCACCAGCACCACGCTGGGCGTGACGTTCGGCTTCTTCCCGGCGCGGCGCGCGGCGCGGCTCGATCCGATCGTGGCGCTCAGGCGCGAGTGAGCATCGAAGAAGAACGTGGCGCCACGCGGTGGGTGCCAGTTGTCCGCGGGGCGGTCAGGTTGGTGCGTCGGCGCCACGCGGTGGGTGCCAGATGTCCGCGGGGCGGTCAGGTCGCGGGGTTCGCGCCACGCGGTGGGTGCCAGCGCCGGGCGTCAGCCGCCTTCGAGCTTCTTCTTCAAGAGATCGCCCAGGGTGCCGAAGCCGCCCTCGCGCGCCAGCTGCTGGCGGTACTCGCGGTGTGCCTTGCGCTCTTCGTCCTCGTGCATGGCCTTCACGCTGAGCTTGGGCTCGCCGCGACGTGGATCGACCTCGAGCACCTTGACCTCGATCACGGAGCCCATCTTGAACGTCTTGCGTAGATCGGTGCCGCGGGGCGTGCCGGTCTGCCCGGCAGGCAAGAAGCCGCGAGCGCTGCGCCCGGTGGCGCCCAAGATACGCACGATCACACCCGAGGCCTCGTGCTTGATGACCTCGACCTTGACCACCGCACCGCGCCCGACCTTCTGTGGCTCTTCGTGGGCGCGCTCGGGCGGCGGGGCCGGGTGGAGCGCGATCTTCTTGGTGCGGGGGTCGAAGTTCGCGACCACCACGTCGATGTCTTGCCCCTCTTTCACCACCTCGTTCGAGTGCTCGATGCGGGTCATCGACAGATCCACGATGTGGATCAGACCTTCGACGCCCGGTTCGAGCTCGACGAACGCGCCGAAGTCGAGGGTCTTCAGCACTTTGCCCGAGTGGCGCGAGCCTGGGGCGTACTTCTCGCGCGCCGCGGCCCACGGGTCCTCGATCAATGCCTTGCGGCTCAGCCAGATCTTTCCCTTTTCGTCGATCTTGAGGATCTTCACCTCGAGCTCTTCGCCCGGGCGGACCAAGTCGACCATTTTCGCGCGGGCGTCGTGGCTGGCCTCGGAGACGTGCACCAACCCTTCGAGGTTCTCGGCCTCGGGCAGCGCGACGAAGGCGCCCCACTCGACCACGGTGCGGACCACGCCCTTCAGCACCTGGCCTTCGGTCAGCAGCGTGAGCGCGTGCTTGCGGCGTTCGTGGGCCTCGGCCTCGAGCATGGGCCGGCGAGACACGACCACGTCGCGGCCCGCGTTCTTGTACTGCACCACCTTGAACTCGAGGCGCTGACCCACCAGGCCAGAGAAGTTGGCGTTCTGCGGGTGCAGGTCCAGGCCCGACGCGGGAGCGAAGGCCCGCAGGCCCGAGATGTCGACCTCGACGCCGCCCTTGATCACGCCGGTGATGAGTCCGGTGATCAGCGAACCGTCCTTCGAGGCTGCCTCGATGGCGGGCTTGATCTCTTCTTCGCGCAGAGGCTTGCGGGTGAGCACCACCAGGCCGCCACGCACGCCGTCGTTGTGGATGCGGGCGACGAAGCGGTCACCGACGCTCGGCACCAGATCGTCCGCCTCCATCTCGGTGCGGTCGAAGATGGCCAGGGCCTTGCCCGACAGATCGACCATGACCGCAGTGTCGAGCACCGCGGTGACCTTGCCAAAGACCTCTTCGCCCACGTGGAACGGCGCGCGCTCGGTGGCGGGGCGATGGTGCTGGCGCGGACGGTCGCCGCCCGGGGCGCCCTCGGCACCCTCGGCGCCTTCGGCGCCGGGCTTCTTCTTCTTGCGCTTGCGGCGCTTCTTCTTCTTGCCCGGCTCGCCCGGCGTGGCGTCGGCAGATGCTGCGTCGGCGGGCTCGCCCTCGTCGCCTTCACCGGTGTCGCCACCGTCGCCATCGCCCTCGCCCGCGTCGTCGCCGTCGCCTTCGCTGCCCTCGGGCGCCGCGTCGCCGCTGGGGGCGTCAGGGGCAGCTTCGACCGAGCCCGCAGCGCTGCCGGCCGCGCCGGCGTCGTGCGCGCCTTCCGCCGGAGCTGTCGGTGCGGATCCGGAGGTGTTCGACTCGTCACCGTTCGGCGCCGACTCGATCGCGGGGGTTTCGTTCTCGGAGGACATGCGGGTACCCGGAAGGGACCGGCCCTATAACGCGCCTTGCGGCGCCTGCCAATGACGGGCTGAATCAGCGCGTGATGGGCAAATGCCGGTTCACCCCGCCGCTGCGGTCGATCACCAGGCCCCCCGCGGCCGCGCGGTTGTCGTCGTCGAGCCGCTCGATCAGCCGATCGGCCACCTCGACGAAGGCCTTGGCCATGGCCGAGCCGGGGGAGGCCTGGACCAGCGGGGTGCCGGCGTCGCCCCACTCGCGCACGCTGGGGTGCATGGGGATCTGGCCGAGCAGCGGGGCGCCCGCCATCTCGGCCACCTTGGCGCCGCCGCCCGAGCCGAAGAGCTCATGGCGCTTGTCGCAGCCGTCGCAGACGAAATAGCTCTCGTTTTCGACCACGCCAGTGATGGGGATCCCCACCTTCTGGCACATGCTGACCGACTTGTAGACGTCTTGCAGGGCCACTTCTTGCGGGGTGGTGACGATCACCGCGCCGCTGGTGCGCAGCTGCTGCGACAGGGTGAGGGCCACGTCGCCGGTGCCCGGCGGCAGGTCCAGGAGCAGGTAGTCGAGCTCGCCCCAGTCGACGTCTTTGAGGAACTGCAGCAGCGCGCCGTGCAGCATGGGGCCGCGCCAGACGATGGCGCTCTTCGGGTCGTCGAGCAGAAAGCCGATGCTCATCAGCTTCACCCCGAACCGCTCGAGCGGCTGAATGCGCTTGCCATCGGTCATGGGCTGGCCGGTGATGCCGAACATGGTGGGCACGCTCGGGCCGTACATGTCGGCGTCGAGCAGGCCCACGCGGTACCCGCGGCGCGACAGCGCGAGCGTCAGGTTGGCGGCGACGGTGCTCTTGCCCACGCCGCCCTTGCCGCTCATCACCAAGACGACGTTCTTCACTCCCGGGACCGGATCGCCGGGGGCGATGGTGCGGGTGGTTGCGGAGGGGGCAGCGCTCTCGGTCATGATCGGCGCTCTCGTAGGGCCTCGGGGGGCGGTCGTCAAACCGGCGTGGCCACAAAACACCACCGGCGCGCGTTCCCGCCGGGGAACACGCGCCGGAGTGTGTGGGGACGCGCTTACTTGGTCGAGACCGAGCCGGCGATGCTCGCCGTGACGGTCACCGACTCGCTGACGTCCTCGGCGGCGTCGCCGGCGGCGGCGATGATCGCCGGGATGCACGCGGCCTTGATGTCGGTCACGGCGTCCACGTTGCCCGAGAGCTGCGCCGCGATCTTGCCCATGCCCTCGAGGCGCGCCTTGAAGGCGTAGACCACGCCCAGGTTGGCCTTCAGGGTCCCTTGGAGCTTGCCTGCCGCCTGAACGTCGGCCGCGCCGGCGAACACCACCGAGACCTCGGGCGGACGGCACTCGGCCTTGGCCTGCACGCTGGCGTCGCAGTTGGCGTCGCACTTGGCCTCGACCTGGCAGCCGCCCTTCAGCTCGCCGCCGGTGCACTTGATGGGCTCGTAGTCGCCCTTGCACTCGCCGTCGCACTTGACCGACGCCGTGGCCGAGCCCTTGCAGCTGGCGCTGCAGCTGCCCTTGCAGCTACCGGTGCAGGTTGCCTTCGGCGCGGTGGCCGAGCAGGTGCCCTTGCAGGTGCCCTTGCAGGCGCCATTGGCTTGCGGACCCGTGCCGCCCGCCGACGCTTCGCAGGTGCCTTCGCACTTGCCGTCGCACTCCACGCCGCCTTCGGCGGTGCAGGCGCCGGTGCACTCGCCGGTGCACTCGCCCTCGCAGCTGAGCGAAGCGCTGCCCTTGGCCGTGCACTCGCCCTTGCAGGAAAGCTCGAGCTTGCCGCCATCGCAGGTGGGCGGGGTGGCCTTGAGGTCGCACTTGCCGTCTGCCGAGCACTTGGCCTGGCAGTTGGCCTTGGCGCTGAGCGACGCTTCGCAGACCGGCGGCTTGACCGTCACGGTCAGCGTGCCCGAGGCCTGCGCCTTGAACTTGCCGATGGCGGTGGTGGCGGCGGTGCACCAGGCCTTCATCTTGGCGCGCTTGTCGTCGTTCTTCTCGGCGGCCTCTTGGGTGGCCTTGTCCACGTCCAGATCCACCGCGATGGACCGGCAGGCGCCGGTCAAGTCGGTGACCGCGGCCGACGCGATGCCGGCGAAGTCGGCCACGGCCTGGGCCGCGACCTGGGCGCTGGCGCTGCCCCCGATGTCCCCGGTGATGCTGGCGCCCACCTGGAACTCGGTGCAGCACACGCTGTCCTGCGCCTCTTTCACCTTGTCGCACGCGCTCATGGTGCTGAGCAGGCCTCCGCCGAGCAGAAGGGCGGCGCCAAAAACGGTGGATTTTCTCATGATCAAGCTCTCCCTAGTAGTTCAGGCCATGGGCGAACGCCGATGGATCCCCGCGGCGCAGGCCGGGCCCACGCCGTTGGACGAGGGCCTGATGCAACGCATGCAAACCCACGCCACCGGCCGGCTCGTACGACGAAATCGGCGCGGTGGCAAATCGAGGCCGGCTCACTCTGGCCAGCAGCCGGGCTTGGTGTAAGGCGCCTTCTTGCCCTCGAAGCTGTCGCCCCCGACGCACTTCTTGTAGAGCGGGCTGGTGGCGGCCTTCGGGCCCCCGTAGCAGTTGAGCACGATGCCGCTGGGCGACTTCGGGCAGCCGCCGTTCACGCACAGCAGGTCTTGCGTGAGCGGCAGGCCGGTGCAGTCGCAGCTGGGCGTGAGGTCGATGCAATAGCGCTCGCCGCTGTAGTCCGAGCCGCCGCACAGGCCGGTGGGGCAGTCCGCGTCGTCCACGCAGGGCTCGCAGCTCTTGCCGGTGCCCTTGCAGGCGCCGAAGCGGTGCGCGCAGGTGGGCTTGCCCAGGGCGGTGTCGTGCACCGCGCACTCGGCGGCGCTGCCCCACACGCAGGCGTTCGACTGGTTCGGCTCGCACAGCACGGTGCAGTATTTGTGGCCCTTGCCGTCGCTGGCGCACACCTGGTTCGGCTTGGCGCGGCAGTCGTCGTCGGTCTTGCACTCGCTGCAGAACTCACGCTTGATGCACATGTTGCGCAGAAGGCCGAGGGGGCCGCACGAATAGGCCTTGCCCGCGCCGATCTCGCCTGCCGGGATGCAGCCGGTGATGTTAGAACCGGTCAGGCCGCACATGTCGGTGCAGGGCTTCTTGCCGGTGCGCAGGGTCTGGCACTCGTAGCCGGCGGCGCAGTCGCTGTCGGCCAGGCACGAGGTCTTGGTGCAGTAAGCGTCGTAGTCGCCGGGGCCGACGCCCACGCAGGCGAAGCCCGCCGCCTCGTCGCACTCCTTCGCGGCGGCGCCGCCCGGGCAGGCGGTGCCGAACTGCCCCTTCGGGTAGACGGTGCCCTTGGCGCAGGCCAGCACGTCTTGCCCCTCGGCGTTCTTCGCCGGCTTGCACTCGCCGACGGTGGCGCAGTCGCCGTTGGTCTTGCAGCCGACGTACGCGCAGGCCCCAGACACGCAGCCCAGGTTCTGATCGGCGTCGCACTCGGTGGACTTCTGGCAGGCTTCACCCAGCCCCAGGATTTTCACGCCCTTCTCGCAGTACGTGCTGCCAGGCGCCTTCGGATCCGGGAGGCAAGCCGCGTCGACGCCGGCGCAGTCGGAGTTGGTCTTGCAGCCGGTCAGCTTGCACACGCCGGCCAGGCACTTGAAACCGCGCATCCCGTCGCACTGGTCGTCGGCGGCGCACTCGGTGTCGTATTGGCCGGTGACCTGGCCGTGCTTCGAGAACGGTGCCCACGCGCAGAACTGGCCGGGGGTGCCGTCGTCGGCGGGGCCGCCGTAGCAGTACTTCCCGGCGGGGCAGTCGTTGGTGGGGTGAGCGCAGGGCTGGCCGCAGGCGTTACCCGCGCACTTCATCCCGGCAGTGCACTCGGCGTCGACGCACTTCTTCTCGCACAGGCCGTCGATGACCACGCCTTCGCAGGCCTTGACCTCTTCGTCGCCGCTGCACGCCGTGAGCCCCAGGGCCGTCAGCGCGAACACCCCCAGCACCGCTCCCAGCGTGCGCTTCGCCACGCGACGCAGCCCGCTATCCGCTCCCAGTCTGGACCCGATCATGCTGACCTTCCGATTTGCCCCGACCTTCTGGTCGGAATTCCAAGGATGCCCGAGGGGCTCGCCCATAGCGCGGCGCGGCGGGCGAGGAAAGCCTGCCGCGCTGCTTGACGGGATCACCGGCCCCGCTATGCTCCCGGCGGGTCTAGCACAATCCCGGGAGGCTACCCATGAAGACGGTGCTCACCAGCGTCGGCGTTCTCGCCCTCACCAGTTTGACGGCCTGTGGTTCCGAGGCCGGCGATCCGCCTGCCCAGCAAGACTTCGACCACGGCACGGTGGTGAACACCGGCACCGGCGGGGGTGGCAACGTCACCGAGCCGCCGTTCTTGCAGTACGCCTATCCCACCGCGCCCTTCGGCTCGCAGATCGACTCGGTGATCGCGCCGCTGACCTTGCTGGGTTGGAAGGCGCCCATCGACGCGCAGTTCGACACCGCGGCGCTCGAGCCGGTCACCATCGCCGACTTCTACAACCCCGACGGCAAGAAGCCCTGGAAGCTGATCTGGGTGAACTCGTCGGCCGTGTGGTGTGGCCCGTGCAACAAGGAATACGCCGAGATGCGTGACAGCGACACCTTCAAGCAGGTGCTCGAGCCCAAGGGCGTCGCGGTCATCGGCACGCTGATGGAGAACATCAGCGCCGGCCCTGCCGCGCCCAGCGATCTGAAGAACTGGGGCGACAAGTACAAGGTGCCGTTCCCGCTGGCGCTCGATCCGGCATTCAAGATGGGGCAGTACTTCGAGCAGGCCACGGTGCCGGGCGCGATCTTGGTGGACGCCAAGACCATGAAGATCGTCGCCAAGCTTTCGGGTGGCGCCGTTGCCGGTCCAGGGGGCGTGCTCGAAGAGATCGACGCCGCGCTGGCCAACCTTCCCCAATGAAGTGCGCCGGCATCGTGCTCGGCGCCGCGGTGGCGCTGGCCGCGCTGGGTTGCAGCGGCGGTGGCAGCACGGGTCCCGGTGCCACGGGCGCCGAGGGCAGCGGCGCGCGGCCGCCTGATTTCGAGCTCTCGACCATCGACGGCAAGACGGTGCGGCTGTCGGATCATCTGGGCAAAGACGTCATCTTGATCGACTTCTGGGCGACGTTCTGCGACCCGTGCATGGCCTCGATGCCGCACCTGGACGAGCTCTACAAGAAGCACAAAGACAAGGGCTTCGTGGTGCTTGGCGTCAGCATCGACGGGCCCGACTCGGTGGCGCAGGTGAAGAGCACGGTCTCCAAGCTCGGCGTCTCGTTCCCGATCTTGCTCGACCAAGAGACCAGCGTGGTCGCCCTCTACAACCCCAAGACCAGCGCGCCGTTCAGCGTGCTGATCGGCCGGGACGGCAGCATCATCGCCAAGAAAGAGGGCTACACCACCGGCGACGGCACCGCCGTCGACCGCGACGTGGAAGCCGCGCTGGCGAAGAAGTAGCGGGGCGAAGCCCCCCCTCGCGAAGCCCCAGCCCGCGGAGACACATGGGTCTTGGAAGACCCGAGGAACTGGCTCAGCGCGGCGGGGCCGACACACGCAAGAAGCGCGAGGCGAGGAGCAGCGCCGCCACCGTCAGGCCCACGATCAGCCCGATCCACATGCCCTTCGGCCCGAGCCCCGCGCCAAGCGCGAGCCAGCCCCCGAGTGGGATACCGATCAGCCAATACGCGATCAACGCGAGCAGCATCGGCACCCGGGTGTCCTTCAGGCCGCGCAGCGCGCCGTTCGACAGCACCTGCGCGCCGTCGGGGAACTGGAACGCCGCGGCGTAGGCAATCAGGCTGGTGGCCAGGGCGCCGACCACCGCGTCGTTCGAGTACAGGCGGACCACGGCGCCGCGACCCAGCACCAGCGCGGTACCCGTGGCGGCCTGGGTGCCGAGCATCAGCACGAAGCCCGCGAAGGCCGCGCGGCGAATGCCGGGGAGGTTGCCCGAGCCGACGGCATGGCCCACCCGCACCGTGGTGGCTTCTGCCAGGCCCAGCGGGATCATGAAGCACAAGCTGGCGACGTTGATGGCGATCTGATGGGCTGCGGCGGGGATTTCGCCCAGTCGGCCGATGAGCAGCGACGCGAAGATGAACAGGCTGCCCTCCATCAGCACGGTGAAGCCAATCGGCGCCCCCACCGCGAGCAGCGCACGGATCTCGCCCAGCCGGGGTGGGTCGAACCGACCGAAGAGCGCGAGATCGCGGAAGCGACGCGCACGCGCCAGGTAGAGCCCGAGGGCGATGGCCTGCAGCCACATCACCGTTGCCGAAGCGAGTCCCAGCCCCTTCGCGCCCAGCTCGGGCAGCCCGAAGGCGCCGAAGGTGAGGGCGTACCCCAGCGGCACCAACAGACACAGGCCGGCGAACGCCAGCAACATCGACGGCACCGTGAAGTGCAGGCCGTCGGCCAGGTAGCGCAGGCACAGGAACACGGCGAAGGCCGGCAGGCCCCAGCGGACGCCGTGCAAGAAGCCGGTGGTCCCCGGCGCGATCTCGGGCGCGATGCCGATGGGCCCGAGGGCGTGCGGCACGAAGGTCATGTACGCGAACAAGAGCGGGCCGAGGGCCAGCGACACCCACAGCGCCTGGCGCAAGAGCGGGCCGATCTCGTTCCGCCGGCCGGCACCAGAGAGTTGCGAGACCGCCGGCGGCACGCTCATCAGCGTGCCCAGCACCACCGTCAGCGGCAGCCACATCAGCGCGGTGCCGATGGTGACCGAGGCCAGGGTGCGCGTACCGTGGTGCCCCGCGATCACGTTGTCGACGAAGCCGACCAGGCCCGTGGACAGGTGACCGACCACCAGCGGGCCGGCGAGCGTGGCGGTGGTGCGTAGCTCCGAGCGGAACGAAGCCGTCAAAACCTCACGGTCGCGTCGAGCCGCGCGCCCTCGAACGCCGGGTACTTCCGACACACGCCGCCCACGCAGCGCAGCGACCCGCGGCGCTGACCGACGAAGGCGCTGACGCTGGACGACGACGTGATCTTGTAGCTGACCTGGCCGTTGAAATACGTGTCGGGCACGCCGGGATCGGTGCTGTATTCCGCGCCGAAGGCCGCCGAGAGGTGCGGCGCCCAGTCGACGCCGGTCAGGTGCTGGCCCTCGAACCACGGCGCCTCGGGCCCGCCCGCCACCTGGTGGCGGCGACGGTGCCACCCCTGAAGCTGGAGCGAGAAGGGGCCGCCCAGGTGGCGGATCACGTCGTAGCGCGCGTAGCTCTCTTGATAATAGAGGTGGGTCTGGGCGCCGCTGGCGATCGAGATCTCTTCTTCGGCCTGGTCGATGCGGGCGCCGACCGTGAGGTTCGCGCGGCTCTTGCGCTTCTGGCTGGTGATTTCCATGCCGGTGGCCAGATCCCACACCCGGTTCAGGTTGGCGTTCGAGGTCTCGCAGCTCTCGTTCAGCGAACGCTCGGCCCAGGTTCGATAGTGACCGACCCAGGCGAACACGCTCTCGTCTTTGCCCAGGTGCACGTCGCCCTTCAGCCGCCCGCCAGTGACGCAGGTGTTGAAGCCCTCGAACTCGGTGTCGACCCAGAAGGCCTCGGTGGTGGGCGGGGCGCTGTACTGCACCAGCGCGAACTCGGGCGCGCGCGCGGTGTTCACGTTGGCGCTGAGCGCGAAGAACCGGCGATAGTGCTTGCCCTCGAAGGTGAGGGTGAGCGGATCTTGGATCAAGGTCAGGGCGCCGTACACCGCGTAGCCCCGCTTACCGCCGAGCAGCTCGCGGTCCGAGCTCGAGCCGTCACGATCGGCGTCGTCCAGGCTCTGCAGCGCGACCTCGACATAGCCGTCGCCGTGCCCGCCGAAGTCGGCGACCTCGATCGACTGACTGCCGGTCAAGACCGTGTCGGCCTGGCGAACCACGTCGACGTTGAGGGGATCTTGCCGGCGCAGGAACGACGCCTGCGTCCCGAGCTTGAACCCCTTGGGCGCGATCTCGATCTGCGCCGCGCCCAGCCGATCGGGGGCGTAGGTCGGGGTGCGGGGTACGAAGTCGGTCTCGACGGCGCGCGGCATGCCAGCCTCGGTGGCGGCCAGCCAGCTGGGGGTGACCGTAGAGTCCACTCCCAGGTAGCGGCCGCTGGCCTCGTCGATGCGCAGCGGGTTCATCTCGCCGCCCAGGGCCGTGAGCCGCAGCTTGACCGGCCCGGCGTTCACGCGCCCGGTGATCCGCGCGCCGCGCACCGTGGTGTCGCTCGCCAGCTCGTCCATCTTGCGCACGCTGAGCACGAACCCGCGGCCGAGGGCCGCGTAGAAGTCGCCGGCGGTCAGCTCGACGTCGCGCGTGGTGTAGCCCACGTAGTATTTCGACGGATAGACCCAGTTGATGTAGCGGTTCGACAGCTCGGCGCCGGCCTCGTCGAACTTCTGGCGGAAGAGCTGCGCGTCGGAGATGCCGCCGCCGGCCGGGCGCGTCTCGACCACGTCGAGCGCGATGGCCTCGGGGTAGGGGGAGCGATAAAACCAGGCGTTGTCGACGCGAACGCCGAGGGTGAGCTTGCCCCACGACGCCTGCAGGTTGAGCCGGTTGTACCACATGCCCCACTCGTCGTTGGCGCGGGTGGGCACCTCGAGCGGGCGCGTGTCGCGGTTGTCGAAGTTGTAGAGCACGCTCGAGGCGTTGGTCACGTCCACGTGCACCGCGTCGCTGCCCAGCTTGCCCGGCTCGAGCGCGCGAGCCGGCGCGGCCAGCGTGAGCCCCAGCGCTGCCGCCCGCGCAGCCCTTCCGACCCTCACCCGCATCCGGCTACTTTCCGCGTTTGTCGAGCTCGCCCTCGACGAAGGGCCAGATGACCTCGCTCTGGTCGCCGGTGGTGCCGAACAGCACCTTCATGGTCTTGGCCTCGATCACCAGGTTGAGCGGCGCGAGCTTGGTGACGTTGAACGTTCCGCCGAGCTGGTTCTCGGGGTCGAGCACGAAAGGGAAGTTCGTCTCGTAGGTCTTGGCCCAGCTCACCAGGTGCTTCTCTTGGGCTGGATTGGACTGGCCGTCCTGGAACAGCGCGCTCAGCACGCGAAACCCGCGAGGCGCAAGCTCGGCCGCGTGCTCGCCCAGCGAGGGGTTCGAGCCGGTGCCCGCGTGCTCGTTCTTGCAGGCGCCGCACCAGCCTGCGGCGGTGTTGAGCAAGACCAGCTCGATGCCCTTCTCCCCGTCCGGATCGTAGAAGTCCGAGAGCGCGATCGGGACGAGCTTCGCCGGGTCGTAGCCGTCGGCCTTGGGGTTCATCCAGCCCTTCGCGAACTGGATGTCCGCGACCGGGTCGTTGCTCTGGATGTCTTTCGCGTACGGCCCGCTCGGGTAGCCCGCCTTGGTGCCCGAGTCGTCCTTCAAGAGATAGTCGGGAATGTCTGGCCGGTTGGTGCCGCACGCCGCCCCACCCAGCGCCAGCGCCAGCACCACCCCCCGAGAGCGGGCACGGATAGGCATCACTTCTTCTTGATGCCGAACATGCCGAGGACCGGGATCCCCTCGCCGTCGTTCGTGATCACGGACTTGCCGTCGGCGCTGACCTTGCCCCCGCTGACCTTGGCCCAGCCGCCGTAGGGCGCCCACTCTTGGCCCACCGAGACACCGTGCAGCCAGATCTCGACCTCGGTGCCGGCCGCCCAGGCCGGCGTGTTGGGGACGCTGAGCTTGGCGTGCGGGCAGAAGTGGGTGTCGATCGGCGTGGTGCCCACCAACATCTCGAAGCCGGCGGCCTTGTCCACCGCCGGCGGCGCCTTCGCCATCGGGATCTCGACCGCCCGGAACTTCTTCAGCTCGGGCGAGTCGTAGAGCACCTCGTCGATCTCGATGGTGGCGCCGGACGCCAGGGTCACCATCACGTTGCTGCTGGTCGCGGCCGCGCCGGCCACCAGCGGCGCGCCCTGGCTCGGATCCGGAAGCTTCGCGGTCGTCACGGTGCCCATGTCGTACTTGGCGGCGTTGGTCGGCAAGAGCTGGGCGAACTCGACGTAGACGGTGCCATCGCCGTACTTGAATGCGGGGCGCTTCAGCTCGACGCCTGGCAGCGTGCCGGCCAAGCACAGGCCGCTGGTCTGGTCCTTCTGGCAGACCACGCCTTGGTCGTCGGTCGTGGCGGGTGGAGCACAGATGTCGGTCCCGCACACGAACACCGGCACGCCTGCGGCGGGCGCGCCCGCGGCGTCCACGATCTTCGCTTTCAGCTCGTCCACCTTGTGAGCCGGGTCACTCGATGGGTAGCCGGGGCCATCGGCGCACGACGGACCGCCGCCGCTGCCCGCGCCGCCGCCACCACTTCCGCCGGTAGACGAACCGCCGGCGCCACCGGCGCCGCCCCCCGAGCTGCCGCCGCTGCCGGCGGCGGCGTCGTCGCCCCCGCAACCCGTGACCCCGACCATCGACACCAACAAGAACGCAGAAGCGAGATGCAGCGCTGTCATGATGATCACCTAGATGCCGCCGCGCGCCCTGCCTTGCGCGCCCGGCGACAGGGATCTTTACCAGCTCGGCCGGCGTTGACCAGGGATTGTCGGTGGCTCAGCGGGGAAATGCCGCTGGAGCCTCCGCGGCGCAGGGCGACACCGCTGCCCGGGGGTGGCCTCTGCCTCGGGGTGGCAGCTGCGTTCTCGCCAAGGTACCTTGCTGATTGATGCTCAGACCGTCGATGGCTCCGAAGCGTCCCGCGCGCGTCCAGGCGACGACGGTGCGGGTGCGCGAGGCCTTCGTGGCCGAGCGTTTCGGTTCGAGCGCCGTGCAACGTGTGCGCAGCCTGGCCTCGCCCGAGCTGCGCGAGCTCTTGCTCGCGGCCGGCCCGCCACCGGGGGGCTGGGTGCCGTTCTCGCTGTTCGTCGAGATGAACCAGCTGCTCGACCGCACCTTGGGCAAAGGGGACGGCGAGCTGGTCTGGGAGAGCGGGCGGTTTGCGGCCTCGCACAACGCCGGTGTCTGGAAGAGCCTGATCATGCGCCACGTCACGCCCGCCATGCTGGTGAGCCTGGCCAGCAGTCTGTGGAGCAAGCACTACGACGGCGGCCGGCTGGTGAGCCGCCCGGGCGGCGGCTCGTGCGTGATGGTCAGCATCGTCGACTTCCCCGAGCCCGACCTGGCGCACTGCAGGGCCGTTGGCGGGTGGATGCAGGGCTCGCTCGAAATGGGGCCGCGCAAGAACCCCAAGGTGAAAGAAGTCGCGTGCCGCAGCGCTGGCGCTGCCATCTGCGAGTTCCGGCTGACCTGGGACTGATCTGCAATTGTGGATTGGTTGGCCCGGCGTAACGTGGTACCTCGGCGCCCGTGAAACCCTCGGTCGCGACCGCGCTTGGCCTGCTTCTGGGCTCGACGCTCTTGCCCCGCTCGGCGCTCGCGGACGTTTCATCGTGGCTCTACGTCGGCCCCGGCTACTCTTGGACCAAGCAGGGCGATCAGGCGACACACGCGCAGCCGGCGCTCTCGCTCGACACCGGCATGGGTACGCCGCCCAAGTATGCCGTGATCGTCGGCGGGCTCTTGCACTGGCAGACCCACTTCGGCCGCGGCAGCGACCTGGGGCTCTTGGTGCGCACCGCCACCCACGGCTTCGTCAACGGGGGCTGGGGCGCCGCCATCGACCTCGGTGGCTACGAGCGCTGGTGGGAGCTGGGCTCGGCCGGCGGCATGGGCCAGCTGGTGCTGGGCGCGCCCTGGGGCATCACGCTGGCGGGCGGCGCGGGCACCGGAACCAACGACGGCCGTCACTACAGCGTGACGGCCGGCATCGATCTGGCCCGGCTGACGGTCTACCGGCGCACGGGCGACACCTGGTGGAAGAACACGTTCCCGGCGTACCGCCCCGAAGAAGAGTGAGCGGGGCGGCGAGGGAGAGGGGAGTGGGCCATGGGTTCGGTGATGTCACGGGTGGTGGGGGTTGCGTTACTGGCTGCGCTGGCGTCTCTGGCCGCGTGTCACGCCACCGAGAAACAACTGCGAGCCCGGGCAGCGTTCGACCTGAACTGCCCTGAGGATCAGATCCAGATCACCAAGATCGACTTCCGTACGCGCGGGGTCCGCGCTTGCGGCGAGCAGGCCACGTACGTCGAGGCGTGCGGCGGCTCCAGCCAGTCGAGCTGCACCTGGGTGCTCAACACGGACAGCCGTCGTCACTTCGAGCCGTGAGCACATCGATCGCGTGGGCGTCTGGGGGGCCGGGCCGCGCCCTGGGCGCCCCCGGGCGCGCAGCCCCCGCGCCTTGACGCGGCTCGAATTAGAACATAAGTTCTAGAACCATGGGTCGCATTGCGAAATTCGGCCGGGAAGACATGGCGCGCGCGGCCCTGGAGCTGGCGGCCGAGCGCGGACCCCAGGCGGTGACCGTCGCTGCCATTGCCGCGGCGATCGGCGCGCCCACGGGCAGCATCTACCACCGCTTCGACAGTCGCGAAGAGCTCTTGGCCGAGATCTGGATGGACGTGGTCGAGAGCTTCCAGCGCGGATTCATCGAGCGGCTGGCGACCGCGAGCGACATCGACGGCGCGGCAGCAGCGGCCTGCTTCATGGCCGAGTGGGTGCGGGGGCACCTGCGCGAAGCTCGGCTCTTGCTCTTGCACCACCGCCGAGATTTCGTCAGCGGGAAGTGGCCGCCGTCGCTGGTGGAGCGCGCCGCCACGCTCGAGCCGGCAATGGGTGCGGCACTCGGCGGGTTCGCGAAGCGGGCGTTCGGCCGAGCGGATCGGGAGATCATCGCCCGGGTGCGCTTTGCCCTGCTCGACGCCCCCTTCGGTGGGATCAAACCGTACGTGCAAGAGAACAAGGCTGCGCCGCGCGAGCTCGACGCCATGGTATCGGCCACGGTCCGCGCCGTCCTCGGAGGGATTGCCCGATGACCGCGAGCGCGACGCTGGAGTTCGACGGCCGGCCGTCGGCGGCGCGCTACATGCTGCGCGGCGCGTGGCCGGTGCGTCGTACACGGGGCCTTGCCCCGCAGATCGTGGCGCGCTGGCGTGGGCACCGCGCCGATCCGGAAGATCTGGGGGCATTCGCCCGGGCCACGGGCCTCCCCGCCGGCCGCTGCCTGTCGATTCTCTACCCCCACGTCGTCGGCTTTCGGTTGTCGATGGCCGTGCTGACCCACCCGGCGTTCCCGGTGCCGATCTGGGGCGTGGTCCAGACGCGCAACCACTTGCTCTGCCGGCGACCCATCGACGCGGGCGAGCGCCTCGACTTCGAGACCTGCGTGGTGGCGAGCCGGGTGCTCGACAAGGGGCTCGAGGTCGATCTCGGGTGCACCGTCCGCGCCGGCAGCGAGCCGGTCTGGAGCGGGCTGACCACGTTCTACGCGCGGGGTCGGTTCGGTGCGCCGGGTGACCCGTCCCCGCTGGCGCGGCCCGTGGGCGAAGCGGGCGAGCCGGGCACGCCGGTAGCGAGCTGGGCGATGAGCGACGAGGCTCACTACCGCTTCGGGCGGCTCACCGGCGACTACAACGGCATCCACTTCTGGGACTGGTACGCTCGCCGCTTTCGCCTCCGGCGCGCGCTGTATCACCCGCCCCGCGTGCTGGGCCAGTGCCTGGCCCGGCTGGCCGAGCCGCCCCCCGCGATGCAGCGCCTCGATGCCTGGCTGAAGGGCCCGGTGGCGCACGGCGCGAGCGTCGAGCTCAGCGCGCGTCGCGCGGACGACGGCGCGACCGACTTCTGGTTGTTCGCCGGCGAGCCGCGCCCCTGCATGATTGGGCGATGGGGCACCGCGAGCGCGGCGGATCTGTCCACCGTCTGGAAGGGAGCATGAGCACATGGACCGAGCAGAGCGTGACCAGTTGATCGAGCGGTTTCTCTCGGCATGGACGGCGCAGGACGTCGACCGAGTGCTCGACTGCTACACGGCGGATCTTCGCTATCGCGATCCGAATACGCGCGGCGCCGTGGAGGGGCGCGACGCCATGCGGCGCTACCTGACCAAGCTGTTCGCGGCGTGGCAGATGACCTGGGCGCGCCGCGAGGTCTTCGACCTTGCCGGGGGCGAGGGGGTCGCGTTCCTGTGGCGCGCGACCTTCCGCCGGCCCCGGGGGGGCCAGGTGATCGAGGCCGACGGCATGGATCTGGCAGTGCTCAGCGGCGATCGCCTGGCGCGGAACGACGTGTACTTCGACCGGGCCGTGCTGGCCCCGCTGCTCATGCAGGGCGGGTGAAGGAAACGCGCCGGCCGCGTGGTATCGTGACCGGCATGCGTGCCGTGTTCTTGGTTCTGGGTCTGGCGCTCGTGGGCTGCAGCGACGACTCGGGGGCGGCCGACGCAGAAGCCGGGCAGTGTCTTCCCGGTGAGCAGGTCGCCTGCGCATGCCCGGGTGGGGGCTTGACCGGGGCGCAGGTGTGCGCCGACGACGGCAAGAGCTTCGGCGCGTGCACCGGCTGCAGCAGCGCGGGCGGCAGCGGCGGGGGCGGCTGGCCCGACGGCGGCGGCAGCGGTGGCAGCGGTGGCGCGGGGGCTACCGGTGGCGCCTCGGGCGGCACCGGCGGCGGCGCCGGCGGAAGCGTGGGCGGCAGCGGGGGCTCGGGCGCGGTGGCGGGCGCGCCCAGTGGTCCGCCCCAGGCGAAACCTCCGGCGCCCCCGCCCGACGGCTTCGCGGTGGTGAAACAAGTTGCCACCGAGCACCCCGATTGGCTCGCGGGCTCGTGCCTCGATCAGGGCGGGAACAACCAGTTCTTGTTCGAGGTGGTGAAGCGCTTGCGCAAGCTGGACAACCGCTGGGGCCTGAACTGGAAGCGCGGCAAGGTGGGGGACCTGTCACAAGACGTGGTCGACTATCACTATGGCGAGGGCGTGAGCGAAGGCAGCACCGACGTGTACATCATCGACATGATCGGTGGCCACTGCGGCCCGTCGCCGACGGCGGGCTGGCTCGACGTGACCCAGGCCACGCTCGCCAAGAACGAGATCGGCCGCTGGACGCTGGCGGGCCAGAATCTGTGATTCGAACCCCGAGAACCCCTCAGGCTGCGACGGGCGGCTTCTTGGTCCGAGCCAGCGCCGGCGGCAGCGCCGAGTGCAGCTGGTCGAACAGATACTCGGTGAGCAGGCTCTGCGACTTGTCGTCGATGTCGACGATGCGATAGGCCACGAGCTCGTTCTTCAGGCGGATGCGACGCAACAGCACGCCCACTACCCCGCCGTCGAGCAGCAGGCTGGCGGACACGTACTCGAAGGCGCTGTCGCGGATCCCCTTGGGCATGATGGCCAAGAGGCCGCTCTGCGAGAGCTCGACGCAGCGGGCCAGATACCGGGTCTTTCCGCGGCAAACGGCGATGGGGATGCTGGTCTTGGTGCGGGGGCTGACGCGACGCTCCATGGTGTTCCTCCGGGGCTCACCTGGATCGACACACCGGCGTGCAGCCCTTGCACGGATCAGGCGCCGGCGAGTGCGCCCACGAAGCGGTCGAGATCGGCCCGGGGGTGCAGCTCGGTCACGGCGATCAGCAGGCGGTTCTTCCACGCCGGGTTCACCCGGCCCAGGTCGAACCCGGCCAGGATGCCCTGGGCCTCGAGCTTCTGGCAGAGCTCGGCGGCGGTGCCACGGCGGAGCTCGATGGCGAACTCGTTGAAGAACGGTGCGTCGGCAAAGCCCGGCCCGTAGGCGCCGAGCTCGAGGATGCGGCCGCGCAGGTAGGTGGCCTTGGCCAGGCACTGCTCGGCCACCCGGATGAAGCCGGTCTTTCCCAGCAGGCTGGTGCGAATCGCCAGCGACAGCGCCACCAGACCCTGGTTCGTGCAGATGTTGCTGGTCGCGCGGTCGCGCCGGATGTGCTGCTCGCGCGTCGAGAGCGTGAGCACGTAGCCACGGCGCCCGGCGGCGTCGACGGTCTCACCTGCCACGCGCCCGGGGAGCTGCTGCAAGTAGTTGCGGTCTTGACGGCATGCCAAGAGGCCCACACCGGGGCCGCCGAAGTTCGGCGTGCACGCCAGGGGTTGACCCTCGCCGACCACGATGTCGGCGCCCTGCGCCCCCGGCGACTCGGCGACGGCCAGCGCATAGGGCTCGGGGCACGTCACGACCAGCAGCGCGCCGTGGGCGTGCGCGGCCTCGGCGATGGGGCCGAGCTCGGTGAGCGGCCCCAGGAAGCTCGGGTAGCCGACGATCACGGCGGCGACCTGATCGGTGATCGACGCGCTGAGCGCGGTCAGGCTCGCGCGCCCGTCGCTGCCCACCGGCACGTCGACCCAGCCCTGAGTGGCGTCCCCCGACAGATAGGTCGCGGTGGTGGCCCGGTAGTCCGGGTGCACGCAGCCCGAGAGCAGGATCTTGCTGCGTCGCGTGAGCCGGCGAGCCATCAGCGCGGCTTCGGCGGTGGCGCTGGCGCCGTCGTACAGGCTGGCGTTGGCCAGCGGCAGACCGTAGATCTCGCTGACCATGGTCTGAAACTCCCAGATCGCCTGCAGCGTGCCCTGGGCGACCTCGGGCTGGTACGGCGTGTAGGCGGTGTAGAACTCGCTGCGGAGCAGCAGCTGATCGACCGCCGGCGGAATGTGATGGCTGTAGGCGCCGGCGCCCAGGAACGAGAGCATGCGCGCGCCCGGGTTCTTGGCCTCGAGCGCGGACAGGTGGGCCATCAGCGCCGGCTCGTCCAGAGCTGCCGGCACCGTCAGTGCGGATTTCAGCCGCGCCTCGTCCGGGATGGTGGAAAACAGCTCGTCGAGGTCCTTCTTGCCGATCACCGCGAGCATCTGCTCGATCTCGGCGGCCGTGTGCGGCAGATAGCGCATCAGTGCGCGGACTCCGCGACGTGCTTGGCGTAGGCCGCTGCGTCGAGCAGGGTGCCGCCCTCGGCGTCCCAGGCGCTGGGCTCGATGGCGATCATCCAGCCCTTGCCCCAGCAGTCTTCGTTCACCAGCTCGGGCCTGTTCTCGAGCTCGGCGTTGACCCGGGTGATCTTGCCGCTGATCGGCGCAAACAGGTCGCTCAGGGTCTTGACGCTCTCGATGGTGCCGAAGCCCTTGTGGGCCGCCACCACGTCACCCGGCTTCAAGTCGACGTTGACCAGGGTGATGTCACCGAGCTGCTCGACGGCGAAGGCCGTGATCCCGATCAGCACCTCGCCGCCCTCGCGCTTCGCCCACTCGTGATCCTTGGTGTACTTGCGGTCGTCCTTGACGTCGTTGTCGCTCATCACATCTCCGTTGAACTAGGTGGCCTTCGGTCGCTTGTAGAACGGGGTCTTCACCACCACGGCGTCGACGGCCTTGCCGCGGCAATCCACCCGGAAGCCCGTTCCGACTTCACAGAGGGCGCTCGGCAGATAGCCGAGGCCAATGTTCTTCCCCACCGTTGGCCCGGGCCCACCCGACGTGCACACGCCCACCACCGCGCCCGTGCCGTCTTGCAGCGGGTAACCGTGGCGAGCGATGCCGCGGCCCGTCATCTCGAAGCCCACCAGCTTGCGCGCCGGCCCCGCCTCTTTGACCTGCGCGATGGCGCTGCGCCCGACGAAGTCGCCCTTGTCGAGCTTCACCGTCCACGCCAGCCCAGCCTCGATGGGGTTGGTGGTCTCGTCGATGTCGTTGCCGTAGAGCGACAGCCGCGCCTCGAGGCGCAGGGTGTCGCGGGCGCCGAGCCCGGCAGGCGCGATGCCGAACGCGCTGCCGGCGGTCATCAGTGCGCGCCACAGGGCAGGGGTGTCGGCCGACGCGCAGAAGATCTCGACGCCGTCCTCGCCGGTGTAGCCGGTGCGCGCCACGGTGGCTGCGATACCGGCCACTTTGCCCTCGCGGAAGCGGAAGGCCCCCAGCGCCTCGCTCACGTTGCCGAGGTCGGTGCCGGCCGCAGACAGCACCGCCAGGGCCTTGGGCCCTTGCAGCGCGATCAAGCCCAGCGCGTCGCTGACGTCGCGGAGCTCGCAGTGGTCTTTGGCAGCGCGGGCGAAGTGCGCGCTGATCTTGTCGCGGTTCGAGGCGTTGCACACCACCAAGATGCGATCGGAAGCGCGCTTGTAGACGATCAGGTCGTCCAGGATGGTGCCCTGCTCGTTGCAGCAGCAGGTGTACATGGCCTGACCGGGTTCGATACGCGCCAGGCTGTTGGTCACCAGATAGTCGACGACGGCGGCGGCGTGCTCGCCCGCGAGCTCGAGCTCGCCCATGTGAGAGACGTCGAACAGCCCGGCGCGGGTGCGCACCGCCTCGTGCTCGGCGCTGATGCCTGCGTATTGCACCGGCATCTCCCAACCGGCAAAGGGCACGATGCGCCCTCCGGCCTTCACGTGTTCGTCGAAGAGTGGCGTGCGCCTGAGCGAGTCGGTCACGGCCGGGGGCGTACCGCGAACGCACGGAGGCGGCTAGACCTCGCGTGCTTCGCCCGGCTTTTTCAGCTGCACTTGACGGTGACGTTGTGCGTGTGGCCGGCGCCCCCGTCGCTGGACTCGACGAACACGCTCTTGCCCGCCTTCAGGCTGGCAAAGTGGTTCGCGGTCAGCATCACCTCGTGATCGTGCGGGCTCGCCCCCTTGATGCTGAAGGTCTTCTGCTGAGCCGCCTCGAGATCGGCCGCCGACACGCTCAGCGAGTGCTTGTGGTTGTTGGTGATGGACGAGCTGCAGCTGCCGGTCGAGCCGCCGCCGCCGCCGCCGTCGTCGTCGCCGCCACAGCCGCTGTTGGTGGCGCCCAGGCCGAGCGCGGCGCCCGCGGCTGCCAGCGCCGAGCGCAGGAAATCCTTGCGTGAGAGCATGATCCCGTCCTCCTGCCCGTCACGATACCAGCAGAGCCGACGGCTTACTCCAGCTTCTTCGGATCGATTGGTTTGCCGTCGGGGGTGAGCCCCGCCTTCTTCCAGCGCTCTTCGTCGGTGAGCCCCGGCTCGAGGGGCGGCGGGGTGATGTCTTTGATCACCAGGCGTGCCCCCGCGCCCTCTTTCAGCACCTCGATGCGAAAGGTGCGGTCCGGCTTGCCGGCCTTGACGCGCACCGCGGGGAAGACGGTGCGCGCGGCGCCAATCTCGACGCGATCGGCCTCGACGCGCTCGCGCACGTAGTTGGCCACGGCCTCGGGGGCGACCGCGCCCACGAAGAACGCCTCGGCGGGGAAGCGCTGCGCGAGGCGCATCTCGCGGGGGGCGACGAAGCCCCACACCTCTTCGGTGCCCGGCGAGAGCTCGCCGGGGGCGAGGCGGTCCATCGGTTTGGCGGAGCTGGGGGTGCCGGGCCCGAATTCGAGGCGGCGCCCCTCGCAGCCCCAGAGCAGGGCCAGAGCCAACCCGATGGCAGTCGATCGCTTCACTGTGCCGAGCCGATTACTCCACCAACGCCGCCCAGGAATCAATCCGGCTGGTCGAGGGCGGGGTCGGGAGGTCGATCTCGATGCGCTTGGTCTGCGACCCGTCGTTCACGTTGCTGGAGCCCGAGGCGTGCATCACCAGCTGGAACTTGCCGGGCGTGACGCTGGTGATCGAGGTGTGGGTGCCCGAGCCGAAGAAGCTGTCGGTCACGCCCTGCTCGGCGGTGCACGACGGCATCTGGGTCACGCCGACGCCGAAGATGATGCCGGCGTTGGCCAGCGTGGCCGAGGTGTTGTCGATGTACTGCACCAGGTTGCCGGCGTCGGGCAGGCGCGGCTTGCCGCCGTCGTCCAGGTCGCTGACCGCGTTGCCGGCGGTCTTGGGCACCAGGTAGTCCATGCCCCAGACCCGGCTCGTGCCCGCGCCGCAGGCGGTGCCCGAGTTGGCGGGCTCGGGCTTGTAGCTGGTCAAGAACAGCGCGCCGTTGAAGAGCGACATCGGGCCGGTGACGCGCTCGCCGTCGTCGAGCTGCACGAACCAGTTGGCGCGCGACTCGTAGGCCGTCCCGCCGGCGTTGGGCTTCTCGATCAGCGAGTAGAGGAAGTTCTTCACGCCGTTCTGCGCCAAGAGGGTGTCCTGCTCGCCGGTCGAGAAGGCGAGGCTGACGTTGCCCATCAGATCGACCGAGATCACCGGAGCCGTCTCGATGGGCTTACCGGCGTCCCAGGCCAGGCCCGCGTAGGCGTCGAAGAACATGTCCATCTTCCAGTTGTCCGGATCGATGGCCGACAGATCCACCCGCCACAGCGTGCCGTCGCGGTCGCCGACGAACACCCGGTCGGTGACCGCGCCCGTGGTACCGGGGAACGCCACCGGAATGCCGGTGATGGGCGAGTCGATGTCGACCTCGAGCACCCGGCCGTTGTCCTTGAGCTTGCCGGCCTTGTCCTTCTTCGCGCGGAAGGTGCGGATCACCTCGCCGGTGTCCAGGCGAACCACGGTGAGCGCGAGCGCCGCGTGGTTCTTCTCGTCGTCCTCGTACTCGGGGATCTGCGTCCGCGGCGTGAACCGGTTGTCCACGTTGGCCGGGGTCTGGTTCTTGCGGTTCTTCGCGTTGTTCTTCGGAGGGTCGGGCGAGTCGCCGCCGGGAAGAATGGCCACGGCCACCTCTTTCGGATCGCCCGCACCCTCTTTGTAGAAGATGGTGGTGATGAGCGGCGTCGCACCGCCGCGGCCGAAGAGCGGCTTTCCGTCGTCGTACTCGGTGAGCTGCCACAGGAACTGCGGGCCCTTCTTGGGGTCGACGTTCGGCACCGGGTCGGTGATGTCGATGGCGAAATACCCGCCGCGATTGCCGCCGAAGCTCTGCACCATCACGGATCGCCACTGGCCCTGGCCGCCTTGCGCCGCAGTGGCCGTGCGTTCGAATTTGTACTTGCTGCTGTTCGGCGGGTCCTCGAAGGCGACCACGTCTTGAACCACCGGCACCCCGTCGAGCAAGGTCTGGTGGGCCGGCGGGTACTCGCTCTTGACCGCGGGCAGCACCGCCGGCGGCATGAAGGCCCAGAGCTCGTTGTTCTCGTCCTTGTCGACCTTCAGCGGGTCGTTCGCCGGGTCCCCCGAGGCCACCTTGAACCCGTGCAAGAAGCCGTCGTTGGTCGAGGCGTAGAGCACCGTGTGACGCTTCGCCAGCTTGAGCGCGTGGATTTGATACGACTCGTCGCGGAGCAGCTCGTCGGGGCGGCCGATTACCCGCGGCGTGGAGTGAAAGACGTCGCCAATCAGGCTGCAGTCGGCGGCGCCGGGCACCTTGCAGCGGGAGTACGATGACGTGTTGTCCAGACCGGTCAGCCACTTCAGGTGGCGATCGCGGCACTGGGCAGCCGTCAGGAACGACGGCGGCGGACCGGAGACCTTGCACGTGGTGCCGTCGATCTCCATCGCCTCGGGGGGCGTGTTGTTGTTCCAGTTGAGCGCGTCCCCCCAGACCGAGGCGCCGCTGTAGGTCCCGATGCCGTCCAGATCGCTCGGGATGTTCGGACGGATGCTGCGCTCGGAGTGGCGCTTGCCCGCGTCGTCGTCGCCGACGACCGTCCAGAACTGCCGCGCCGGGCCCTTGCCCGAGTTGACGTTGAACACGAAGTCGTCGCCCTTGGTGTTGTCCAGCGGCTGGGGCTTCGGATCGACCGTGCCCGTGTTCACATCGGGCACGCACAAGATGCGCTGGCGCTCGAGGATGCCGCGCCACAAGCCGAACTGACTGGGCTTGAACGAGCTGTAGAAGCGGAAGCCCGCCGGGCCCGCGCCCGACGCCCCACCGGGGACCGAGGCGAAGACCGGCAGCGTGCGGCTCGAGGCCGATGCCGCGATGCCAGAGAGAATCGACGACAGCGCCGCGCGGAGCTCGTCTTTGTCGTTGGCGAAGTAGGCGCGGGTGGTGCCGCCGTTGTAGGCGATGCGGTTCAGCGCGCAGCAGGCCTGCAGCTTCGAGTCGCCTGGGTTCTTGGCGCACCAGCCGTTGGCATTGCTGAGGTTGAACGCCGTCATCGTCTTGCAGTCGACGGCGGTGCCGCTGTCGGGGCCGACCGAGATGGTCAGGTTCGCGACCGCGAAGCCGATCACGAACACCGGCACGGGGTTGGTCGCGTCGCTGGCCAGGGTGAGCGCGGTGTCCTCGGGCTTGGGGTAGGGGCAGTTGCCGCCGCCCTCGCACCAGGGCCGCAGATCCATGTTCGGCTCGCCGTCCGAGAGCAGAATGATGTGGTTCTTGCGGCACCCGCCGCCGACGAACGGATCGTTCTTCGGGCCCAGCTCCTTGGTGGGGTTCAGCGGGTCGGGCGTGGTGTCGTTCCAGATGAACTCACGGGCGTCGTCCAGCATGCCGGCGATGGGCGTGGCGCCGTACGGGCGGGTCCCGAGCAGCACCTGCTGAATGCGGTCGTTCTGCGTCTCGGGGTTGTCCGTGGGCTGGCCGAAGGTCATCAGCCGACCTTCCCACGGGGGGGCCGCGTTGTTGCGGGCACCCACTTCCATGTCCGAGTCCACGTTGCAGCCGTTGGGCTTGCCCTTCTTGGAGTTGCCCAGGAAGTAGCTCCACGCGCCGTCGCGGCCGTTCGGATAGTTGGGGACGTTGCCGGCGTGCCCGCGGTTCGGATCCGCGTGGGTGTCGAAGGTCATCAGCCCGAAGCGCACGCTCTTACGGAAGGCGCCGTCGTCGAGCAGACCGTCCTTGTCCTGCTTGAAGTCGCAGTTCTTGTTGATGTCGTCGTACTCGCGGAAGCGGATGTCCGCCCAGTCGAAGGCGGTGGCGGGCAGCGTGCCCGGCCCCGGCGCGCACTTCTTGTGCATCGGCCGGTGGTACGGGTTCGAGTAGTAGCGGTCTGGCGAATCGGTGCCCGAGATGCTGTACTCGGTGTTGAAGCCGTTCCCGTTGCGATCGATCGCCTCGCAGCGATAGTCCTCGATGCTGCCGGTCATCACCTCGACCAGCTCGACCCAGCGGCTCTTCTCGCTGACGTTGTCCTGCGTGGGGTCGCAGCTGGGGAAGGCGGCGCTCGACGACTTGTACTCCATCGACCCCGAGGTATCGACCAGGAGCATGACGTTCGGCGGGGGTGGGTTGACGTCGACCTGAGCGCCCACGCGCGGTGCGGCGAGCACCGCCCCCAGCGCCAGCGCCGAACCGAGCAAAAGCCGAGAAGACTGCCTCATCGTTCTCTCCTCACCGCGGTACGTTTCTCAGAGTGACGTGTGAGCGCAGCGAGGTGACGCTGGCGGACGTCGAAAGGGATGCGTTCGAGCACCAGGGATCGCCCGGATTGGGATCCACTCGGCGCACTTGAGCGAAAGCCGTGAACGTGACCTGCACGTCGCGGAAGGTGTTGGCGGGGTTGTTCCCGCCCACCGCCGAGCCGGGGGTGGGCGTGCTCTCGGCCGGATCCGTCATCTCGACCACGAACACGCCCTCGGTCGCGTCCACGCCGACCGGCAACTTCGGCCCCAGGCTGCCGGCGTTGGCACCCCCGTGCGCGTCGAGCACCTTGTTGCCGGGGAAGTGCTTGTCCACCCGCTGCTCGATGTCGGTGTAAAAGAGCTTGTAGCAGGGCAGATAGGTGATGTTCGGGTCGAGCGCGTTCGCGTCGAGCTGGTTGTTGGCGTAGCAGGTGTCGGTGCCGGTCGCGACCTTGTCGATGTAGGTGCGCGCCGCGCCCGAGCCGACCTCGGCCGCCACGGAACGGGCGGCGTACTCGCTGAGGTAGAGCGTCTGCGAGGCCTGTCGGTCGTAGCCCGCTGCCTGCTCGACCAGGCTGGCGTTGCGCAGCGCGAACACGCCGATGGCCGTGAGCAGGGTGATGGCGAGCACCACCACGAACACGGCGGCGCCGCGCTCGCCCGACCGTCTGCGAAGCCTGCGCCAAGCCATCAGTAGAACACCGCCGTCTGGTTGTTGAGGGCCACGTCGGCTTGAATGGTGCGCACCCGAGCGAAGGGCGCCCCGGCGCTGGGCCCCAGGCCCACCCGGAAGAGCTGGCCGGGCAAGGGGGTGGGGGGGCTGGTGTCGCGATCCGGCTCTTGCGAGCGGACCGCCAGCCGAATGCGCACCGCGCGCACGCGCTGCGGGCCATTGCTCGGGTTGGCGACGTCGCCCACCAGATCGCCCGCGCGGGCAACGATCGCCGCGGCGTTGGTCTCGGGGAAGACTTGCAGGGTCTGATCGGTGATCGAGGGCACGGCGTTGTCGGCGTGGGTGATGCCCAGCTTGAAGTCCACGGCGTACTCGCTGATCAACTCTTCGGTGCCAGCGATCAGGGTGCCGGCGGTGTCGACCTCGGCCCGGACCAGATCGAAGCGCGTGGTCGAGTCATAGGGGTGGCCGCCGGAGGTGTAGGCGGTGGCGTAGGCGGCGTTCGCCTGGATGTTCCGCAGGTCGTAGCGCACGAAGTTCACCACGTTGACCACCGCGCCGGTCACGTTGCCCTTCAGCCCACACAGGTTGCCCGCACCCTGCCGAAACAGCAGGGAAGGCTGGTTTTCGAGGATCACCTGCGGGCTGACGGCCGTTGCGACCCGGTTGATGGTGCCGTACTGCACCTCGCCCGATTGATCTTGAATGCGCAAGCCGCGACCCCGGACGCTGCCGAAGATCCCCTCGAGCATGGCCTGCTTGTTGGCTGATGCGGCATACCCCATCCGGCCCAGCGGACCGGTCAGCGACTGGAGGTGCACCACGTACTCGTTGCCCACCACCTCGACGTTCCAGATCGGGAACACCTCGGCGCCGGTGTAGCTGCCCATGATCATCAGCTCGTCGGGCGCCCGACCGTTGTCGATCATGTGCTGGGCCAGCGCGGCCGGGGACTGCCCGGGTCGAATGCGCACCGAGGCCAGGCGGCGCAGCATGTTCGGGTAGGCCGTGGGGGTGCCGCACAGGTTGGGGTCTGCAGCCACGTTGGGGCTCGACAGGAACCCGGCGCGGGCCACGTCGGCCTTGAGCCGCTCGAACCCCACCAGCGCGCCCAGTGTGGCGTCCGACACGCGCGACTCGCGGGTGTAGAAGCGCCCGCTCTGGCGCGAGATGGCGAACACCGCCAGCGCGACGAACAGGCCGCCGGTGACGGCCACCATCAGCTCGACCAGGGTGAAGCCCCGCCGGCGCCGGCGGCGAGCGAATGCGGGTTGGAGCAAAGGTACGGAGGCCATCACGGTGCGGTGTTCTGCTTCGCGGCCGAAGCCTGGTGGACGAAGTGGTACTTGAGCCCGGCGCCTTCGACGGCGGCGGGCGCGGTGGCCGGAGCGCAGACGGGCTGGTTGCCGATCGGCGCGCCCTGCCCGTCGCGCAGCCAGAAGACCCGCACCTCGGTGCGGATCAGGCCGTTGCCGGACGCTTCCGGGTAGAGCCACGACAGCCGGATGTGCGCGCAGAACACCGCATCGCCCGGGTTCGCGTCCGACACCGGATTGCCCAGCGCGTCGAAACCCGCACCGAACACCCGCGCGCCGCTATATGCCGGCCTAACCCAACCCGCGCCCACCTGCTGCAGCCAGGTGGTCTGGTTCAGATCCGACGTGGTGGCCTTGGGCGACGGGTGGTTCCAGGCGGCCGCGTCGGCCGAGAGTTGCTCGAGCCAGGCCTGGGCGATGTGCGTGGCGATGGCCAGGTCGCGCGCGTGCTTGTTGGCGCCGACGGTCACCTTCTGCATCGCGATGATGCCCGAGACGCCGATGGCGAAGATGCTGATGGCCATCAGCAGCTCGACGGCGGTGTAGCCGCGGCGGCCCGTTGCCCGGACGCTCACAGGGTTGCCTCCACGGTGGCGGTGCCGAGCCGTGCGCTGCCGTTCGGCAGCACCAGCACCCAGCGCGCGGGGCCAACGGGGACATTGGTGCTGGTGTCGACCCGCGTCACCATCAGGCGCGGCACCGCGGTGAGCGGATTGAACTGACCGGCCACGGCGTAGCGCACGAACGCACGCCCCATGGGGGTGAAGCACACATCCATCGTGGCCACGTCGGCGCCGTTCGGGTCGCGCGCCCGGGCGCGCACGCCATCGAGCTCGGCGCGACCCTTGATCAACACCCCGCCAATGACCTGGCTCTGGGTCTGGTTCGGGTCCCAGTTGGTGACGGTGCAGCTCGACACCGGCAGCCGATCACAGGCGGGGTTGTTCGGATTGGTCCGCACGGCCTCGCGCACGTCGAAGCGCCCTTCGGCGTCGACCGCGCGGCTGTACCGGACCATCACCGCCGAGCCGCGGCCCATGGCTCGCAGCCGGCCGTTGCGATAGAGGTTCGACACCTCTTTGGCGACGAACTGGGCGCGCCGCGAGCGCATCTGACCGCTGATGGTCGGGATGGCCAGCACCGCCAGGGCCCCGATGATGATCACCACCACCATCAGCTCGATCAGCGTGAAGCCCCGCTCCGCGCCCCGGGGGGGGACAGCCAGCTGCCGGGCTCGATTGGGTACGCGCACCACCACGGGGGCCAGTGGAGCAAGCCTTGTGCCGAGGCGTGCGGGCAGACCCCCCCGGATTTCCAGGTGATTCGAGGTGGGTGGCGCCGCCCGGGCAGTAAGGATTGCAGCGCTATGCAATCGTTTCAGGGCGCGGGGGCCGGGCCGGCCGAACAATTGCTTGTGCGGCCGCCTCGATCTAAGTCCGCCCCATGCTCGCCCGTCACCCCTGGCTGCTGGCCTTGGTCCTGCTCCCTGGCTGCGACAAGAAGCCGCCCCCCGAGGCCGACAAGGGCTCCGCGCCGCCCCCCATCGAGAGCAGCAAGCCCGGCACCTGCGCGGGCGGTGGCGGCACGGTCAGCGACAAGCTCTCGGCGCCGATGTTCGCCCGCACGGCCGGCGACTACTGCGTGGACCCAAACGGGGAGACACGCGCCTACGGCGAGAACGCCCCCGCCAACGTCGACAAGGTCTGTACCGAGCTGTTCGACGGCGAGTGCGAGGTCTACAAGAGCTTCGGGCTCCGGCGGGTCGTCACGCTGCGCTACGTCGACGGCAAGGGCTCGCCCGGCGCGGTGAGCGTCAACCTGTCGCACTTCGCGAGCAAGGAAGGCGCCTATGCCTTCTTCACCAAGCGTGTGGTCGCCGATTCCGATCCGGTCGAGAGCGCTCCGGCCAAGCTCGAGGCGGGCGGCGCCGGGGCTGCCGGAACCGGGATCGCCTACGTGTGGCGCGGCGAGCACGTGGTCGAGCTGTCGTACACCAACGAGGTCGAGTCCCCCGACCAGTTGAAGGCGAGCGCGCAGAAGGCCATCCCGCCCATCGCCAAGGCGATCGGCGACAAGATCACCGGCGACAAGGAACCGCCCCGCGCGGCGCTGGCGCTCCCGTCTGCCGGCCTGATCGCGATGGGGGTGTCGTTCACCACGGGTGACGTGCTCGGGATCTCGGGGGTGGGGCCGGGCGCCGTCGGTTTCTACAAGGAGGGCGCGAAGCGCTGGCGCACGCTCTCGCTGGCGCGCGCCGACGAGGCCGGGGCCAAGGACGTGCTCGCCACCCTGAAGAAGGTCGACGGGGCCAAGGCGCTCAAGGGCGCCACGTTCGAGGGGCTGTCGTTTCAGCGTCGCGACGACGATTCGAGTCCGAAAATCGGCTGGATGGTCTGCCGCAAGGGCGCGCAGGTGTTCGGCGTCGGCGACGAGGAGCACGTGCTGACCGGCGCCATGGCCGCCGCCGACGCCCAGAAGGTCAGCCTGAGCGAGGCCGAGAAAAACGAACGCCTGAAGGCGCTGTGCGAGGGCAAGTAGAGACGCACCCCGACTCGTGGTAGCAAGCCCGGCGTGGACTTCGAGCTATCCGAGCAGCACCGGTTGTTGCGCGCCAGCGTGCGCGAGTTCTGCGAGCGCGAAGTGCGCCCGCACGCCAAGGCGTGGGACGAGGCCGAGCGCTTCCCCCACGAGATCGTGCCCAAGCTGGCCGAGCTCGGGCTGCTCGGCATCCGTATCCCCGAAGAGTACGGCGGTGCGGCGATGGACACGCTCTCGTATGCCCTCTGCGTGGAAGAGTGCGCGCGGGTCGACGGCTCGCTGGCGTTGACGGTGGCCAGCCACAACGGGCTCGGCACCAGCCACATTCTGAGCTTCGGCAACGACGAGCAGAAGCGGAAGTACTTGCCGAAAGCGGCGACCGGCGAGTGGCTGGCCGCGTGGGCGCTCACCGAGCCCGGTTCGGGCTCGGACAGCGCCGGCATGCAGACCACCGCGGTGCGCGACGGCGACCACTGGGTGATCAACGGCACCAAGATGTTCATCACCCAGGGCTCGGTGGGTGGCTTCTGCGTGGTGCTGGCGCGCACCAACAAGCAGGTTCCGCCGCAGCGCGGGATCACGGCCTTCGTGGTCGACCGGGGAACGCCCGGGTTTTCTGCCAGCAAACACCTCGAGAAGTACGGCTGCCGATCGAGCGACACCGTCGAGCTGACCTTCGAGAACGTGCGCGTGCCCGATTCGCACCGCATCGGCGGCGTGGATCAAGGTTTCTACGACACGATGAAGATCCTCGACCGCGGTCGGATCAGCATCGGGGCCATGGCGCTGGGCCTGGGGCGCGGGGCGCTGGCCGCCGCCGTGGCCTACGCCAAGGATCGGCGCGCGTTCGGCAAGGCGATCGCCGAGTTCCAGGCCATCCAGTGGAAGCTGGCCGATGCCCAGACCGAGCTCGACGCCGCCGAGCTGCTCATCTACCGCGCCGCCTGGCTCTGCGACCTGGGCCGCCCGTACGGGCCCGAGGCGGCGATGGGCAAGCTGTTCGCCAGCGAGGCCGCGACCCGCGCCTGCAACGAGGCGCTGCAGATCCACGGGGGCTACGGCTACACGCGCGAGTTCGACGTGGAGCGCCACCTGCGCGACGTGAAGCTGTGCGAGATCGGCGAGGGCACCAGCGAGGTGCAGCGCATGGTGATCGCCAAGAACATGCTGCGCTGACCCACGGGCGGCGATGCCCCGGCGCCGCGCCGCGCTCACTCGGTGCGCTGGATCACGTGGAAGCCGAACGGGCTCTCGATCACGTCCGAGATCTGGCCCGGCTCGAGGGAGAAGGCGGCGTTCTCGAACTCTTTGACCATCACGCCCCGCGGGAAGCGCCCCAGGCTGCCGCCCCGCGCCTTGGCGCCGGGCTCGTCGGAGTACTCGACCACCAGTTTGGCGAAGTCCTCGCCGGCGCGCGCGCGCTTCAGCGCCTCGTCGGCGCGCTTCCTCGCTTCTTCTTTGCTGCGGGTGATGGTGTCGGGTGCCCGCATGCCCGTGCGGTGCATGACCAAGATGTGCCGTGCACCGATGGTCTCGGGGCGCGCCGCCGTGGTGCCCGAGCCCTCTTCGCCCTCGCCGCCTTGGATGGGCGTGGCCGGCGGCTCGCCCAGCGGTGGCCAGATCGGCGCGACAGCGCCGCGTGGCGGCTCGCTGGGCGCCTCGTGCGTGGTGAGGACGCAGCCGCCGAGCAGGGGGCCGAGCGCGAGCCCGACCCCACCGGCGAGAGCGAAGAGCTTCCGCACCGTCACTCCGTACGCTTGATCACGTGGTAGCCGAAATCGGTCTCGACCAGCCCCGACAGCTCGCCGACCTTCAGCTTGAAGGCGGCGTCCGAGAACGGCTTGACCATCATCTGGCGTGAGAACTTGCCGAGCTGACCTTTCCGCTCGCCCGCGCCGGGCTCGTCGGAGTACTCGCCCACCAGGGCGTCGAAGTTGCCGCCACCCTTGGCCTTCTTCAAGGCCTCTTCGGCGCGGGCCTTGGCCTGCTCTTTGGTGCGCTCGACGTTGGGACCGGCGCGCATGCTGCCCTTGTACTGCACGAGCAGGTGCTGAGCGGCGATCTGCGTGGGCTCGGCCGGCTGAGCCGACGCAGCCGGTGCGTCGGCCGCGCTCTCGGCGCCGGGCTTCTTCGAGAACACACCCATCGCGCCCAGCACACCCAGCGAGATGAGCCCGATCATCACGGCCCACGGCAGCCAGTTCGGCAGGCCGTCGTCCGGCGGCAGTGCAGTGGGCTTCTTGAGGTCGCGAGCCGTGGGGCGGCCGCGACCGCGGTCCGCAGCGCGCACCGGCAGGTCGGCCTTGGCTCCGCGCTTCGACTTGGGCGGGGGCGGGGGCTCGTCGTCGTCGTCGTCGTCGTCGTCGTCGTCATCGGGTTCCGGGGGCGGCGCCTTGGCGGCGGCCTTGCCGGACTTCGACTTGGGCGGGGGCGGGGGCTCGTCGTCGTCGTCGTCGTCGTCGTCGTCGTCGTCGGGCTCCGGGCTGGCCGCCTTCTTCGCCCACGGCGGAGCCGAGCTCTCGGCTGCCGGCTTCTTTCGTTCGTCCTTGTCTTGGTCGCGCTTGGCCATGGTGCTCAGCCGATCTCCGCCCAGGCGTTCGAGATCACCGCTTCGTCGCGGCCACCCGCGTAGACCGTGATCGCGAGCTTGTTTCCCTCGAGGGCGACCGCCTCGGTGCGGATCGCCTCGCCCGGCCACACGGGCTTGCGGAACTGGACCGTGAAGCGCTTCAGCTTGTTGGCGTCCCCACCGCAGGCGTTCTTGACGATCGCGCGGCAGGCGTGCCCGTAGGTGCAGAGGCCGTGCAAGATGGGGCCCTGGGGGAAGCCGACCATCGCGGCGAAGTCCGGGTCGGCGTGCAGCGGGTTCAGATCGCCCGAGAGGCGGTAGAGCAGCGCTTGCTCCGGGCTCGTGGCCTCTTCGAACACCCAGGTCCGTGGCGCCTCTTTCGGGGCGCTGGGCACGTCCTCGCGGGGCGGCGGAGCGCCGCCGAAGCCGCCGGCGCCGCGGTAGAGGATCGACCACTCGGTGTCGAAGCACGGCTCGCCGTTGGCCTCGGTCGTGGTCTTCACGATCACGTTGGCCATCTTCTTCATGTCGTAGATGCCAGTGATGGTCGCGACGGTCTTCATCGTGCCTTCCGAGGGGATGGGCCGATGCATGCTCACCGTTTGCCCCCCGTGGACCACCATCGCCAGGTTCCCCTGGGTCTTGACCAACGCATCGCCGAGCGCGGCGTAGGCCGGCACGACCGCGAACGTCGGGTAGACCTTCGGTCCCTTCGCCTCGTACAGGTACTCGAGCTCGTCGCGCTTCGCGCCGATGCCCAGCGCGTAGAGTGCGACAGTCTTCCAGTCGTACTTGAACTCGTAGGCGGGCGTCGTGTAGCCCACCGTGTTCGTGTCGAGACTCATCCGACCTCTCCTTTTGGCCTCAAGGCCGCGAAGCGTTACCGGCCCGCCCGCCTCGCGTCAACGACAGGTTGCGGCGGAATTGGGTTGCCAAGCCCGTGGGGCGGGGCGAAAGCTCGGCCCGTGCCCGGCCTGGTGGCAGAGGTGGCGGACGTGCTCGCGCGGGGCGGGGTCGACTTGTCGCGGCTGGGGATGGCGTGGGCGCGTGTCGCGCCGAGCGTGGCGCTGGTGCCAGCTTTCGGGTTGCGTGCCTTCCCGGCTCCGGCCCGGGTGACCCTGGGCCTGGCGCTGGCGCTGGTCGTGGCACCCGGGCTGCCCGGGCTCGGCGCGAGCTCGCTGGTGTGGCCTGTGGCGCTGGTGGTCGAGGCGGCCCGCGGCGTGCCGATCGCGATCGCCGCCTCGGCGGCGCTGTGGGCCGCGACCATGGCGGGCGGGCTGATCGACGATCTGCGCGGCGCCCGCGAGACCAGCTCGCTGCCCAACGTCGAGAGCGGCGCGACGCCGCTGGGCGCGCTCTTGGCGATGGTGGCGGCCGTGATGTTCCTCGAGTCGGGGGGGCCGGCGCGCGTGCTGGCCGCGCTGGGGCGCCCCGATCTCGGCTTCTCGCAGCCGCTCTTGGGGGCTCTGGGGAACGTGATCGGTGGCGTGGAGCTGGCACTCGCGGTGGCCACACCGCTGATCGTCGCGTCGATGGTGGTCGAGACCGCGAGCTCGCTGGTCGCCCGGGCCGCGAGCCCGGCGTACATCCAACCGTTGCTCGCGCCGCTGCGCTCGCTGGCGCTCTTGGCCGTCGCCGCGCTGGTGCTCGAGCGCATGTTCGAGCTCTTTGCGCTGATGATTCAGAGCGGGACGCGATAGGCCACGTCGATCCCGAAGCTCACCAGGTTCACCTGGCCCCGCAGCGACGCCTCGTCACCGAACGGCGAGCGGGTGGGCTTCTCGGGCAGAAACCAGCTGCCATAGCGCAGCGCGCCGCCCAGCGACCAGCTGGGCGAGAACAGATAGGCCGCGCCCACGGCGACCCCGACGGTGTAGCCCTCGGTTCGGATCGTCACGCCACGCGGGCCGACCAGCGCCTTGTCCGATTGCCCCGCCGTGGATTCGAAGCGATCGCTGACCACCACCAGACCGCTCGATAGACCCACCCAGCCCTCGACGGTGGGCAGGGTGAGCGCGTAGTAGCGCGCGGTGCCTTCGAAGGTGAAATAGCGGCGGGCGTGATCCCGCGCGACACCTGGGGGATCTTCGCGGGGGGCGTCGGTGGTGGGGGTGAGGCCCAGCAACAGCCCGGCGCCGGCGGCGAACGAACGCGTGGCGCGGAACAGCTGCCACACCTCGAGACCCAGGCTCGAGTCGCCCTTGCTGCAGCCGGCGATGCTGGGTTCGACGCACACCTCGGCGCCGGGCAAGACCAGCCAGCCGAGCCCGAGCTCGGCCATGCCCGTCAAGCGATCGGGCGCGACCGCGCCGGCGGGGTGCGGTTGCCCGCCCTCGTGCCCGTGGGCCGTGCTCGCCGAAAGCGCCGCCACCAGGGCCGCGACGGTGCAGAGCGCGGGTCTCACAGGAATCGCCCTCCGATCGCCAGCAAGACCAGCATTGCCCCCAGCACGACCACCGCGAGCAGCCAGCGCTTGCTCGGCGCCGCCGGGAGCTCGGTTTCGGCGGCAGCATCGGGGGCGGCCGTCGGCCAGCTGCCGGCGGGTGCCGGCGCGTCGGCTCCGACCGGAAGCGCTCGGGTGCGCTCGATGCTCGGCAAGGGCAGCGCCCGTCCGTCGCCGCTCGACAGCAGCGACAGCCCGGACTCGGAGATGGCCCGCCGGAGCTGTTGGGCCAGCTCGACTGCGTTCTGCGCGCGCTCGCGCGGGTCTTTGCGCAGGTTGTCCGCGATGACACGGGCGATGGCGTCGGGCACGTACGCGGCGCGGGGCACGCTGCGGACGTCGGGGGCGGGCTCGCTGGTGTGCTTGATCAAGATCGCCAGCGGGCTCTCGGCCTCGAACGGCGTCGTGCCCGAGAGCGACTCGAAGAGCAACACCGCCAGAGAATACACGTCGCTCTCGGCCGTCGCGACCTTGCCTTGCGCGCCCTCGGGCGAGACGTACCGGGCGGTGCCGAAGATGGCGCCCGCCTGGGTGGCGATGGACGCGTCCGCGCGCTCGATGCGGGCGACCCCGAAGTCCAGCACCTTGACGAAGTCCGGGTCGTCACCGCGCTTCACCAGCATCACGTTCTCGGGCTTGATGTCTCGGTGCACGATGCCCTGGGCGTGGGCCTCGCCCACGGCATCGCAGCACTGGAGCACCACGTGCAGCGCGCGGGGCAGCGACAGTGCCCCCCCGGCGGCGGCAAGCGCCGACCGAAGCGAGATGCCGTCCAGGTGCTCCATCACCAGGTAAGCTTCGCCGCCCAGCTCGGGGCCGACCTCGGCGAGCCGCCCGGTGGCCACCATCTGGACCACGTTGGGGTGGACCAGTCGGCTGGCGATCCGCGCCTCGCGCTCGAAGCGTGCCACCAACACGTCACTCGCCAAGAGGTCGCGATGCAGGATCTTCACCGCCACGTCGGCAGCCCCGCCGACCCGGCGCGCGCGATACACCCGACCCATGGCCCCGATGCCGATCAGCTGCTCGATGCGCAGGTCGGCGCCGATGGCAATACCCAAATAGGGATCGTCACCCACGGGCAGCTTCTTCGCGCCGAGCGGCGTGCCGTCGTTGGGGCAGAAGATGACCCCGCCGTCGTAGCGCGCGCCGCAACGCGTGCAGACTCGGTCGGGATCTGCCATCGCCGGCAGGGTAGCACGCTGGGGCCCGAATTCGTCGCTGGGGCGGGGACGGATTCCCCGCCGCCGAGAGGGCTGTTATACGGCGGCGCTCGTGCTCTCACCGGACTTGATCCGAAGCATCGTCCTGAACCTCGTGCCGATGGTTTTGTCGCTCTCGGTCCACGAGTTTGCGCACGCGCTCGTCGCCGACAAGCTGGGTGACGACACGCCGCGGCGCCAAGGCCGGCTCACGCTCTCCCCGCTGGAGCACTACGACGTGTTCGGGACCATCTTGGTGCCGGTGGCGGCGGTGGTCTTCGGCGGGTTCTCGTTCATCGGCTGGGCAAGGCCCGTGCAAGTGTCGCCCACGGGCTTCACGCGGCGGGTGTCGATGCGCACCGGAATGGCCTTGGTGGCCATCGCCGGCCCGCTCTCGAACTTGGCGCTGGCAACGCTCTCGGTGGGCGCCCTGGCCGTGATCCTGCGCGTGAGCCCCGCCATGATGTTTGCGCAGGACGGCCGCGGCGCCTTGGTGTATCTGCTGCGCGCGATGTACGTCTTGAACGTCGGCCTGTTCGTGTTCAACCTGCTGCCCATCCCGCCGCTGGATGGCAGCCGGTTGCTCCCGCGCCGGTTCGACTCGTTGCAAGAGACGATCGCCCCCATGTCGGTGATGTTGCTGCTGGTGATTCTCTACAGCGTCACCCTGCGCACCTGGCTGATCGAGAAGCCGGTGCGCCTGGTGGGCGGCGGCCTCGAAGCGCTGTTCGCGTTGCCCGCACGGGTGCTGTCGTGAGCGCAGCCGACGAAGCAGCCGAAGTGAACCCCGCGGCGGCGCCCCCCGCCGAGGCCGAGGCGCCGAAGAAAGAGTCGGCCACGGACGCTGCTCGCCGCGTGGCCGAGGAGCTGGCGGAAGAGCGCGGCGCGCATGCGTATCGCGTTCGTCTGGAGAACTTCGAGGGGCCACTCGACCTCTTGCTGCATCTGATCCAGCAGCACGAGCTCGACGTGATGAACATCCCCATCGCGTTCGTCACCGAGAAGTACGTCGAGTACATCGTGCTCATGCAAGAGCTGAACATCGACATCGCGAGCGAATACCTCGTGATGGCGGCGACGCTCACGCACATCAAGTCGAAGATGCTGCTCCCACCCGACCCGAGCGCGGTGGAAGAGGACGAGGCCGAAGCCGAAGAAGACCCGCGGCTCGAGTTGGTCCGGCGGCTGCTCGAGTATCAGAAGTACAAGCAGGTGGCTCAGCAGCTGGCGGATCGAAGCATCTTCGGCCGCGACGTCTTCGGTCGCGGGCTTGCGGGTCCGCAGGCCGAGGGCCAGGCGCCGCTCGCGCCCATCAGCCTGTTCAAGCTGCTGGACTCGTTCCAGGCCGTGTTGCGTCGGGCCAAGACCGTGCTCGACCACGAGATCCAGCTCGATCGGCTGAGCATCAGCGATCGCATCAACCAGCTGGCAGACGTGCTGCGCGAGCGCGAGCGGCTCACCTTCGAGGATCTGTTCGAGGGGCAGACCACCCGCGCCGAGCTGGTGGTCACCTTCCTGGCGCTGCTCGAGATGACCCGGTTGCGGATGACTCGGCTCTCGCAAGACGAGTCCCTGGGTCCGATCTTCGTCGAGCTGGCGGTGCGTGACGACGAAGCGGCTGCGATGGCCGAGGCAGCCACCCACAGCCTGGGCGAAGGCGGGTCGATGCCGCCGGCTGCCGCAGTGCCCCCGGAGCCGAGCAGCCTCGCGGACGCCACGGAACCCACCGAGCTCACGGAACCGACAGAAGACGTTCCCGATACCGAAGACGAGAAGAAAGAGGACAGCGACTGATGGCGAGCAAGACCACCGCGAAGGCGCATGAGCGCTCCCGCCCGAAGGCGCCTTCGGCTCCCGTGGCGAAACGCGACCAGCCCGCCCGCGGCGCCAAGACCAAACCTGCCGGCCCGCCCGCGAAGGGCAAGGCGCCGGCAACCAAGAAGGCCGCGCCGCCCAAGCCGAAGCCGCCCGCCAAGAAGCCCGGCGCGTCGAAGCCCACGCCACCGGCCAAGGCCAAGCCGCCCGCGGCCAGGTCCGGCTCGGCGAAGAAGGTCAAGGCCGAGCTTAAGAAGGCCGCGCCGCCCAAGCCGCCGCCGGCCAAGGCGACTGCCGCGAGCAAGCCCAAGGCCCCGGCCAAGAAGCCGGCGCCCGCCAAGGCTGCTCCCCCGGCGAAGTCGAAGCTCCGCGCTGTCCAGACGGTGGCCGACGACGAGCCCGTGCCCGAGAGCGGTCAGGCGCCTCGGGGCCGGGGCCGCGGAAAGCTCGGGCTGGTGCCGCCGCCACCCGAGCCCGCGCCCGAGCCTGCCCCCGAGGCCGACGCCCCCGATTCCAGCGAACGCGAGCCCAGCACCACCGCCGAGATGGGCGAGGCCCGGGCGCCGGTGGGCGACGAGCTGACGGCGGTCTCCGAAGAGTCCGAGCTGGTGGACGAATCCAGCGTCGAAGACACGCGAGCGTTCCTCAAGGGGCTGATCGAGGCGCTGATCTTCGTGGCCGATCATCCGCTTTCCACCAAAGAGCTGGCGCGGGCAGCGAAGATCGACAAGAAGCGCACCGAAGAGCTGGTTCTGGAGCTGGCCGCCGAGAGCGCGACGCGCGGTGTGCGCGTCGAAGAGGTCGCCGGCGGGCTGGTGCTGCGCTCGAACCCCCTCTACGCGCCCTACGTCCGCAACTTCGTGGCGATGCGCCCGGTGCGGCTGTCGCGGGCGCAGCTCGAGACGCTGGCGATCATCGCCTATCGCCAGCCGCTCACCCGCCCCGAAATCGACGACATCCGCGGGGTCGACTCGGGCCCCGTGCTCAAGGGCCTGCTCGAGCGCGATTTGATCAAGATCTTGGGGAAGAAGGACGAGCCCGGCCGACCGATGCTGTACGGCACGACGCCGACGTTTCTCGAGCTGTTCAGCATGCAGTCGCTCCGTGATCTGCCGACCCTCAAGGAGTTCACCGAGCTCAGCGAGGAATCGCGCTCGGTGTTCGAGCGCGAGATCGGCGAGGACGCGCCGGAGGGCCCCATCGACCTCTCGCCCGCCGCCGACGCCTCCCCGCCGGCCGAAGGCGCCCCCCCAGCGCCCGAGGGCGACACGGAGCCTCGCGGCGAGTCGGAGCCCGACACCCTCGACGACGGGCAGGACTCGGCGGACGACGAGAACAGCAGCGCCATGCCGCCCGCTCCGGGCGACGAGGTGGGCGACGGTCCCGACGACGACGACGACGACGACGACGACGACGACGACGACGGCGACGACGACGATGACGACGACGATGACGACGACGACGACGACGACGACGACGACGACGTGACCGACGAGCCGGAGCCCCCCGGCGAGCCCGCAGCGAGCAGCGACGACGACGACGACGACGACGACGACGACGACGACGACGACGACGACGACGACGACGACGACGACGACGACGACGACGACGACGACGACGACTGACGCGGCGTGGTCTTCTTCCGAGGGCCTGGCGCGCTGGGCGACTGGGCGGCTGGTCTTCTGCCGGACCGCTTCGGTCGAGGCGCGCTATTCGTCGGCGGGGTCGGGATGCTCCGCTGCCAGCTTTTCCACCTGAGCGAAGAGCCCGGGGTGAGCGATGAGCTTGCGGACGATTTCCCACAACTTGGGATCGGCGAGGGCCGCCAGCGGCGATGCGGCGCGTGCGCCCTTGGGCGTGCGAACCACCGCGTCCGGGCCGCGCTCGGCCAGCGCGTTCATTTGCTCGACGTGGCGCTTGGTCGGGAAGAGCTCGCCGGACTCCCACTTCACGACGGTACTCGCGTCGACCTTCAGGGTGCGCGCCAGCTCTCCGGTGGTGCAGCGCAGCTTCTTCTGCAGGGCTCTGATCGCTTCGGGAGACACCGGATCGGTCTAACACGAAATTCCGCAACCCGCGCGGGCCCGGGCCCGAGACAGGGGCATGCGTCTCCCTGCGTTCGCAGCAGTCTGTGGGCTCGCCGCGTGTCGGCCGCCATTGCCCGACCCGTCCGCGTCGCCGACCGATGCCGACGCAGGCGTGGTCGTGGAGCCGCCCGCCGACCCAGGTGCCATCCATCCCGTGTCGCGTCTCAGGTTTGCCGCTTCTGGAAGCGACGACGTGCTGCTGGTGCGAGGTGCGCTCAGCAGTTATCACCTGGGCAAGCTCCGGGAGCGTGATCTGCCGAAGACCTTGCTCGAGCGGGTCGTGCCGGCACGGCGCTGGGCGGCGGGTGACCAGCACACCCTGCGGCCGCTGGTCCTCCTCGAGCTCGGGGAGACCTACTCGCTGGCCAGCGCCGAGCGCGGGCTGCTCGCGCAGCTGGTAGTTCGAGCGGATCCGGTGCCGGTGCTCGAGCGCGTGTGGCCACCGATGGGCGCCGGCGCCAGCCCCGACTACTGGCTGTTCTGCGGCGAGGCGCCGGCGGACGTCACGGGCGAGCAGCTGGCGTGGCTCGAGCCCGGACCGCACCCCGTCTGGGCGCGTGCCGAGGGTCTGGGTCACTGCCTCAGTCTCACGTCGGCAGAGCCGGCTGCTCCGGTCGGTGCGCTGGTCCCGCCGCTCGCGGCACTTGGGCTCGCCCTCTCGCCGGCGGTGCTCGACGCCGTTCCGGGCGCTCCCTCGGCGCCGCTCGCGTGCGCGGGCTCAGAGATCCCGCTGGGCCCCGGGTGTGCTGCCGTGCTCGACGATCGAGCGCTGGTCCGCACCGCGGGGGTCCCCACCCTCTGGTCGCTCTCTGGCGAGCTGGTGGTCGCTTCCGGCGGGCGCCTGGTGGTGCGGGGCCTGCCGCCGGCCTCGCTGCAGACCCTCTCGGTGTGGGTCCGGGATCCGTTCGCGGAGCTCTTTCGCGGCGAGGTCACGTTTGCGACGGGCGCGCCGCAGCCGCACGTGGTGATCAGCGAGGTCTTCGCCAATCCGAACGGTCCCGAGCCGGCCGCCGAGTGGGTCGAGCTGACCAATGACGGCAGCGAGTCGGTCGACCTCTCTCTGTTCGAGCTGCGCGATCAAGGCGGCGCGGTCGCATTGCCGCCGTACGTGCTCGCCCCCGGGGCATTCGCGCTTCTGGCGCGGAGCGACTACGAGCCCGACACCGGGCCCGATCCGAAGCCCTTCGCCGACACCGCCATCGTGCGGGTGAAGGCTCTGGGCAAGAACGGGCTCTCGAACAGCGGCGAAGCCCTCGAGCTCGTGCGGGCCGACGGCGTCGTCGTCTCGCGCTTCCCTGCCTTGCCCAAGCCCAAGCCCGGCGTGAGCGTCGCGCGTCGAACGCCATGGACGTTCGACGACGACCCCGCCGGGTTCGGACTTCACGCTCCGCCCGGGGCTTCACCCGGGCAGGCGAACGTGGTGGCCGAGTGACCTCACGTCCCGGCGATGGTCATCTTCGAGACGCGGAACGTCGGCGAAGCCGTGCTGGTCTTGAGGTCCAGGTCGCTGCCGATGGCGTCGATGTTCTCGAGCATGGTGTTCAGGTTCGACGACACCGTGACTTCGCTGACGGGGAACGCGAGCTTGCCGTTCTCGATCCAGAAGCCGGCGGCGCCCCGGGAGAAGTCCCCGGTGATGGCGTTGAACCCGAACCCCATCATCTCGGTAACGTACAGGCCGGACGGGGTGCTGGCGATGATCTCTTCGCGGGTGAGAGTACCCGGCGAAAGGATGAAGTTGGAGGTGCTTGGCCCGATGGAACCGCCGGCGACCGCCGCGCTGCCGGTGCTCTTCTTGCCCAGCTTGCGCGCGCTGTACGAGTCGAGGAGGTAGGTTCGTAGCACGCCCGCCTCGACCACCACGGTTCGGCGAGACGCCAGGCCCTCGCCGTCGAACGGCCGGGAGCCCGGCCCGCGGAGCATCAACGGATCGTCGACCAAGGTCACCAGGGGGCTTGCCACCGGGGTGCCTTCGCGACCCACCAGGTAGCTCGACTTCCGCCAGATCGAGCCGCCCAGGATGCAGCCGGCGAAGGTGCCGATGATCGAACGCGCGATGTCGGGGTCGAAGACGATGGGGGCTTCGGCCGTCGGAACCTTGCGCGCGCCGAGCTTGGCCAGCGTGCGCCGCGCGGCCTCTTGCCCCACGCTCGCCTCGGGGTCGAGCTCGGCGAGGTGTCGGCGCGCGCTCCAGTGGAAGCCGCGCCGCCGCTTCCCCCCTTGGTCTTCTGCCACCGGGGTGACCACCAGCGAAGCGTAAGAGCCGCGCTGGCTGCCCGAGAACCCGTTCGAGATCACCCGCGCGCTGGCGCCGGTGGTGCGCGAGAAGGTGGCGCCTTCGCTGAGCGTGATGCGTGGATCGAAGTCCAGGGCCGCGCGCTCGGCGCGGCGCGCTCGATCCAGTGCCTCGTCGGCGGTGACGCCTTCGACCGCCGGGTCGTACAGCTCGAGGTCCGGAAACGGCGGCGACGCGAGCTCGCTGGGATCGGCGGGCCCCGCGCAGTCGTCGGGCTCGGACAGCTCGGCCAGCATCAGAGCGTCGCTCACGCAGCGCGCGAGCCCGGGCTCCGAAAGATCGCTGGTCGAGGTGACCGCCACGCGCTGGCTCTTGATGACCCGAAGTGAGACCCCGCGATGCCCGGCCTCTTCGACCAGCTCGGCCTCGCCCAGGCGCACCTTGGTGCTCAGCTCCCACCCCGAGCGGGCCGTTGCCTCGGCGAAGTCGGCGCCGAGCGCGCGCGCGCGGTCCACCAGGTTCGATGCCAATTGGAGCAGGGACTCGCGGTCGTCGGTCATGGCGGAGGCCGGAGCCTTGCAACAAGTGCGCAGCAAATCAATCGCGCTGCGCTGAGCGGCTCGAACGCCGGAGCCACGCCACGGTGATGCCGACGCCGCCGAGCAGCACCAGGGCCATCGCCAGAAGCGCGTAGCCCAGAGGGCTGCCGGCCACCGGGCGCGTGCCGAAGTCCCCGTGGAACTGACTGTAGGTGGCGTGGACCCCCAGCCGTGGGAGCGCCGCGAGCACCAGCCCGGCCGCGATCAACGCGGGCACCGCCATCAGGCGCATCATCGGACCGGTGCGTCGGCTGCGAACGTGGCGCGCGGTGCGCGCGAACCCCAAGGGGACACTGGCGGCGTCGAGCAGCACCCACGCGGTGTCCACCGCCCCCGGCAGGCGCTGGCTGTCGACCAGGTAGCCGTAGGACCAGTCCGGTGCGAAGGCCAGGAAGTAGCCGGCGATGGGCGCGTAGACCAACAGGCCGAACGACGCGACCACGATCAACGTGCGAGCCTGGAGCGTTCCGCTCCGCGCGAGCTCGTCGGCACCGACCCACGCAAACATCGAGCCGAGCAGGAATCCCAGGAACGGCGCAGCAGGGGTCGGCACGGCGGGGCCGAGGATGGCACGCCCCGAGCGCCTCGTCACCGGTGCGCCGAGGTCGACGCGAGGTGGGGCGTGCACTATGACCGGGCAGGAATGAGCCCCGACCGCCTGAAAGAGCTGCTCGAGCGCGTGCGCGCGGGCGACACCGAGGTGGCTTCGGCGCTGCGCGAGCTCGAGCACCTGCCGTTTTCGGATCTCGGATTCGCGCGGGTCGATCACCACCGCGCGCTCCGCATGGGGATGCCGGAGGTCGTCTTGGGTCAGTCCAAGACCGTGGAGCAGATCGCCGGCATCGCGCGGCGTTTGATCGAAGCCGGTCAGAACGTGCTGGTCACGCGCGTCGACCCGGACAAGGCGACGGCGGTGAGGGCCATCCTCCCCGAGCTTCGACACTCGCCCGTGGCCGGCGTGCTCAGCCACGAGACCGTGCCGGTGAAGGTCCGCGCCGGCGCGCCGGTGGCGATCGTCACGGCGGGCACCAGCGACCTGCCGGTCGCCGAAGAGGCCGCCGAGACGCTGCGGCTCTCGGGCATTCCCTTCGAGCGGGTGTTCGACGTCGGGGTGGCCGGGATCCATCGCATCTTCGGCGAGCTGCCGGCGTTGCGGGACGCCCCCGCGGTGATCGTGGTGGCCGGGATGGAAGGCGCCCTGCCCAGCGTGGTGGGGGGGCTGGTCCGCGGCCCGATCATCGCCGTCCCGACCTCGGTCGGCTATGGCGTCGCGTTCGGCGGGCTGACCGCGCTCTTCGGCATGCTCACGGGTTGCGCGTCGGGGGTCACGGTGGTGAACATCGACAACGGGTTCGGGGCGGCGATGGCGGTCCTGCGCATCGTGAACGCGAAAGGCGGGTGAGCCGTGGGCGGATCGCACCATCACCCCCATCACGGGGATCACGGTCACGACCACGACCACGACCACGGGCACGATCACGACCACGATCACGACCACGATCACCCTCACGAGCGGGCTCCGCTCGCCGCCGGAGCCGGGCGTGGGAAGCTGCTGTTCTTGGACGCGTTCGCCGGGATCGCCGGCGACATGACCGTCGCCGCGCTGATCGATCTCGGGGTCCCGAGCGGCGTGGTGACCCATGCGATCGAGCACCTGGGGCTCGAGGGGGTGCGAATCACCGCCGTTCCACGCATGGCCGGCGCGATCGGCGCCACGGCCTTCGACGTCGAGCTCGAGCCGGGCGGGCGCGAGCGCTCGTTCGCCGAGATCGACCAGTTGATCGCGGGCGCCGGGCTCGGCCCCGCGACTTCCGGGCTGGCCCGGCGCATCTTCCTGCGGCTGGCCGAGGCCGAGGCCCGCGTCCATCGGGTGCCGGTCGCCGACGTGCACTTTCACGAGGTCGGTGCGGTCGACGCCATCGTGGACATCGTCGGCGCCGCTGCGGCCTTCGAGCACCTGGGCGCCAGCGTGATCGCGAGCCCGCTGCCCATGGGTCGCGGCAGCGTGACCTGTCGCCACGGCGTCTTGCCGCTGCCCGCGCCGGCCACGGTCGAGTGCCTGCAGGGCGTTCCGACCTACGACGCGGGCATCGACGCCGAGCTCGTGACTCCGACCGGCGCTGCCATCGTCGCCACGGTTGCGGGGTGCTTCTCGCGCTGGCCCGAGATGCGTCCCGAGCGCGTCGGCTGGGGCAAGGGCACCCGCGAGCTGCCCGACCGCCCCAACGCGCTTCGGGTCGTGCTGGGCGCTGGCCCCGCCGAAGCTTCGGATTCGGGCGGCCACGTGCTGATCGAGTGCAACGTGGACGACATGACCGGAGAGCTGGCGGCCCACGCGCTCGGCGCCTTGCTGGCTGCCGGCGCTCGGGACGCGTGGGCGGTGCCCATCACCATGAAGAAGGGCAGGCCCGGGCTCACGCTCTCGGCGCTGGCCGACCGGGGGTCCGAGTCGCGCCTGGCCGAGGTGTTGCTCCGCGAAACCAGCACCATCGGGGTGCGCTGGTCCGACGCGCGACGGCTCGAACGCCCGCGCCGCATGGTCCAGGTCGACACGCCGTTCGGGCCGATCCCCGTGAAGGTGAGCGAGGGGCCCTTCGGGCCGCCGCAGATCAAGCCGGAGTTCGACGCCTGCGCGCGGGCCGCGCAGGCGGCCGGCGTGCCGGTCCGCGAAGTCCTGGCAGCGGCCCTGCGCGCGGCCGGCGGTTGAGTCGCGGTCTCTCGCCCGACGGGCGGTGGGGTCGAGCCCCGCTCAGTCGGGGCGTTCGATGGGGAGCGAAGCGGCCTCCCACGCGAGCAGCCCGCCGTCCAAGAACGAGACGGGCATGCCTTGACCGGCGAGCTCTTGCGCCAGGTCTTTGGTCTTGTCGCCGCTGCGACAGTACAAGACGGGCGCACCCGGCAGCATGTGCAGCTCGGCCAGCCGGGTCCGGATCTCTTCCAGCGGCATGTTGACGGCGCCGGGGAGGTGAGCGCGGCGGAAGGCGGCGGCCTCGCGCGTGTCCACGGCGCTCACTTGGCGGCGCGCGAGCAGGACGCCGACTTCTTCTGGCTTGAGCGCGCCGGCAGCCCGCGGCAAGAGCGGGTCGAGCATCTCGAGCAGCTGGGCCTTCTTCAGTGCGCCGACCTGGCCGTTGACCGGGCGGCCCTGGTGAAAGACCACGAAGGTCGGCACGGACTGCACGCCCAGCTCGCGGGCCAGCATCGGGGACTTGTCGATGTCCACCGTGAGGACCTTGGCCTTGCCCTCGAGCTCGCGTGACAGCGCTTCGAGCTCGGGCGCCACGACCTTGCAGGGCCCGCACCACTCGGCGCCGAACTCGAGCAGCACCGGCAATTCACTGGCCAGGACTTCTTGCTCGAAGTCTCGCTCGGTCACCGCTTTCAGGGCCATGGGCCGCGGAATATTCATCCGCGGGTCAGCCGGCGCAAGGCCCTTCAGCACGCCCAGCGCCCACTTCTCGCACGGCGACGAGCACCCGCACGCGCCCGATCAGACGCGGCTCGGGCCCGCCCGCCGAGCCGAGAGTCGATCGTCGAGGGCGTCGGCGACCAGATACGCGCACCCCGCCGTGACCACGACGGCGATCGCTGGTCCGAGACCCACTGCCAGCCCGCCGCCGCGGGCCATGAGCGCGAGCTGCCTTCCCCAGCTTGGAGCGGCGTGGGGGAGCCCGAGCCCCACGAACGACAGCGCTGCCTCGAGAGTCACCACGGCCGACGCCGTGAACGCGGCGCTGACGGTCACCGGTCCCCAGACGTGGGGCAGCACGTGCCGGAAGGTCACCCCGATGGGCGAACCCCCCAGGGCGCGCGCGGCGAGCACGAAGTCGGTTCCGCTGACTCGCAGCACCTCTCCGCGCACCAGGCGCGCGACCTCGACGCCGCGCAGCACGCCCAGCACCAGCACCAGCGACAGCCAGCTCGGACCGAGGTGGCCGGCGCTGAGCGCCGCCAAGAGCACCAGGGCTGGCAGCGCGCCGCTGAGCTCGACCGCGCGGGCGAGCAGCGAATCGGCGAAGCTCAGGCGACCCGCCAGCGCGCCCAGCGGAACTCCGAGGCCGAGCGCGATGAGCAGCACTCCGACGGTCGTGACCACGATGCTTCGCGCGCCGTGGATGGTGGCTGCAAGAGCGCGAGCCGGGGTCGCTGGATTCGTTCCGAGGTTCGGGTCGGCAGACAGCGGTGCCCAGACCGCCGCGCTGAGCTCGGCCCGATCGACGCGGGCCCAGGCGGCAGGCGCGGTGACGGCCGGGAGCACCAGCCAGGTTCCGCGGTGGCGGGCGACCAGCGGTGCCTCGGAGGCCAGCACGTCGGCGAAGACCCCGATCAGGGCCACCAGCGCCAAGAGCAGCGCTGCGGCCCGCAACACCCAGGGCGACCGTCGCGTCACTCGAGGGCCCCCCGGTGCCGCGAGAAGCCCACGCGCACCCGCGGGTCGAGGGCGCTGAGCGCGGCGTCGCTCGCGATTTGCAAGAGCGAGAGCGACGCTGCGACGACCAGCGACAGCGCCATCAGCCAGGCCATGTCGTGGGTGGCCACGGCGTCGAGCGTGACCCGGCCAACGCCGTTCAGACCGAGCGCCCGCTCGAGCACGAAGGCTGCCGTGAGCAGGGCCGGAAGCTTCACGCCGATCAGGGACAGCGCTGCGACACTGGAAGCTCGGAAGCTCCACCGCGCGAGCTGCCACCGGCCGGCGCCGAAGGCCCGCGCCGTCCGCGTGTACTCTTGGTCCAGTGCGACCCGCGTCGCGCTGCGCTGGTGGCGCGACACGATCGCGCCGGCGGTGAGCACCATCACGGTTGCGGCCAGCGCGCGAGCCCAGCCCGCCGGGCCTTCGGGGCCGAGCCACGCGCCCAAGAGCGCGACCGGCAACGCGGCGATGATCACGGCCGCGCTGCCCGTGACCACGTCGGGTAGCCGGCGGGCCCACGCCGCGCCCACCAGCCCCGCCGCGATCCCCACGAGCCAGCCCCCGGCGAACCCACAGCCCAGGAGCCACAGCGTGACCGTGGATCGCTCGACCAGCACGGTCAGCACCGGTTCGCCGCGGGCCGTCGTGCCGAGTCGATTCACCGCGGCGTCCGTTGCCCACCGGCCGTACTCGGTGTCGCTCACCATGGAAATGACGCGCTCGGCCCCATCGTGCGTGACGAAGTCCGTACGATGTACGAGCCACCACCGCTGCCAGCGCTGCACCCAGCCGCGTGCTTCGCTCACGCTGGCTTCCTTGGGAATGCGCCATGGCTGGTCGGCGATGCGCGCTGCCGCGGCCGCCAACCGACGGGCGCGCTGGACGTCGCCGGGGCCGTTCACCGGCCCCATGGCGGTCACGAGCTCGGAGAGCGCGAACGTGTCCAGCTGGCCCACCGCGTCGCGCCGGCCGGCGGTCGACTTCTCACCCAGGCGTGCGACGGCGCGCTTGACCACCGCCGGGCGGAAGTCGATGGAGCGGTCGGCCCAGAAGCGCGTCCAGAACAGCACGGCCGCCTCCGGCGAGCTGCGCTCTTCCGGGGTGCCCACGTTCATCCGTTTGCCGACCGGAGCCAGCGCCAGCGCGACCCGCGAGCGCCCCCGTGGCTCGAGCGAGTCGAGCTCGGGCAAGACGTGCGGCAGCGCCGCGCCCCCCAGGCGTGCCAGCTCGCGTCGCGCGGCGGTGGCGCTCTCGTCGTCGCTGGCAATGCTGTGCATGGCGGCTCGCGCGCGCTCGCGAACGCTGGTCGGTCGTGTGTTCAGGAAGCGTGGCGTACGATGCGCTCCGAAGGCCTCGTGATCGTCGTCGTCCGGCGCGTGAAGCGGGCCGCTGCCGAGGGTGGCGGACAGGAACCAGAAGACTGCCAGCGAGATGACGAACAACGTCGGCACGATCCACAGGATCCGCCGAAGCGCGTGCCGCATGGCTCGGCTCGACTCAGCGCAGCAGCAAGAAGCCGATCACCGACACCGCGAGCAGGGCGCCGACGACCAAGACCCCGACCGCCGAAGGGGGTAGGCCCGTTGTGGGGATCTGCACTGGCTCGTCGTCGAGGTTGAACACCGGCGGCGGGTTGGACAGTGGACGATGCGGGGCAGGTGCGGGCGCGGCGTCACCCTCTTCTGCTTCGAGATTCGCCAGCGTCATGCCGACCATGGTGTGGGCGACCTTCAGGCGACGAGACTCTCGCTGTGCTTCGTCCGACAGGGGGCCGACCGCGATGTCCTCGACCGACTTCACCGATGCCCGATCGTGCTCCGCAGAGGCGTCGGGCAATGCGTACTTGGTGTACTTCACCACGTCCGAGGCGGTGGCGACCGGCAGCGCCTCGCCCTCGAAGCGCGCCACGATGACCGTGATGTTGTCGTGCCCACCCGCCAGGTTCGCGCGCTCGGTCAGCACCTTGCAGGCCTCGAGCGGATCCGGCACCGTGGTCAGCACTTCGCGCATCTCTTCCGCGCGGATCATCCCCGAGAGCCCGTCGGAGCAGACCATCAGGACGTCGTCCCGGCGCAGTTCGACGTGGGTCAGGTCCACCTGCACGGTGTCCGCGGTTCCGAGCGCCTGCAAGATGATGTTGTTGTGCTCGAAGGTCTCGGCCTCTTCCTCGGTCAGCTGGCCTGCCTCGATCAGCTGGTTTACCAAGGACTGGTCGCGGGTGACTTGAACCAGGGTGCCTTGCCGCAGGATGTAGGCGCGACTGTCGCCCACCTGGGCGACGAACAAGTGGCCGTCGAGCAGGGCGGCGATGGTCGACGTGGTGCCCATGCCTCGCCGGGTCCGGTCCGCGCGCGCCTCGTTGAAGATCCGCATGCCGGCGTCTTCGACCGCCTGGACCAGGCGTCGCGCCAGGTCGTCGCGATCGGTTGGTGCATCGCTCTGCGTGAGCTTCTCGTAGATGATGTCGACGGCCAGCTGGCTGGCCACCTCGCCGGCGGCGGCGCCGCCCATGCCGTCGCAGACCCCGAGCACCGTGCCGCGCTGCCCCACCACCTGGTGGCGGTCGGACTCGAGCAGGCTCCGGCTCTTGCGCGTCAGATCGGCGACGAGGAAGTTGTCCTCGTTGTGCTCGCGGATCTGTCCGACGTCGGTGCGACCGAACACATGGATGCGGATGGCCGATGAAGCTTCCGCCATCTCAGGAATGACCGCCGGTGTGATCGAGTCGGAAGAGGTGCTGACCCACGCGCACGTGATCGCCGTTTTCGAGTGCGACTTCGTCGCGGATTGCCAGATAGGTGCCGTTCGAGGAGCCGAGGTCGGTGAGGGTGAACGAACCGTCGCGCCCGCGGGTGAGCGAAGCGTGCCGCCGGCTCATGAAAGGGTCTGCCGTGAACACCACGTCGCCGGCTTCGCGCCCCAAGACCAGCTCGTCCTTCGAGACGTGATAGACGTCCCGGGTGACGCCCTCGACGGTTCGCTGACACAAGCGCGCGTAGCGGGGCAGCATGGGCGACCCGAAGACCTGCGTCTCCCCGTCCATCGCAGGACCCAGGCCTTTGTCGGTGGCGTTCACCAGGTCGAACCTTAACACCTCAAGGCCTATCAACACCAAGTCCCCAGAACGCAGCTGGACCGGGGCGCGCAGGCGCACGAAAACGCCGTTGACGCTGCCGAGGTCTCGAATGAAATAACGGCCGTCTCGGAAGGAGACCCGGGCGTGGCGCGGAGAGACGTAGGGGTCGTTCGGCAGCAGGATCGAACCCTCGCTCCGGCCGATGTCGGTGACCGCCTGAGCGAGCGGGTAGTCGCGCCCGGGGCTGCCGTCTTGCGCCACGACGATCAGGCGCGCCCGGGTGGGCGCGGCCGCTGGGGGGCGAGGGGGGGCCGGCGCGGCGGCGGGTGCGACGGGCGCCGCGGGCACCGGAGGCGCCGGCTGCCGGGCCGGCGGCGGCGGAGGTCGCGAGGGTGCGCGCTGGCTCAGGGGGGTCTCGGGGCTGGTGGCCGGGACCTCTCGGATCGGGGGGCCGTCGTGGAGGCGACCCCCGCAGTATTGACAATAAGCCATGTGCGCGCCGTTGCTGCCGCGGCAGCGGGGGCACACGACCGGCGCCGCTTCTGCCGCGCCGCTCGACAGCCCCACCACTGGGGCAGGCTGCACTGCGGGCGCGGCGCGAGCGGCCGCTGCGGCGTCCACGCTCGGCTCGGCGGCGGCTGGAACGGCACCGATGCCGGCGCCGCACTCGGCGCAAAACCGCGAGCCGGCGGGGTTGGCGACACCGCACCGCGAGCAGTGCGTGCCGCTTGCGCGCGGCACGCCGCGGGGCGCGAAATCGAATTCCGGGGCTGCGGGACGCGCGCGGACGTCAGCGAGGGGCACGCCGCGCGGCGGGGTTGGCTCCACCACGCGGGCGGAAGCCGCTTGCAGGCGGTTTCCGCAGTCCTGGCAGAACCTGAGGCTCGGGGGGTTGTCCCGACCGCAGCGATCACACTTCACGGGGGCCAACGGAACCCCGCTGGGGCAAAGACGTCAAGGGTTCTCAGCACGTCCCCCCACTTCACCAGCGCGGGAGGGGGTCCCGGATCTCGAGCACCAGCTCCAGGGCGACCACGTGGGCCAGCCCAAAACCCAGGTATCGGTCCGCCCGGCGCTGGTTGGCCCGGTCGGTCCAGCCGCGGAACAAGAAGGGCCGGTAGGCCGCCGCCAGCCCGACCACCGCCGTGCGGCTGAGCTGGAACTCGAACCCACCCCCCAGAAAGGTGGTGATCCCGCCCGTGTCCGAGGACCATTCGCTCCCGTAGAGCGCCACGCCCCCGCCGCCGGCGGCGTACGGGGTGAACCGCTGGCCTTGGTCGAAATAGAAGCGACTCTCGGCGCGGAGCTGCTGCAAAATCGCCAGCCGGAGCAGGTTGGCCGACTCGTGGCGCGAGGACTCGTAGGCGCCGCCCACGTACCACGGCCCTCGGGAGCGGTAGCCCGCGCGGACGGCGAGCCCGCCCCCGGAGCCCAGGATGCACGGGTCGACGGCGCGGGCCGGACAGACGTCGCCGGCCGAAACCACCGTTTCGGCGGCGAACGCAACGCCGTATTGGAGATAGTCGAAGGTCGACGGGGGCGGCACGGACCTTTCCGCCTCGTCCGCGGCGCGAGCGGGCGAGGCCCACCCGAGCACGACCAGGCCCGCGACTGCGAAGCGCACCACGTCCTTCGGTATATCGCAGTTCTTGCCGTTCGCCTCCCCGCGGCTTTTGCTCGGGCGGGCAAGTCGACCGGCCTTGACTTGCTTTGCGCCCATCGTCTATTGCCGGGTCGTTGGCTTTCGGAGAACAAACCTGAAATGGACATCTACCTCGACAGGCGTGCCGTCCGCCAAATTCGGCTGTCTGCCCAAGAGGCCATCGAAGAAGGCGACACCGAGTCGCTGCGCGAAGACGTGCTCGAAGCCTTCAAGGAAGAGCAGGTCGAGGAAATCGAGCGCCGCCTCGACACCGGAGACTTCTACGAGTTTCTCACCGACGTCCTCGACGAGTGGAATGGCGACGACGTCGACGAGCTCTTCGAGCTTCTCGAGACCCAGCTCGGAGAGGTCGGAATCGACCTCAAGACCGAAGCGAAGGGCGAGGACGAAGAAGAGGACGAGGACTCCGAGTCGGCCGACGACTTCGACGACGACGAAGAAGACGACGACGACGACGAAGAGGAAGAGGAAGACGACGACGACGAGTAGTCGTCACTCGTCTTTGCTCGGGCCAAGCTCACGCAGGACGTAAGCGTGGCACTCGCCCTGGGCCGGGCGCACGCTCGGGCAGAGGGCGCTCGCGCAGGCCGCGAAGCGTGAGTCCGGCGCCTCGGACACCAGCACCTTCATCAGCTTGCAGGCCGCGCCGGCTTCGCCGCGGTCGTGCTCGAGCCGCGCGGCCTGCCACAGGGCGTCGTCCTTGAGCAGGCTGGTCGGGTGCTCGTCCCACACTCGGCGGAACTCGCGCACCGCCCGGGGCTTGTCGCCGATGCGGTCCCGATACAGCTCGGCCACCCGATAGCGAGCCGCGGCGTAGCGGGGGCGTTCGTACGAGCCCTGTTTCAAGGACGACGGCTCCTTCTCACGCAGCATGCGCTCGAGGTGGGCGATGGCGCGGTCCGGGCGGCCGAGCTTCTCCTCGAGCAGCGAAGCGGCGTGCAGCGAGTCGTCCCAGAGCGCGCCTTCGGGGTAGGGAAAGCGCGCCGCGGAGTCCAGGTACGCGCTCAGGGCTTCGTGGTCGCGCCCCAGCCGTTCGAGCAGGCGCGCGCGCTGGTAGTGCGCTTGCTCGCGCAGCTCGGCGCCCCCGCCGGTGCGGGCCACATCGGCGAGCAGCGAGAGCGCGGCCTCGGCCCCCGCCCGTTCCTCGCGCTGCCGGGCCAGGCGGGTCAGCGCGGTGAGCGCCGGGCCCGAACGCGGGTACTTGCGGATCGCCTCTTCGAGCTCGCGCCAGCCGCGCTCGGCGTTTCCGACCTGGATCTCGATGTCGGCGCGATCGAACGCCGCCCGCGCGGCCCGCGAGCTCCGAGGGCGCGTGCGCTCGAGCTCGTCGAGCAGCCGGCGGGCGTCTTGGTGGCGGCCGGCGCGCCGCAGCGCCGCGGCGCGCCGATAGCGCGCCTCGGTCTGGTCGCGCCGACGCTGGGCTGCGGCTTCGGCCTTGGCCCAGTGCTCGGCGGCCTCGTCGTAGCGGCCGGCGGCGTAGGCGCGCTCGGCCGCCGAGCGCTCTTCGGTGAAGCCCCTGGGCAGGGTGGGGGCGCAGGCCACGCACAAGAACCACCCGACGGCGATGGCGTGCGCTCTCATCGCGGCTGGCAGTCGGTGATGGCGGCGCCGAGCGCCGCGGCCGCTCGCGTTGCGGCTTCGCGCGACACGTCCAGGTGCGTCACGGCGCGCAAGAAGCGCGGCGCGATGCTGCTGATCAGCACGCCCAGCTCTCGGGCCCGGGCGATCACCGGCTCGGCGCTCGGCCCGTCGAGCTCGATGTTGACGATGTTGGTGTCGACCCGAGCCGGATCGACCCGCGCCCCCGGCACCCCCTGTAGCCCGCGGGCCAGCAACTGAGCGTGGTCGTGATCTTCAGCCAGACGCGCCCGTTGGTGCTCGAGCGCGAACAAGGCTGCCGCAGCCAGCACCCCGCTCTGGCGCATTGCCCCGCCCAGCATGCGGCGCAGGCGAACTGCCCGTTCGAGCAGATCGCGTGGGCCCGCCAGGGCCGAGCCCACGGGGGCGCCCAGACCCTTGCTGAAGCACACGCTGACCGTGTCGGCGGTGCGGGCGAAGTCCTCCAGGCTGACCCCGCTCGCAGCGGCCGCGTTCCACAGCCGAGCGCCGTCGAGGTGAACGGCCAGGCCGCGCGCGCGCGCGTGGTCGGTCACGGCCCGCAGCCGTGCCAGGGGAAACACCCGCCCCCCGCCGCGGTTGTGCGTGTTCTCGACCACCAGCAGGCTGGTCCGCGGCAGCCAGTACGCGCCCGGTCGGATCTTGGCTTCCAGCTCGGCCACGTCGAACAGCCCGCCCGTTCCCGCCACCGCCAGCTGCACGCCCGACAGGGCCGCGGCGGCGCCCGACTCGTACTCGGCACAGTGGGTCCCCTCGCCGATCACGACCTCGTCACCGCGACGAGTGTGCAGCAAGAGCGCAATCTGGTTGGCCATGGTCCCCGAGGGCACGAACAGCGCGCGCTCTTTGCCGAGCAGCTCGGCCACGCGGCGCTCCAGCTCTTGCACCGTCGGATCTTCGCCGTACACGTCGTCGCCCACCTCGGCGCTGGCCATGGCTTGCCGCATCGCGGGCGTGGGTCGCGTCACGGTGTCCGAGCGCAGGTCGATGGGAACCATGGGCCGCTAGCCTATCAAACCGGCGGCCTACAGCCCTTGGTTTCGTGCCTCGAGCCCGGCCACGAACAGCTCGTAAGCGACGAGTTGCGTGGCCTGGGCCAGGTTGATCGACGGTTGGTCGGCGGCCATGGGGATGCGCACGAAGTCGTGGCAGAGCTCGCGCTCGGACTCACCCAGGCCAGTCTTCTCGTTGCCGAACACCACCGCCAGCTTATTCCCGCGGGCGGCGCGCTCCACCCCCAGCCGACCCAGCTCGCGCGGCAGCAGCACCCCCGAAACGCCGCGGCGTGACGTGGTCCCGACCACCCAGTCGGCGGACGCCACCGCCGGCGCCAGAGCGTCGTAGCACGGCGCGCCGAGCAGCACGTCCTTGCTCTTGACCGCCATCTTGAGCGCCATCTCGTGCTGTGGCACGGCGAGGCGCCCGGGCTTGACCAGCGCGAGCGAGACGAAGCCCATGGTCTTGATGGCGCGCGCGGTCGCGCCGACGTTCTCCGGATAGTGGGGTCGCACCAGGACGAAGGTCGTGGCTCGGTGAATCGGCAACACGAGCTCGGGCGTGGGCGTGTCCTCGGGGAAGTCTTCGGGCTTCATCGGGCGGCGGCCCTCGCACAGCGGAACCCCAGCGTGGGGGCTCGCGACTCGGGATCGGCGCTGGCCCGCGAGGCGCCCCGGAGCCACGCTGCCCCGCTCGAGAAGTGCCCGCCGCGGACCACCTGCCCGCCCGTGCCGGCGCCCAGCGCCGGGCCCTTGGGATCGATGGCGGGGTCGCGGGGGTACATTGGCGCGTACCGATCGGACACCCACTCGGCCACGTTGCCAGCAAGATCGAGGAAGCCTTCCCCGGTCCGACCCGCGGGGAACGAGCCGACCGGGGCCAGCTCGGCGAACCCGTCGCGCGCATCGGTGGTATCCAGCCCCAGGCGGCCGTGGTTGGCGGCCCGCGTGTTGTACAGGTCGCCCCAGGGGTAACGCCGGCCGCGCGGACCGCGTGCGGCGCGCTCGAACTCGGCTTCGGTGGGCAGCCGCGCTCCCCGGAAGCGACAGTACGCCCGGGCGTCGGCGTGTCGGACCAGCGACACCGGGAAGGTGGGTGCGTCGAACCGCTTGCCCCCGCGCGAGAACGGCACCGCGCGACACCGGCGCAGGGCCACGCACCGAGCATAGTCGCGCACCGTCACTTCCATGCGATCGAGCCAGAACGACGAGAGCGTGACCTCGTGTCGGGCCATCTCGTCCGAGAACATCTCCTCTTTGCAGCGGCTGCCGAGCGGCTCGCGGGCACAGTCGGTGAGCGCGTCGAGCACGTCTTCCGGGGTCGAGCCCATCTGGAAGCGGCCGGCGGGCACGCGGATCATGGTCGACGCCGGCTGGCGCAGGACGACGACCCCGCCGGCGAGGGCCCGCTCCGCCGGCGGCAGCGTCCCGAACGGGTCGGGGGTCGGGCCCGCGTCGCGAGCCTCGGCCCGGGTGCGCGGCCAGAGCGTCGCGAGCGCCAAGACGGCCAGCGGCGCGGCGTGTTTCATGATCGCGTGCTCAGCAAGAACCGGCGCAGCTCTGGCCGATGCACTGCGAGACCGCGTTGTAGGCGTTGATGCCGTTCGCGTACTGCGAGCAGAACTGCTGGGCGCAGGCGTTCAGATTCGCACCGGCGGATGCGCAGTTCTTGCTCAGGCAGTTCAGGAAGCCCAGGCAGTCGGGGTTGGCGAAACACGCGTCGATCTGGCTGCAGCACGAGGCATGCGCACACGCGTCACAGCCCGGCTTGCCGGTCGAGAGCTGAGTGCAACTCGGGCCGCCGCCGCCGGCACCCCCGGCGGGCGCGCCGCCGGTGCCCGCGCCGCCGGTGCCGCCGCCGCCGGTGCCGCCGCCGCCGGTGCATTGCGCCAGGCAGCCCTGAGCGTCGCCGCCGTTGCACAAGCAGGTGTCGAAGCATTGCTGGCAGCCGCTGCAGTTCGGCGCCTGCGAACAGCCGTAGCCCCCGTCACCGCTGGACTCTCCGGCGGCACTATCCGACGAGCAGGCGACGGCGACGAGGGAGAGCGGTGCCAGGGCGAAGAGCCAAGCCAAGAGGTGTCGCGACTTCATGCGGGCGCACCACCATAGCTCGATCTCGACCCGTTCGCCCTCGGGACCGTCAGCGTGCCGCGTCCGCATCGCGGGGGAGCACAGAAACCGCTGGGCGCGGCGCGTCGGAGCGGCGGTGCGGTGGCGTGTCGGGGGGCGAGGGCGCAGCGCTGGGCGCACCCGACGAAGCGGGCCAGAGCAGAAACGCGGACGCGGTGAGCGAGGCGCCGAGGACCACGCCCAGGCCCAGCACGGTCAGATCTCGCCGTGTGGCCCGCGCCTCGCGGTGCGCCCGGTGGCGTGCGTCTGGCAGGGTCGGCATGGGACCGCGCGGCGACAGGTCCAGGGCCTCGGCCAGAGCGTCCGCCAGGTCCGCCGCCGAGGCGAAGCGATCGCCCGGGGTTTTCGCCAGGCCGCGGGCGAGCACTTGGTCCACGTGGGGATCGACGCCCGCCCGCGCCGCCACCGGCTCGGGCTGACTGCCGGTGATGTGCCGGGCGACGGTGACCGCGTCGTCTCCTGGAAACGCCCGGCGCCCAGCGATCGCTTCGTACAGCGTGGCCGCCAGCGAGAACTGATCCGCCGCCGGGCCGATCTCGCCAGTCTCGATCGCTTCGGGGGCGCTGTAGGCCGGCGTGCCGAGCACCCGGCCGTCTTGGGTCAAGGTCGACCCCGGGATGCGCGCAATGCCGAAGTCGGCGATCTTGGCGCCGGTGGCCGCCAGGATCACGTTCGCGGGCTTGATGTCGCGGTGCACGATCCCGGCCCGGTGCGCTGCGCCCAGCGCGCTGCCCAGCTCGCGACACAGCTCGCGCGCCCGCGTGGGGCCGAGCGGGCCCGCGGCGATCTGCTGTTCGAGCGTGGGGCCTTCGACGTATTCGAACACCAGGAACAGGCCCACCCCCGGCTCCTCACCGATGTCGTACAGCCCCACGATGTTGGGGTGCGACAGCCGGGCGCATGCGCGCGCCTCTTGGCGCATGCGTGCGTACAGCGACTCGCGCTCGGCGGCTCCGAGCTTCAGGTCTTCGCGCAAGAGCTTCACGGCCACGTCGCGATCCAAGTTCGGATCGCGAGCGCGGAGCACGCGCCCCATGGCGCCGTGCCCCAGCGAGCCCAGCACCCGATAGCGACCGATGGCGACTGGAAGGGGCTGGCCGCTGGCGTCGCCGGGCGGGTTCACGGAGCGACGACCGACCCGCCTTCGACGCCGCCGTCCGCGTCCGGCGCCTTGTCCTTGTCGCGATCTTTCTTCTTCTTGACCGGCTCGCCGTATTCGGCGCGAAGCTTCTTCATCAGGCCGTCCCGCAGCGTGGTCTCGTGATAGGTCGGCATTTGCGGCAGCTGAACCACGACCTTCACCCGCTCTTTGCTCTCGATCACCTCGATCGAGCCGCTGGTGGGGGCGTTCTTCCTTCCCGGGGGCTCGTAGCGGAACAAGACGTAGCCGACCTCGGGGTCTTTCTCGACCACCTCGAAACCCAGATCGACGCGGACGTAGCGCAGCGCCGCGTTGTAGGTCTGCGCCTTGCTGTAGTCCGAATCGGCCTCGGCGCGGGCCGCGGCGCCCGGGCCCCAGAGCACGCCCGCAAGCGCCACGAGCGCCCCCGCCCCGAGCCACACGGCGCTGGCTTTCTTCATGGTTTGCTTGCGTAACTCCGGCGCGAGTCGCCGGCCAAGTTTCCCGGCACCCCCGGGTCAGGCGTCGGCGCCGTCCAGATCCTCGGGTTCGGCGTCCAGGGCTTCACCCACGCTGGTGCGCTCCCAGACCAGCCCCAGGCCCGCGGCCGCGCCGGTGATCACGATCTGCGAGACGTAGATCAAGAGCACGAAGGCCGAGCCCGGGCCCACCACCAGGTCGGGTGGGAAATACATCGCCAGGCCGGCATAGATCGAGATCTGGAAGGCGCCGAAGAAGCCCGGCGCGTTCGGCACCAGGATGCCCAGCGCGAGCACGCCCATGCTCACGCAGGCCTCGACGTAGGTGATGCGATCGAATCCCGCGCCCCAGGCCAAGAGCCAGGTGGCCCCGGCGTTGAGCAGCCAGTAGCTCACGGTCATCGCCAGAAACGGCGCGCTGAAGCGCCAGCGCGGTAAGAACGAGAGCCCACTCGCCACCTTCTCGACCCGCTCGGCGAGCCACACGGCCAGCTTCTTCGACACCAGCCCCACCACGCGCTCGGTGAGCGAGCGGGCCAGCGCGCGCCGCCAGTAGAACACGCCCATCACCAGGAAGGCCGCGCCGAACACCGCCAGGGCGCTGTAGGCAGCGCCGGGGACGATCGCCGCCGGAATGGGCAGCGCCCCGATCGAGCTCGGCAGCGGGTCGAGCGGCGTCGACGCCAGCAGCGCCACCAGCAACATGACGCTCATGCAAAAGCCGTCGATTACCCGCTCGGCCCCCACGGTTCCAGTCGCGGCCCAGGCCGACAGCTGGCCCTTGCGCCGGATCAGGACCGGTCGCACGGCCTCGCCGGTCCGGAACGGCAAGAGCAAGATCGCCGCGAACCCGATCCAGGCCACCGCGACCACCCGCCGGAGCGGTACCGGGTGGATCGGGGCCAAGAGCCACTGCCAGCGCACCGCCCGGATGACGTGCACCGAGGACCACAAGAGCACGTACACCGGCAGCGTCCACCACCGCACCTTCGAGAAGGCGCTGGCCGGCGGCACGATGGGCAGCGCGCCTTGGCGCAAGAGCCACACGAACCCCCCGGCCACGAGCAACGATGCCAGTAGCTTGAGCCAGTGGCGCCGAAGCCAGCCGCCGCGTGCGTCGCTCATTCGGGGATCCGGCCGCTCAGTAGCTCAAGCGGCCCCGTGCGGAGCAGGAAATCGACCTCTTCCGGCCCGTGCAGCCGTTCGATCCGCCGGATCCCGGCGGCGACCTCGTCGATGTCGCTCACCCGGTGCGCGTCGCTGCACGCCGCGTGATAGAGGCCACGCTCCAGCAGCTCTTCGGCCGACTGCTTGGGCTTGCGGCCGTATTTGCCCACCAGCGCCGCGCTGTCGAGCAGCGCCGCCGCCCCGGCGTCGACCAGGCGTTCGAGCACGTCGGGGTCGCGCCAGATGCGCTGGTAGCGCTCGGGGTGGGCGATGACCGGCACCAGCTGCTTCTTGACCCGCAGATCGGCCAGCCGCCGGTCGATGCTGAGCGGGAAGTCGCTCTCGTAGAACTCGAGCAGCACCGCGCGCTCACCCGGGTAGGGCAGCGCCTCGTCGTTCATGATGCGCGAGAAGATCACGTCGTCGAAATAGTGCTCGGTCGAGAGGTCGACCGCTGGCAGGTCCGGCGCCAGGTGCGCGCGCATGCGGTCGAAGGCGGCGCGTGAGGTCTCACGGGTGTTGTCGAACAGCCCGGGCCGCATGTGCGGGGTCGCGATCACGCGGGTGAACCCGATCTGGCCCAGCGCGCGCAACATCGCGACGCCGTCTTCCGGTGTCTTGGCGCCGTCGTCGATGCCGGCCAGAAAGTGGCAGTGCAGATCGATGAAGCCGCTCATGACGGCGCGAGCCTACACGATGGGGGCTCGGGTCGCACCGAGCGGCTTCGGTCAGGCCCGTTCGCGTCGGCCGCCCAGGATTCGGGCGCACCCGGCGGCCGCTCTGCGCAGGGCGTCGCCCTCGCCGCCGTCTCCGCACAGCAAGACCTCGATGCCGTCGATGGTCAGGCGCCGCACCTGCATCTTGCGCAGGGCCAGGTCCAAGCGCGTCGGCACGGTGTCGTTGGCGACCTGGGTCAGCGCCAGCGGGGCCCATGCCGCCAGCTCTTCGCAGGCGGCGAACGCTCCGGCGCCGGCCACCAGCACGCCGCTTCCGTCGGCGATGGCGATGGCGCGGAAGTCGCTGTCGCGACGGACCGAGTCGAGCATCTCCCCCAGGGCAGCCAAGGTGTCGTCCCGCCCGGGCCCCCGCCGGTCGGGTCCGTCAGCCAGCGAGGAAGCGCGGACGTCCATCGGGGTCCGTGGATGCCAGAGCCGTACCTGTCGGGCCAACTTCCGTTTCGCGAGCAGGCGGTGACTGGCAGCGACAAAGCTGGTAATCCCCGCGGCTCGTACGGCCATGACCGCGCCCACGCTCACCCCGCTGCTCGAGCGCCACCGTGTCGTCCTGTGTGTCGGCAGCGGGGGGGTCGGCAAGACGACGGTCACCGCCGCGCTGGGCCTGGCGGCGGCCGAGCGCGGCAAGCGCGTGCTGTGCTTGACCATCGACCCGGCGAAGCGGCTCGCCAACAGCCTGGGGCTCTCGCGCATGACCGGCGACGAGCAGGTGGTGGCGCCCGAGCTGTTCGCGCGGGTCGGCCTGCCGGTGACGGGTCGGCTCAGCGTGATGATGCTCGACACCAAGCGCACCTTCGACGAGCTGGTGGTGCGCTATGCCTCCAGCCCCGAGGCGCGGGACCGGATCTTGAACAACCGGCTCTACCAGTACGTGTCGACCAGCCTCGCCGGAACCCAAGAGTACATGGCGATGGAGAAGCTCTTGGCCGTGAAGCGCGACGGTGCCTACGACCTGATCGTGCTCGACACGCCGCCGACCAGCAACGCCCTGGACTTTCTGGACGCGCCGGAGCGCCTGATCAACGCCCTGGACAGCGCGGCGGTGCGCTGGCTGATGCAGGCCTTCGAGCAGTCGGGGCGCTTCAGCCTGAACCTGGTGGCCAAGAGCGTGGCGGTGGTGCTGCGCGGCATCGGCAAGCTGACCGGGGGTGGGTTTCTGGAGCAGATGGCGGCGTTCGTCACCGACCTGAACGACCTGTTCGGGGGCTTTCGCCAGCGGGCCACCGAGGTCGCCGCCGCGTTCCGCGGTTCCGAGTTCGCCTACGTGCTGGTCACGACCCCGGCCCCGGCTGCCGTCCGCGAGGCGCTGTTCTTTGCGGACCGGCTGGACGAGCAAGGCATGCACCGCGACGCGTTCGTGGTGAACCGCGTGCACAAGCCGCCGCGGGCGCATCCGAGCCGCGACGAGATCCAGCGGGCCATCGAGCGCCACCGCCTCGATCTCGGCGCGTCGGGCGTCGAGCGCTTGGAGCAGGCCCTGGCCGAAGAGACCGAGCTGGCCGAGACCGATGCTGCCGAGCTGGCGAATCTGGACCGCGTGCTGGTCCCCGGGCGGAGCGGCAAGAAACCGATTCGCATCGAGATCCCGGCGTTGCCCAGCGACGTGCACGACCTGGGCACGCTGGGCGGCATCGCCAAGCTGTTGTGCCCGGACTGACACACTCCCATTCGTGGGCCGAGGGCAGAGTCTGACGCCGCGCGCGCCACGAAGCGAACGCCCACGGGCGCTACTCTTCTCGCTTGCCCTTGCCGCGGAAGACCAGCTCGATGGGCACGCACTCGAATCCGAAGGTCTTCCGGATCTGGTTCACCACGTAGCGCTTGTAGCTCTCTTTGATGTGATCGGGCGCGTTGGTGATCGCCACGAACACCGGCGGCGACGAGCGCGCCTGGGTGATGAAGTAGATGCGCGGTGCCCGCCCCTTGTGGGTGGGCGGCGCGCGGTGCTCGAGCACCGTGGCGAAGAACCGGTTCAGCTCTGCGGTGGGCACCCGGCGGTCGAACTCTTCGGCGGCGCGGCGCACCGTGCGCATCAGGTCTTGGACGCCCCAGCCGTTCTTGGCCGAGACCTGCACCATGGGTGCCCAGGGCGCGAAACGCAGCGAGTCCTTGACCTGCTCTTCCGCGCGCTTGCGCCCGGCCTTGTCCAAGAGGTCGGTCTTGTTCAGGCCGATCACCACCGCGCGCCCGCGCTCGGCCACCAGCCCCATCAACCGGGCGTCTTGCTCGGCGATGCCCTCGGTGGCCTCGCACAGCAGCACCACCACCTGGGCGCGCTCCATGCTGCGCAGGGCGCGGATCACGCTGGCCGCTTCGACGCCCCGCTCGACCTTGGCGCGCCGCCGGATCCCGGCGGTGTCCACCACGATGAACGCCTGGCCGTCGATCTCGATGCGCGTGTCCACCGGATCGCGGGTGGTGCCGGGGCGGTCGTCCACCAGCGACCGCTCGGACTTTGCCAGGCGGTTGACCAGCGACGACTTGCCCGCGTTGGGGCGCCCGACGATCGCCACGCGGATCGCGCCAGGCTCGGCGCTGGGCTCGTCGACCGCGGGCCGAACCGGCAGCGCCGCCCCGAGGGCGGCGATCAGCTCGGCCGTGCCGCGGCCGTGCAGCGCGGACACCGGCAAGAGCGTCGGCACGCCCATCTCGTACAGCTCGTTGGCGACCATCGCCTTGTGCTTGTCGTCCGACTTGTTCGCCACGTAGAGCACGGGCTTGTCGCTGCGCCGCAGCAGCTTCACTGCTTCGCGGTCCGCCAGGGTGGGCGACATCGAGCCGTCGAGCACGCAGATCACCACGTCGGCCTCGGCCAGCGCCGCGCGCACCTGCCGCGCGATGCCCTGGCGCATCGGATCTTCGTCGGTGGGGTCGAACCCGCCGGTGTCGATCAGCACCAGCTCGCGCCCGCCCAGGTGCACATCGGCATAGTTGCGGTCGCGGGTGACCCCCGGTGCGTCGTCCACGATGGCCAGACGCTTGCCCGCCAGCCGGTTGAACAGCGTGCTCTTGCCGACGTTGGGTCGGCCCACGATGGCCACGACGGGTCTCACCGCGGGCCTCGCGCGCGGCGCTTGGGCGCGTCGGGGAGGGCGGTCAGCAGGCGCTTTTCGCTGGGCGCCTCGTAGCCGAGCTCTGCCAGCTGACGCGGCACGTCCTTCCACTTGGGCGTGATGCGCACGAACAGCTCGAGGTAGAGCTTCCGACCGTACAGCTCCTCGAGCCGGCGCCGGGCGCCGGTGCCAATGGCCTTGATGGTGGCCCCGCCCTTGCCGATCAGGATCCGGCGCTGGCCCTCCTTCTCCACGTGGATGGTGGCCTTCACCGCCAGCAGGCGCTCGCGCTCTTCGATCGAGTCGATGCTCACCGCCACGGCGTGGGGCACCTCGCCGCGGGCGGCCGCCAGCACCTGCTCGCGCACGTACTCACGCACGAAGAACGGGGTGGTTCGGTCGGTGAGGGTGTCGGTGTCGTAGCCGGCGTCGCCCTCGGGCAACAGCTTCTCGATGGCGTCGAGCACACGTTCGGCGTCGCGTCCGGACTTCAAGGTCACCGGCACGAGCTCGGCGAAGGGGTGCATTTGCTCGTAGCCGACCAGCACGGGCAAGAGCTTCTGCTTGTCGCGCACCCGATCGACCTTGTTCAGCACCAGCAGGCGCGCGGGCCCCTTCGGCAGCAGGTCGATCACCTCGCGATCGCGCTCGAGCAGCGCGCTCGGAGTCTTGATCAGCGCCGGGTCGACGTCCGTCATGACCACCAGCACGTCGGCGGCGCGGGCCACCTCCAGCGCCGTGGCGTTCATCCGCCGGCCGAGCTCGCTCTTCGGGCGGTGCAGCCCGGGGGTGTCCACGAAGGCGATCTGGGCCGTGGGGCGGTGCACCACGCCGAGCAGCGCCTCGCGGGTGGTCTGCGGGGTGGGGGACACCACCGCCAGGCTCTCGCCCAGCACGGCGTTCAGGAACGTGGACTTGCCGACGTTCGTGCGACCGAGCAGGGCGACGGAACCAAAACGCATGACGGGCCGGGGCGCGTCTTCTCACGAGCGGATCCGGGTTCGCAAGCGGCTTGTCCGACAATCCCCTTTATCCTCGGAAACTTCTGCTAAGGTCCCGCCCGCTTCTCCTTCTGCCATGAGCATGACGGACATCGATCGATCGGGCGGGGACCGTGCGGAGGCCGACGACACGGCGGCGACCGCGAGCGCGCCGCCACGTGACGGCGCCCCCGCCGCCCGGCGCTGGGGCGGTCGTGTTCTGCCGGCGCTGGCCTTCGTGGTGCTGGTCGCCAGCCTCTTCGGCCCCATCGCCCGGAGTGGCATATGGGATCCGTTCGAGCTTCGCATCGCCGAGCTTTCGCGGCGCATCGCGCTCACCCTGCTCGGGGCCTCGGGGCTCGCCATCGAAGGCTCGACCAACAGCGTGCCCACGCTGGGCGAGCTGTCCCGGGGTCAGCTGCCGTTCACGTCCATCGCCATCGGTTTCAAGCTGTTTGGCCTGCACGAGTGGGCGGGGCGTTTGCCGCTCGCCATCTGGGGCATGGCGGGCGCGCTCTCGACCTACGCGCTGGTCTCGCGCCTGGCCGATCGCGTGGCCGGGGCGTTCGCCGTGCTCGCCCTGGCGAGCATGCCGCTCTACTTCTTGCACTCGCGAACCATGCTGGGCGACATCGTCACGATGTCGGCCTTGGCCATCGCCGCCGCGGGCCTGGGCATCGCCACCTTCGACGCCGAGACCTCGGCGGTCAGGCGCAGCGTGTGGCTCGTGCTCGGCATCGCCGGGCTGGCGGCCGGGTTCGGTGCCCGCGGGCTCTTGATCGGCGTGCTCCCGCCGGCGCTCGGCGTGGGCGTCACCTGGGCGCTCGTCCGGTCGCGCCGGGGCCCCGATCGGCTCAGCGACGTGGCGGGGGCGCTGGCGCTGGCTGTCGCCCTGGGTGCGCTGGTGGTGGGGCTCAGGGCGCTGGGGCGCGCTGGCGATCACCCCACGCAGCTGTCGCTGGCGCTGGGCGCAGCGGTGAAGCCGACCAAGATGCTCCCGACCTACGACGCGGTGGTGCATTACCTGGGGCACGGGCTGTTCCCGTGGAGCGCGGTGGTCCCGCTGGCGGTCGGACGCTTGCTTTCGCCGCCCCACGGCGTAGCCGCGGATCGCGCGGTGCCCGAAACGGCGCTGCGCCTCTCGTCCATGTTGATGGCAGCCGTTGCCTTCGGCGCCCACGGCGCCATCGCGCCGACGGTCGGCCTGTTGCCCTACGCCGCGGTGTGCTCGCTGGCGGTGATCGCCGCCCTGGCGCTGCGCGATTTCGATCGCGGCGCGCCCGGCTCGCGGGCGCTCGCCATGGGGGTCGCCGCTCTGGCCATCCTGCTCTATTACGACTTCAAGAACTTCCCCGAGAAGGGCCTGGCCGCGTTCGTGGTCGAGGACCCGCGCTTCCCCGAGAGCTTCAAGGACAGCGCGCACCGCTTGCTGAAGGTGGCCACGCTGCTCACCCTGGGCGGCTTCGGCGCCGCGCTGATGGAGCGCACCGACCCGGGGGCGCGGCGCTTCGTTCGAGACGAGTACCTGGCCTGGCCCCGCGCGCTGCGCACGCTGTGGTCGGGCAACCTGTGGTTCACTTGCCTGGTGGCCGAGGCCGCCCTGGTGGGGTACGCGGCGCTCACCTGGCTCAGCCAGCGGCACTTCCACTGGAAGCAGTTCGACACCGCGGGCGAGATGGCGCGGCAGCTGGCCACGTGGGGGTACATCGCGCTGCCGGCGCTGGTGGTGCTGCCGACCTTGGGTCTTCTGGCGCGCGACCTGGTGCGCGAGGTGTTCCTGCGCGTGCCCGTCTCTCGTGCCACGGTGGCGGTGTGCAGCGTCGCGGGCGCGGGCACCGTCTTGAGCCTGGGGTATTACCCGAAGCTCGCGGCGCAGATCAGCCCGAAAGAGGTGTTCGACGCGTATCGAACGCACGCGCGACCGGGCGAGGGGCTGGGCATCGTCGGCGTGGGCACGGGGGCGGCGGCGTACTACGCCGGGCGCAACGTCCCGACCTTCGACAATGCGAGCTCGGCGTTCAACTGGCTCACCGAGGGCACCGACCGGCGCTGGCTGGTGGTTCGATCGGGCGACCTGCCGCAGGTCAACTCGCTGTACCGGGGCTTGCCCTCTCTGCCGGGCAACGTGCCGGTGCTGGACGCGCGTTCGAGCGAAATCTTGCTGGTCAGCAACCAGCTGAAGGGCGGCGAGCAGAACCAGAACCCGTTCTCGGCGTGGGTCCTGGACCAAGCACCGAACCCCACGGTGCGCGTGGACGCCAACCTCGGCGGGCAGCTCGACGTGGTCGGCTGGGAGGTCACCGACCTGAAGGGGCGCCCGGTCGAGAGCGTGGTCCCCCGCAAGCAGTACCACTTCCGCATCTACTACAAGGTGGTGGCGGCCATCTCGGGCAACTGGGAGACGTTCATCCACATCGACGGGTTCCAGCGGCGATTCAACGGGGACCACCCGACCCTCGAGAACAAGTACGCCTTCCACCTGTGGCGCGTGGGCGATCACATGGTGGACGTCTTCCCGTTCTCGCTCGAGCCCAACTTCACGCCGGGCGACTACGAGGTCTTTCTCGGGCTGTTCATCGGCAGCCGGCGGCTCGAGGTGAAGCGCGGCCGCCACAACGACAACCGGCTCGAGGCGGGGCGGATCCGCGTGCGCTGACCGCACGTCCGGGCCCCGGGCTTGGACACCGCCCCGGATCGGGGCTAAGGCCGAGGGGTGAGCCACGACGACGAGCCCCCGGATGCGTCCGAGCGCCGCCTGCGCGAGCGCCGCGCCGCGGATCGCTTCGACGTCGTCTGGTCGGTGGACTGCGAGGCCGACGACACCTTCTTGTACGCGTCGATCACCAACATCTCCGAGCTGGGGATCTTCGTCCGCACCAACCAACCGCTGCAGGTGGGCACGCGCGTCACGCTGCGCTTTTCCGCGCCCGGTGCCGGCGACTCGTTCGTGGTCGCGGGCGTGGTGCAGTGGGTCAACCTGCTCAAGGTCCTGGGCGAGAACTTGAACCCGGGCATGGGCATCAGCTTCGTCGACCTGGAAGACGACGAGCGCGAACGCATCGTCGACCTGGTGCGCACCATCGCGTACGTGCGCGAGGCCGCGAAGAACTGAGCACTTCATCCATTCGCGGGTCAGACCTTGGCGGTCTTGGCGACTTCGCGGTTGGTCTTCTCCCGCCTACTGCGTCTGCCCCGTCGACGGCGGCTTGGCCTTGGGCACGGCTTTCTGGGTCTGCTGTGGCTTGCCGCCGGCGGGCGCCCCCGCCTTGGCCGCGCCAGGCTTGGCGGCCTTGCGCTGGTCTGCGACCGGCTCTTCGTCCAGCGAAGCCAGCGCCCGCTGCGCGCGGTCGTCGTACCCCGAGACGCCGACCAGCTGCTTGAACGTGCGCCTTGCGCTCTCGCGATCCCCCATCGCGCGATAGCAATCGGCAGCCTGCCACAGCGCCTCGTTGCCCACGCCCGTGCCGCGGTGCTTGCCGTTGATGGATTCGAATCGGGGCGCCGCTGCCGAGCACCCCGATTCGTTGCGCGCGGACTGTGCGGCGAACAGCTCGGCCATCGGTGCGTTGCTGCCGCCGCGATTGGCCACGCTGTCGAAGTTCTTCTGCGCCGCGCCGAAGCGCCGCGCACGATAGTCGACCATGCCCTGGTCGTAGTCTCGGTCGCCCGAGCTCTGGTCGTCGAGCGTCAGGCCAGCGGTCGGCGACTTTTCGGTCCTCTGCTCCTCGACTTCGGCCGGGGCCGCCGCCGGAGGCGGGCTCGCCGCGAAGCCGCGCTCGAGCTCGTCGGCGCCCGCCCCGAGCTCGGCCTTCTTCGAATCGCGCTCGGCAACGCCCGGGCGTGCCTCGCTGGCCGGCTCACCGGCGCGCGCCTTGGCAGGCATCGGCACCACCGTCACCGTCTCGCTCTCGCTCTCGGGGATGCCGCGCTCGGTGACCTGCAGGCTCTCGCGTGCGCCGGGCTTGGCTCGCAAGAAGAGCAAGCTCGAGCCGATCATCAGCAACAGCAGCGCCGCCATGGCCAGCTGCGGGCGCATGGCGTAGCCGGCCATCACCGAGATGCTGCGGCCCAGTCGCTGGCGCAGCGGAAGCTCTGCGCGGGCGTTGCGCTCCGCGTCCAGGATGCGCTGCTCCAGCCCCGAGGGCGCCTCGAGCAGGGGAAGTCCGCCAATTTGCCGGGTTGCGCGCAGCCCCGAGCCAATCCCACGACAGCGCGCGCAATGCTCCATGTGACGCCGGGCGGCGGCGCTCGTGAGCTCGTCCAGCTCTTCGTAGAGCAGGTCGAGCACGATTCGATCGAACTTCTCGCAATCCATGACTATCTCAGCGCGCGTGCGTACTCTTCGAAGTCGCTCAGGGCTTCCTGCAATCGATCCAGCGCGTAGCGCATCCTGCTCTTGACGGTGTTCTCTCCCACGCCGGTGATCTCGGCGATCTCTTTGAACGGAAGGTTGGCCACCTCGCGCAGCAAGAACACTTCGCGCTGGTCGTCGGGCAGCTGCTCGACCGCCGCCACGATGCGGCCGGCTACCTCGCCCGCAACCGCCGTGCGCTCCACGCTGGCCCGGGGGTGGGCGTCGGCCACGTGGTCCACCAGCGGACGCGAGTCCTCGCCGTTCTGGGTGACGGGCTGATCCAAGGAGGGGTGCCTGCGGTGGGTCTGTTTGCGCAGATGGTCCACGCACAGGTTTCGCGCGATGGTGTAGAGCCAGGTCGAGAACCGAGCCTCGTGCTTGAACTCACTCGCGTTCTGGACCACCCGCAAGAACACGTCCTGGGTGACGTCTTCCGCCGTGTTGCCCTGGCGAACCTGGCGCAGCACGAAGTTGTAGATCGGTGTCTTGTGACGCCTCACCAACTCCGCGAACGCCTCACGGTCGCCTCGCTGGTAGCGCACCATGAGCATTTCGTCCGTCGCATCGCCCCGTGAAGTCGCCATCCGTCACCCCGACCTGGGCAGGTGATGGACGAGCGCCCACGCTATTGGTTTGGTTCCGAAGAGCCCCCGGAAACGACCCGGGTCCCTTACCTCTGTCGGACGTCCCAACACGGGATTCGATCTGCGGCCGTCCCAAACGCTAGAGGACCGTGCCCCGCGCCGCCACTGTTCCCTCGGGGTGTCTGCTGGGTTCCGGGGCTGCGGGGGCCACGGCCCCCAGCCTCCGGGGCTCGGGCCTGTTGCACCCTCGCCAAATCCCGAACATAAGAGGGCGCTACCGCCGAGCCAGGATGGTGCCCCTAGGGCGTCGAAGCGCCGCCCCCCGGTGGGGGCGGGCCCGGTGATCCGAAATGGCCTCATCCGCCGTCTCAACACTCGAGAGAGGGACAACGATGCAACTCTGGAAGGCATTCGCGTTGCCGCTGATCGCGGCGCTCACTTTCGCACCCGTGGCCGGCGCACAAGGCACGGCCGCGCCGAAGGCGGGCGCAGAGGCGAAGCCCGGTGAGAAGACGGACGCCAAGAAGCCGGACGAGGCGAAGGCCGATCCGAAGGACGCCAAGAAAGAGGACGCCAAGAAGGCGGATCCCAAGAAGGCCGATCCGAAGAAGCCGGACGAGGCGAAGAAGGACGAGGCGAAGAAGCCGGACGAGGCGAAGCCTGCGACCGATGCCGCCAAGCCTGCGGAAGGTGAGAAGAAGCCCGAGGTTGCGGCGGACCCCACCAAGCCCAGCACGCCCAAGGCCAGCACCACCGGCGGCCAGATGGACGGCCCGACCTACCAGGTGCGCCTGCGCGAGCTCGAAGCCCGCGTCGACGAGCTGAAGGAGCAGATCCGTCGCAGCCACACCCGGCTCAGCCTGCTCAGCGAGACCATCCTCTCCGGCGGCGTGGGCGGGGCCCGGGCCGAGGTGAAGTTCACCAACGACATGAGCAGCGTTTTCCGCCTCAATCGCGCGCTGTTCGTGCTCGATGGCGCGGTGCAGTACAACAAGCAGGACGACACCGGCGCCCTCGCCGCCCAGAAAGAGATCCCGATCTTCGCGGGCTCGGTTCCCCCCGGGGACCACACGCTGCAGGTGCTGCTGCAGTTCCAGGGGCACGGTTACGGGGTGTTCTCCTACCTTCGGGGCTACCGCTTCGAGGTGAAGTCGTCGCACTCGTTCACCGTGACCGAGGGCAAGACCATGGAGCTGGAAGCCATCGCCTACGAAAAGGGCGGCGTGACCACTCCGGTCGAGCAGCGGCCGGCGGTGCGCTTCGTCGAGAAGCTTCGCACCGGCGGCACGTCGGCCTCGCCCGCCGGCGGCGGAAGCGGCGGCAACCAGAAGTCCGGGCTCTCCGGTTCGTTCTCGTTCGGCTCCGGAGGGAAGTGATGATCAGAGGTTCCGGAGCTTCGCCGCGCGCCGGCTGGCTCGACCTGCGCCGGGCGCTGGCCCCGCGCTTCATCGCGATCGGTGCGGCGCTGGCCGCCCTCGCGCTGAGCGACCCGGCCGCCGCGATCTCCGCGTCCGAGGCCCGAACCCGCGCCGAGTCGGCCATTGCCGGCGTCGAGGGCGGCGTCGGCAACGTGCAGAAGGCCGCGGCGCGCGCCACCAAACAGAAGATGACCCCCGCGCAGCGCATCGCTGCCGGCGACATCTTGTTCCGCAACAAGGACTACGAGCGGTCGATCGAGGTCTTCTCGCAGGTGGTCGAGCTCGGGCGTCAGGGCCGGGCGGACTCGGCGGCGCACGCCGACGGGCTGTTCTACCTGGGTGAGAGCTACTTCAAGAGCAAGCAGTACCTCTCCGCGCGGCGCGCCTACCGCGAGATCCTCGAGAAGTCGTCGGCCAGCCCCTACGACAGCTACGCCGGGCGTGCGGTCAGCCGTCTGGTGGACGTCTCGCTGCGCACCCAGAACTACGACGTGCTCGACGAGGTGTTCGCCAAGCTGTCGTCGCTTCCGACCTCGGACAGCAGCGGGTCGCTGCAATACGCGCGGGGCAAGGCGCTGTTCGCCAAGAAGGACTACGACGCGGCCAAGGCCTCGATCGGCAACGTGCCCGTAACCGGCGCCTGGGGGCTGCAGGGGCAGTACTTGCTGGGCGTGATCCTGGTGAAGCAGGCCACGCCGGCCGTCGACCCCGCCACCGAGAAGGCCGACAAGGAGACCGCCAGCATCGTGACCAAGGGCGCCACCGAGGCGGTGCCCACCACGCGCTACGCCGCCGCCATCGAGCAGTTCCGTCGCGTCACGCGCATGAAGGCCGAGACCGAAGCGCAGAAGCAGGTGATCGACCTGGCGTGGATGGCCATCGGCCGGCTCTTCTACGAGACCGACAACTTCCTCGACGCCGCCGACGCCTACAGCCACGTCGACCGCAAGAGCCCCGAGTTCTCGGGCATGCTCTACGAGCTGGCGTGGGTGTACGTGCGCCTGGGCGACTATCAGCGCGCTCAGCGCTCGCTCGAGGTGCTGGCCGTCACCGATCCGGACAACCTGCGCTTCGCCGACGGCTCGCTCTTGCGCGCCGACCTGATGCTGCGCTCGGGGCAGTTCGAGAAGGCGCTCACCCTCTACAAGAGCGTGCGCAGTCGCTTCGACCCGATCCGCGAGCAGGTGACCACCTTCCTGGCCGACACCCAAGACCCGGCCATCTATTACGACAAGCTGGTGGGCGAGCAGCTCGGCTCCGAGAAGGGCGGGCTGTCGCCGGTGGTCATCCAGTGGGCGAGGGAAGAGGCCGAGAACGAGCGCGCCTTCGGGATGATCGACGACGTGACCGCGTCTCGTGACCTGATCAAGAAGTCGCGGCGACTGGTTTCCAAGCTGAACGCGGTGCTCGGCTCGGGCACGCGCATGCGGGCCTTCCCCGAGCTGATCGCCGCCATGGAGCAGGCGCTGGGCCTGCTCAACAAGTCCGGCCAAGCGCGGCGCACGTTGGCGCAGGGCATGGACGACGAGGCCGGCAACGCCAGTGGCGAGCTGGAGAAGGTGCGCTCCGAGCGGCGCGCGCTGATGAAGCGCATGGACCAGCTGCCGGTCAACCCCGGCGACTTCTCGCAGCGCGAGGCGTCTGGCGAGAAGCAGTGGAACAAGGTCAGCCAGCGCCTGCAACAGCTCGAGCTCGAGTCGGACAAGCTGCAGGCCATCGTCAACGGCCTGAAGCGCGTGCTGAAAGACGCCGACAAGTTCGGCGTGACCAGCGACCCGACCAGTCGGCAGCGCTTCCAGGCAGAGATCACGGCGAACGAGAAGGACCTCGGGGCCTACAAGAAGCGCATCGCCGAGTACCGCGAGATGGTCGACATGGGGCGCGTGCAGATCGGTTTCGGCGATCAGCGCTACGTGGAAGACGACCAGGTCCGGCGCCGCTTCCGCGAGGTGTTCAATCGCGAGGTCGAGCTGGTGGCCGGCGGCGCCGATCCGGGCGCGGCCGACTATGCCCGGCAGATCCAGCCGATCTTGCGCCGCGCCAACACCGTCGAAGACGCCTTGGAGCAAACCAAGGGGCGGCTCGAGCGCGAGGCCGACGCCCAGGCCCAGAGCCTGCGCGAGCAGGTCGAGAAAGAGGCGGCCGCGCTCGACAAGTTCGCGGCGAACCTCGACGAGCTGGACGAGCAAGCGCGGCTCTTGGTGGGCGAGCTGGCGATGAAGAACTTCGGTCTGGTCCGCGATCGGTTGAAGAGCATCGTGCTTCGAGCCGACGTGGGCATCGTCCAACACGCGTGGGAAGTGCGAGAAGAACAGCTGATGCGCGTCAGAAACCTGCAGCGCGAGCGTGCGCGCGAGGAGCAGAACCTCAACGACGAGCTCCGCGAGGTGCTCGACGACGCCGGAGGTGAGCTGTGATCCGCCGCGTCCCTCGAAACTGGCTCTTGCTCGGCGCCATCGCCGGCTCGCTGATCGCGCCGTCGGTCGCCGTCTCGCAGCCGGCCAAGCCCGCTGCCCCCGCCAAGCCCGCCGCGCCGCCGGCGGGCTCGGCCGCCGCGCCCGCGGGGTCCGCCGCGCCCGCAGCC